>JAQXEX010000035.1 GCA_029250625.1 Candidatus Poseidonia sp. | reverse complement strand
TGTTGCTGTTGAACCACAAAGCGGTTTCTTCATGTCAATGAACCTCTTGGTTTGGGCATGGCGGAGGCTACATTGGATCCGGCCAAGAGCGTCCTCGTCGCCCAAGTTAAGCAGGCCGAAGCAAGTCATCGAATGGACTTGGGTAGCGCACTACTCCGCAGTAAACACTTCAATGCGCCACACAAAGTGGTGTATCTAGGAAACATAGCCACGACCTTGCTGGCGCAATTACCTCATCCTGAAACTCCCGAAATGGAGGAAGCTCCAGGGTTTAATGAACAGCGGTGGACACTGATCACCCGCAGTGGAGACATCACGGTCCGCATTGCTTCTCGGAGTTACTGGGCCTTTGGATTGTTCAATTCAGGTTATCTCAATGTCATCACCCTTACCGGCCCTGTGCGTGAACGTGCAAGGATTGTGTTTGACACCATGAGTGCTCTAGGCCACAAGGCGTGGGAATTTTCCCACCCCAGAAGCGTTCAAAAATGGCTTTCTCGCCATGGTGACGGTCAGACCACCAAAGAAAACGAACGCCAGTGGCTTGGTCACAGAAACAGAGCAAAGGCAGATTTGCAAGAACAGATTGACCGTCTCCAACAGCGTTGTAATGTTGTTCTTGACCAGGTTGAAGACGATGAATTGGATGCCCTTCGTGACCACATTGGTCATGAACTCCACATGGCTCAAGAAGCCCTGCACGATGAAAATGCACCCGGATTGGAACGCGCTCTCGCTCGCGTCGAAGCAGAGTTGATTGCAATAGACCCCGGCTCCTCCCCGATCATCATTGACGCTCCAGCCGAAATTCTAGGCTCTCCCGAGGAGATTCTGAATGTGGATGAGCCATCTTCAATGGATGAAATGGGGCGCATTGTTCCGATTGAGCCCTCTGAGGATGAAGTCCCATTTGTGGATTTGACCTCCCCTTCACCTGAAGAAGAATGAGTGATATCGCCGCGTCGCGTTGATAAGGGGGAGGTTTCTCGCCACAAACGGTCGCCATGGCAACGAAGAAGAAGAAGAGCGACGGCAGTGGTATTCAACAAGCTGCTGGATTGATTCGTTATTTCGACGAAGAGTCGGAAGACTCGTGGAAGATTACCCCCGCTCAGGTCTATCTTGCCTGCATTGGACTTGGTGGATTCTTTTACCTCGTCAACCAAGGTGTCATCCAAGCCATTTGGGCCATCTTCTCTTGATTCGCTCAAAGCGGCTGAATCATAACCACACGCTGCTCTAATTCAGCCATGCGTTTTGCAACTTCCAAAGCGACGTGAAGATTTTCTGTCACTCCGAGCGTTTGTTCGCCATGCTCACCTGCAACAACCAAGCGGTGCGTAAGTTGATTCAATGTGGATTGATCAATCCGCTCAAAAATCCAATGTTCGTCCTCAATACGAACCAATGCCGGAACCTCCACCAAGGGGCCCATGCCCTTACCAGTTCGTTGTGCACGAGTGGTCAGCGATTGCAAATCTCGTATGGGCTGCCATACTCGATGTCGCAACGGCATTCTCACTTTTTTGTTCGTTTCTACTCCTGATCTAAAGGCTCGTGCCATGAGGGTCCCATCCCTAAAGTCCGAAGACTTGGAATGAATCGCTTCTTGTTGCCCTAATAAGAAGCGCGATGGATGCAACGGCTCGCGAGCGGTTTTCCTCATGAGTCCTGATGGGCCCAGTTGTTCATTCCAAGCGTCATAAAGAGAGCATTTGCAGTGAGAAGGGCCCCAAACAGAACCACCAACATCGCATACGAGGTAGTAAGCATTAATCCCAGAACAACAAGAAGTCCGAGAAGCGCAGTCCAGACGAGAAGGGGTTTGTGAAACAACTCAAAGGGATGGTCTTCCAAAATCCAAGGCAAGTTCAGCGTAAGGATGCCTGCAGTAAAAACCAAAGGAATCAGGAGCCAAAATGAAACTGAGAACAAGGAGCCTACTGGGACGCAAAGATACAGAGTAAAACGAAGCCACCACAATTCAGGCCGGTGGGCAGAATCGAAGCCCATGGTCGGGAGAAGCATGCTCAATGCACCTGCTAGCGCAATGAAGGATGTCAGTCGCAAACTGACTAAGATTACTTGCATACCGGTTCCAAACAAGTCCACATGGTTAACAGAACCAATGCATACGAAAAAGGATAACGCCACTACGCCCCCGTATCCCCAAGTCATCGAAACACTCTGCCCGTCCCCTTGACCCAAACCTGATTCCAACCATGCAGCAGGTGCATGAACACAACAGATGAGGAGGCTGTAAACGAGGATCATCAACGCAACGGTCTGATTTGAATCATGCATCGGTCGAGCCCACCACGCCTCACTCAAGACCTCGGTTTGTGCTATTGCATAACATGCAACAGGGAGGAGAAGAAGCAATTTGAGAACGGCTCTTCGGAAGAGAAGCGAAGTTGAATCATTGGTCGTAAGAAGAGAGGTTGACGCAACGATTTCTCCCGACATGATGAGAAGAAGACTGAAGCAGACAATGGATGCCAGGCTCCACCATGATGCTAATTCCACCGTGGGCGAACTCGGTAGTGAACTTGGCTCAATGTAATGCGAGTCCGAAAAGAGAAGAACAACGCAAATCAGTATCCACCATCCACTGTGGCGCATCAATCCTTGCTGAACCGCTTGACGATGTTCAACTCCGACAGCCCTTAGGCTGGGCAATTTAGGGCTCAAAAGGGAGAACATCATGAGGGCCAAAAGTGCTCCTTCTATCGCTCCTTGCCCCGTAAACATCAGCGTTATTTGGTCCGCTCTCGAAGATGATGGTGTCAAGATTGTGGCGACTTCAGTGTGGCTAAAATCCAGAGAAAATATGCCATTTGCTCGGTAAAGGACCAATCCACCGACCATGGCGGGCGGAGTCCACTTGTAGACAAGCCCCAATGCGCCCCTTTCATCACACCAAGGCAAAAGGCTGGGTGCAAAACACCAGAGCATACACGCCCCGAACATGAGAGGCAGATACCAAGGTGCTACGTCTCCCAGCATGTGTTCCAACAAAAGCCGGCACTCTTTGTACGTGGCGGAAGGCCCAAAGAGAAGGGGCCGGAGGGGTAAGTGTGCGAGGACCAACCGATAACGAGGAAGAACGGCGGGTGCAAGCTGCAACCTGCGCCTTGACTTCCATGGTCAAACATTTGGGGGTTGACCCTGAACCATGGATGGCCTCGGCTCTAGCACCTCTTCCTGAAACCCTCCGAATCTCCGTCCATCGTTCCGATCGTGATTGGACGCTTGAACAAGTGAAGCAACTTGGCGGGAAGCCTCTTTCATGGATGCCTGATGAATCCGGATGGGTCATGCCTTTTGCTCGGGGAAGAGCCCCCGAAGGTGTCGCACAACGGATGATGGCTCTGTTGCATGAAACCGGCCGTATCACCCGACAAGAAGCTGCCAGTATGCTTCCTGTCCGACTGCTGGACCTGACGCAGGAAACGCTCGCTTTGGACCTCTGTGCCGCACCGGGTTCCAAAGCCACGCAACTGGCAGAAGGGCTGCATCCAAACGGCGTTGTCGTTGCCAATGAGCCTGTATCTGGGCGACTTAACATGCTGGTTAGCAACCGAAGCCGACTGAGTTTGGCGAACATGGTCATTTCGCAACATGACGGACGTCACCTCGGTCGAATTCCCCCTCCGGGGTTTGATGCTGTGGTTGCCGATGTCCCATGCACTGGAACCGCCACGACTCGGAAAAATCGTGATGTATGGTGGAATTGGACGCCAAGAGAAGGGCGTCGGATGTTCAAGATGCAACTTGAAATCGCCATGCGTGGAGCCGCTTTACTCGCACCGGGTGGACGTTTGGTCTACTCTACATGCAGCATTGACCCCATCGAAAATGAAGCGGTGGTTGCAGAAATTCTCCGAAGATGTCCATATTTGGAACTGGTCCCGATTGACGACGAACGCTTACCGGGCCTCACCCTCCATCCCGGCATGAACAAGTGGCCTTGTTTTGACGAGAAGGGCATGCCAACCGAACCGGGAGAGGCACGTAACGGACTGCCGTTCCTTGACGTTGCCCACCTTTGTCCGGACGATAGAATCCAACAACTGGAAGCCAGTGAGGTTGCATTTGAGACGCATTTGAAAGAGGTCCTGCCCGGATGCAGAAGGTTGTGGCATATGGACAACGACACAGGTGGTTTCTTCCTCGCCTTGTTACGCCATCGCCCGGAAGCATCTCCAGAAGGTATCGCTCAAACCTTCCGTTCGAGAAGGCAACTGCGCAATGATGCAGGGTGGGAGCCAAAAGTCAGAAACGCCCCCCCTCATGACAAAAATACAGTTGTACGTGCGGACGAAGAAGTGCAGAAAGAGGTGTTTTCAGTCTACGGAATGGACGATTCTCCCTATTCGGTATGGCAGCGAGGTAAGCGAATGAACATCGCACCCCCTATGGTAGCACAACGGCTCTATGACCGGGAATGTCCCAACAACAAAGGGGAATTGTGGCCAAAAGGAACCTTCCACCCATTACGGGCCGTTCATGTTGGCATGCCGGCGTTTACACTGAAGAAAAATTCCTGGCGCACCCGCCAAGAGGCGCTGTATCTTTTGAGCGATGTCATCACAAAGAATACCATGGAGATCGACCTTGAAACTTTCACTCGGCTTCTACGAGGCTGGGCGCCAATGGTTGCCGATTTTGAAGAAGAACTGGGATGTAAAGAACTTCCGAAGGGCGCCTTTTTACTGACAACAAATCTCGGTCCAAGAACCGAGATGATTTCGGTATGGATTGGTGCTCGTGTCACACTCATGGTGGACCTTTCAGAACAAAACCTCCTGCGCAAAAAACTTGACCTTCCATGGCG
>JAQXEX010000034.1 GCA_029250625.1 Candidatus Poseidonia sp. | reverse complement strand
GTTACTTCAGTTACCATTAGCGACGGTGGACGGGGGTTCTCTGCAGGAGACAACATCATTATTTCTGGTGGAAACTCGGGAGCGAGAATTGATGTCGCAACCGTCTCCACGGCAATCTTCCAGGTTCCTGGAGCTGACAGCAATGGTGACAACGTAATCGATTGTGAAATTGACTACGACAGCGACCTTGACGATGATCTTCGCCGACCGTTTGACCAAAACTACAACGGAATTTACGACTGGCTTGACGCCGACATGGGCGGTACAGAATCTCCTGACAATCTCGGAAACTTTGCCGTTGGCGGAGCAGATATTCCCTACGATACGGACAACGACAACATCGACAACGAAAACGACTCGTTCCCATTGGACGACAATGCAATCGTTGCTACCTGGAACTGTCCAACACAAGCGAACCCCAACCCCGTGAATCCCGATCCAAAGTGTCAAACACGCCGAGCCTCCTTTTCCCAATTCAATGATTGGGACGGCGACGGAATCGACAACTGGGATGACGTTGACGACGATAACGACGGAATCATTGACCTGCTTGACATCGATTGGGATTGTGACTTAGACAACGATAACGACTTGCACGTCATCAACGGTGCTCTCTATCGAGACGACGGACCAAACGATGTCGATTCTGACATCGACGGTGATGGATTGGAAAACAGCATCGATTGGGACGACGATAACGACGGTGTATCGGACCTGTTTGACCCGGACGACGGAAACTGCGGCGTTCTTGACTACGATTCTACCGATTCATTCGGAACTCCATATTACCCTGTTAACGACGGAGGCGATCTTGATGGAAGTTCGGACGGTCAACTGTACGGAACCAACGCTACCGACCACTGGAACATGGTCTTCCAACACTACCCATTCGCAGAAGTCGTACTTGACTACAACGGATACGATGCAACCACCACTCCAGTGACCCCCGGTGTCGTTCCTGAATTTTACTGGTTCTTCTTTGCACGCTGGTCTCCATACAATGGAGCCAACGAGTGGGATATTGATTCAGATGGGGACTCCCTCATCAATGGATTGGACATTGACCAAGACGCAGATGGTATGCCCGATTGGTGGGACCAAGATGAAGGAAATGATGGAGTACTCGATATTAATGATATCAAGATGGGTGGAAGTTACAATCTTTCCGTTTGCGGATGGACTGCTGGTAACTTGGCCCAAGGATACGTCTGTGGTTACGCCTACGCCCTCGCTTACAAGATGCCCCTCAACGGAGTCAACTCACAATTTGGCTCTCCTTACTCGACCCGTGCTGATGCAAACTTCGACCAAGGTGCAACCGCTGGCGGCCCTTCAGGAAACTGGAGTTGTACGCCTGGTGCCCAAGGTGGATGTTACCATTATGACTTCGGAGGCGATGGCAATATTGATTCTGGATTAACCTACGTTCAAATTGCCGACAACCGCGACGCATACGTCAGCTGGATTGGCCTCACTACAGGTCTGTGGCAATGGAATACAGATAACGGACCAGAAGCAGATTTCCCCGACGAATTAGGGGCTGATCTCCTCAAGAACGACGTTGATGGCGACATTGACGGCGACTTTACGAACTCAACCGTAGATTTGGACGACGATTACGACGCAATCTACGACTGGTACGATGTTGACGACGATAACGATGGTATCTGGGATTTCTTTGAAATTGATACCAACTTCGACTTGGACGACGATACTGGACAAAACAACGGCAATTTCTTCCAAGGAACAAACTGTGTGGATAACGATGACGACGGTAACGACGCGGACGCAGACGACGATGGATTCTTCCAGTCGGTGTGGGACCGAGGAATTCTGTCCCAAGGTCTTCGCAGCCCAAGTATTTACGACGTTGACAACGACAACGATGGAATCCCTGACGGAGAAGACCCTGATGACGATAACGACGGACGGTTGGACGTTGACCAAGAACTCCTTCCAGGATGTTTCTGGGGCGAAGAACAATCTACTTTTGACAACGATAACGACGGAATCCTCAACTGGGCTGATGATGATTGGGACGGCGATGGCTTGACCAACGCAGCAGAACTGCTGGAAAGCATCACCGCACCATTCGACCACGACAACGATGGCGCCCGTGACGATATTGACGAGGACGATGACGAAGACGGCATGAAAGACGAAGATGAAGTTCTTCTCTGGCCGACACGCTTTGACCGCAACTCAACCAACCCTTGGGATCACGATGACTTTGGCAATGGCGAGGCTATGGCGAACCCCTTGGACGCTGGAACTGGACCTGACGCAATTGACAACGATGACGACAACGACTCACGCAGCGACGCTGACTGGGACCAAATTGAGGATGTCGAGCTGTCCTCTGATTGGGACAGCAACAACAACGGAATTCTTGACGCTGATGACAAACTGCCAACTTACATCACACTTGACCTTCCAGACAACCTTTGGTTGGATGCACAAAGTCCGGCCATCTTCTCTGGCCATGTTGATTGGTTGAGCCCTGTATCCGGATCGGTGGAGCCAGCGCCTGAACTTCCTGTTCAAGTCCACATTGAGTGGACCGCAAACAACACGACTGCTATTGAGACCACCAACGTCCTTACCGACGCAGGTGGAAACTTCAGCGTCGGACAGTTCCTTTACCCTGAAGACCTAACCGTTGGAGACAACAACACTTACCGAGTTTATGCTGAAGTGACTGAGATGTTTGTCTTCAATGGCAATCAATCCCAGTCTTACTTCATCGGTGCTGAAGCCAACATGACCGTTGATTACTCGGCATGGACTTATTTCAGAAGTGACGAACAACCGTTCTGGCTTGACTTTAAGGCCCATTATGAAGCGGATTGGGACCGAGGATTGTTTGACAACCGAATCAAGAATTCACCGATTACCTTCTCCATCTTCGGAGGACTGTTTGGAAACCTCACTACCCCTACCAACTTCACTGGACTGGGCAACAACGGCTACCGAACAGACGCAACCGGTTGGGCTTCACTCACCTTCGTTCAAGACTTGGGCATCAGTGGAACTTGGAAACAGGTCCAATTCAACTCAAGTGCTGAGAATGGAGCCGGACAAGCGCTTGGTGCATACGAAGAAATTGTTTGGAATGCCCTATCTGCCCAACACGACATTGTTTTGGATTCGGTAGGTGAAGCTGTACGTTACAATTACACCAACACCTCCCTCCCTGCCGGGGACATCGAGATCATTGCTCGTGTTTCTCCAGAACTCGCGTCCGAATGGCCATTCCCGTTCTTGAACGGAGATGAAGCTGACCCGTTCTCAGTTCGTGTCATGCACCGAATGAACATTGAAGGAACGATGATTATTGACGGACTCAGCCCGATTTACTACTACGATGCAACGGTTAACAATGGCGACGGTACCTTTGGTGACTGGGCTACATTGTTCCATCAACCTGCCTTAGATGCAGCTAACGTTGACTACAACGATGTCTCGTCGTTCAAGCCTTACCCAAGTTCTTGGGACGGAATTCCAAGCAGCCTTACGGGCCAGGCGGCAAGTCTTCGTCCGTTTTTGGCGGCTAATGGAACCCATTGGTTCATCAATTTGGTGAACGGTGGAGACGGAAACCTACCGCCTTGCGGACCAGTAGACCGAAACGATCCAAACAGCCCAGTACGTTGTGAGATTGTTCCTGAGATGAATACAGGAGAATCCCTACAAGTGATTGGAAAGGTGACCAACCGCACCAACGATGCATGGGATCAAGACCCAGTTTCACTCCAAGTTGACGTTGACAAGAACGGCCAATTCATCGGAGCCGGTGAGACTGCGTTTACCCAACGCCCAATCATGCAGGACGGCGACGCAACCTTCGATTACAACTGGTCCTGGTTCAGCCAATACGCTGCTGGAACTTACGGTCTCCGGGTTGACTTTGCTAACTCTGCTTACTACTTCACTGGGAATTCTTCCACACTCGCAACCACAGGCGCATACATCAACGTCACCGTTGTTGGAACTACGGACTTCATCACGACCTCCGTACCTCGTTTGTATCGCAACACCAACACGACCATCCAAGCGAAACTCGTTGACAACTCGCTTCAACCTGTGCGTAATGCACCGGTTAACTACACGTGGTCGTTTGATGGACGTACTGGAATCAATTACACTGACAGCAATGGTTTCTTTGAGATCCCATTCAATATCTCAGCTCAAGACGAGTTGGGCAACTTCACGCTGCAGTTTGAATATCCCGGGACATCGCTCATGAAGGGCAACACGGCCTCGCAATCTGTTTGGGTTGTATCCCGTACTTACATGCAGGTTCTTTCTGCAGAAGAGAACATACGGCGTTCAGGAGATAAATGGGACTTTACAGCGCAAGTCACCGATGATAACAAGACACTTGTTCGTGATACAGGCGGTTCAGCCCTTACCGGCTCAAGCGCTCCCAACGGTGGGCTTGTTGATGTGATTTTCGAAGGAACGGACTTCCAAGGTACACTCCACCGCCAAGTTGTCGCAACCGTCGCTCCAAGCGCCGGTGTTGTATCGCTGCCAGAGATTGAATCGGACGGCTCTCATCTTTGTTTCTATGACGGAAACGGCGATGACATCCCAGACCGTGACATTGATGGCGACGGATTGGAAGCTGAGGAAACCATTGGATGTTTGAAATCAAACGTGAGTCCACTTAGCCCCACACTCCTTCGTGCTGACCCTGAATCCTTCCTACCCGATGGGTTTGGACCGGTCAACGTGATTCTACGATTCCACGAAACACTTCCAAACGAAGGATGTCAAGAACTGGATGTAAGTTACCTCGGTATTCAGGGCGCATGGGACCCATGTGTTCAGATTCCAGGAAACGACCACTTCCGCCTCGTGATGACCAACAATGCCAACGGATTCTCGTTGATTGGCCGCACGGTGATGACCGTTGATGACCAAATCGTTTACACAAGCGAAATCGATCCATTGACTGGCGAAGTCATTCCAAAACCAATGATTGTTACCGGACAACTCACTGATGAACTCGGCGTGAACCTCACCGACCGTTCCATCCGTGTCAACTACGAGATGGTCAACGGACAGACAGGACCGGTTGCATGTCAATCGGGAATGACAGACGGTGACGGCTACTTTGGAATCACCTGTCCTCTCTCTGACGTGATGGCTGGAAAGGCAAAGGTTACCGTGACATATTCAGCATACGATAACAACGATGCTTACCGATACGAGAACAAGACCGTTCAAACAGAATTCGAGGTCTTCTCGAACTCGACGCTACAAATCACAGAAGTTGGACCGTTCATGTCCAGTGTTGACCAATTTGTTGCACCAAACGGTTCACGCTACCCGGTTCTTTACCTGAAGGAATCGTTCCACGTTGATGCGTTCTTGGCCCAATCCAACGGTCAATTTGTCGGTGGAAAGTGCCTCAACATCTACCTTGACCCCAACGAGCAAGTTCGTCCTTTGGCGTCCATCCGAACCAGTAACATCGACGGAAGCGTCGAATGGTTCAGTGCTAACCCCGACCAGAACCCGACTCTCCGGGGCGTTGAAACCACCGGTGGTAAACTGGAAGGGTTCCGAACACTCCGAGTTGCGTTCGAGCCGGACAGAAATGTTCCAGGTGGTTGTGACAAAGACAACTCAGGAGCACTCAACGGCTCTTCTATGGACATTGAAGTTCTCGTTCGTTCACGCGTTGACCTCCAGGTGAAGACCACATGGAGCAATACTGGTGACAACGGTGCAGATAAGGGAGATACCATTTACGGAGAAGTCGCATTGTTGCGAAACCGCCTCGACCTTGCTGTGGAAAACGAAGAAGTCATCTTCGCCTACCAATACTTTGACTCGAACACCAGTGAATGGGTTCTTTCAGACTTGAACAACAAGTCCCGAACCAACGAACAGGGTATTGCATCCTTCACATGGGACTTTACTGGAACAACCTGTGACGGCGTTCCTGGCTGCAGTGGGGAGTGGAGAATCACCGCTTACTATGACGGCTCACCTTACTTTGCCGCCTCAACGGACAACATCACGCACGAAATCACTTACTTGGAGGGTGGAGATAACTTAGGAGCCAACAGTTTACTGTCTCCTGGAAACCTTGTCGCCTTTGCCATCGTATTGATGTCGCTCTTGATCGCAGGTGCAGTTTACTACCGCCGTGTCCAAGAACGCCGACAGGTACAGGCTCTACGAGGTATTTTGACCGACGCTATGATGCAACTTGAAGCGAGCAACGAATACATTGCTGCAATCTTTGATTGCTACAAGAGCCTCGTCAAGCACTTCAAGAAATACGGTTTCATGAAGAAGGTCTACGAAACAGCTCGTGAATTCGAGGCTGCCGTCCGAACAGCGTTCAGCATGGTCCCAACCGACCAAATGGACGACTTCCTGTCAATCTTTGAGGAAGCCCGATATTCAGAGCACACGATCGACGCTACACACCGTGACCGAGCCATTCAGACCCTTAACGGCATCACCAATTCATTGACGATGTCCCTTGGAGAAGAATCGGTCGTGAAGCGCGTTGACGTGGCTAGCTTGTATGAGAACCAAACCAAGGCTGGACAATTTGTCGCAGCCGATGGTACCGTTCGTCAAGCCGGAATCGTTGAAGGCGAAGGCTCAGATTTCAAGATTTGAAGCCGCTAGAATATCTGCCTGCGTAGGGTGCATTTGAGCGAGAGCCAGAGCAAATCCGCCTTAACCTTCAAAGGGTGGCGGTCCTGTGACGAATCATGGAAGACTGGAAAGCTCTCATTGACCAAGCCATGCAAATCGAAACCACAGACACCATTGGTGCCCACGGATTGTACGAAAAAGCCGTACGTGCAGCACTTGCACAATCCCAGATGCTCCTTGGAGACCTCGAAGCAGCTCAGATTATCGAATCCATCTACGGTGCTCTTGTTGCATACTCTCAAACGGTCATGCTTCGCATGAAAGCTGAAGACCCCGAGGTCGGAAGCCCGGACCACGCCTTCCGCGCTGGTCAAGCATACGGAGTCAGTTGCATTTTGAATCACCTTATTGATCGTCTAACAGACGTAGCGGGCATTACTGCGCTCGGGGCTCTCGATGATTTCTCCGACACCCTACACGATGAGATCATCATTCAAGCCCGCGCCTCCGGCCTCACGGTTGAGCTCCTGGACGCGAAAGGCGAAATCCTCTTCGACTGAATTTGAAACCGGTAAATCGCCTTACTGCTAGGGCTTAAACCGCTGGACAGCGGCGCGATGAGGTATGCACTCGCGTCGGTGACTTCATAATGGGAGGGACGGTCGGCGACTTGCTTCAAAGCATCGAGGGAGTCAAATGAGTAACCCAGAACGTAAGACAAACGCCCGACTGGTCAACATGATTGGCCAGTTGAAAGCCCAGTCTCGCGACACCGGAGTAGCTGTTTGGCGAGATGTGGCCTTGCGACTCTCAAAGAGCCGTAAGAATTGGGCCCAACCTAACCTTAGCCGTGTGAGCCGCTACGCCCCCGAGGGTGCAACCATCCTCGTACCAGGCAAGCTGCTCGGCTCAGGTGAGTTGACCAATGGTCACACCATCGCCGCCTACAGTGTCAGCAACGGCGCACGTGAGAAAATAGAAGCCGCTGGAGGTCGTTTTATGACCTACAGCGAGCTGATGAACGAAAATCCAACAGGCACGGGGGTCGTTATCCTTGGATGAAACGACCTACGTATTCGACGCCGACGGACTCATCTTGGGTCGTCTGGCTTCTGCCTCTGCGGAACTCTTGCTCAAAGCAGCACGAGAGCACCGTGATGACAAAGTTATCATCATCAACGCAGAGAAAGCAATCGTTTCCGGCCGGCCACGATCTGTTCTTGACAACTATCATGCAAAGTATGCATTGAACCACGCCCGAAAGGGTCCGTTCTACCCACGTATGCCCGACATGATTCTCAAGCGCTCTGTCCGAGGTATGTTACCGTACCAAAAGAAGAGCAGCGGCCGTCGTGCCCTTCGCAACCTTCGGGTTGAGATTGGATGCCCAAGCCACTTGGCGGGCGACCTACCTGAAGGCCACCAACACGGCGACGACAGCAAATTCCGACGAGACCTTCCTGAGCGTTTCATCCGTCTGGGCGACATCAGCGCAGACTTGGGTGCCCCAACGCATCGATGGACCGGAGGTGAACAATGATGGCAGCACGAAAGAAAAAATCAGTTGAATCCTCAGGTAAGCGCAAGACAGCCGTTGCTCGTGCATCGGTAAAGGCCGGAAAAGGCCGAGTTCGCGTTAACTCAGAACCTATTGAAATTCTTCAACCTTCACTTGCTCGTCGCAAGTCCATGGAGCCGTTGGTTATCGCTGACGCCATGAACCGTTTGAGCAAGGTCGACATTACCATTACCACCAACGGTGGAGGAATCATGGGACAAACCGACGCTATCCGAACCGCCATCGCCCGTGGACTTGTCCACTACAACGGCGGAGCAGAAGGCATCGACGAAGAACTTCGTGACGAATACCTGCGCTTTGACCGCAGTCTTCTCGTGAACGACCCACGTCGTAAGGAACCCAAACATCAACTCGGCCGTGGTGCTCGCCGCAAGAAGCAGAAGTCCTACCGATGAAGTGATATCATGATTATTCCAGTACGATGTTTCAGCTGTGGCGCCGTAGTCGCCCACAAATGGGAAGAATTCAAAATATTGCTAAGCGAAGGCAAGACTGACGCTGAAGCCCTCGATGAAGTGGGCCTCACCCGTTACTGCTGCCGACGCATGTATGTAGGTCACCTTGACCTCATCCAAGAGATCATACCGTTCAGTGCAGCTCGAAACTGAGATCACAGCGGGCCCGTGGGTTAGCTTGGCCTATACTTGGCGGCTGGGGGCCGTCAGACCCCGGTTCAAATCCGGGCGGGCCCATCCCTTGAATGACCTGCATTCAATGACGCGAAGCCTTTGGTTTGATATGGCGGAGAGTTAACGCAGAATCATGCGAAGCCTACCCGCCTTCCTCCTCATCTCTCTGATGGTCACCATGGCCTGGGTTCCGATGGTCCCGGCTGCAGACAGTACGGTCACCGTTAACACAACCTGGTCTGGAAACGTTATCCTTGAGGGAAACGTCACCGTCGACCAAGGCGCTACATTGACGCTTGAACCTGGAACAACGGTTGACGCCAAAACATACTCGCTAACCGTTGAGGGAACATTGGATGCGGACCAAACCTCCTTTTTCTCATCAACAGCCCCGCTCACCCAAGGCTCACACGGCCAGGGATTGTGGATTGGTCTTGTGATCGCCCCTACAGGAACCGCAACACTGGATGACGTTTCGATTTCAAATGCTTCAGCGGCACTTCGCGTTGAAGGGACATTGACTGCTAATGACCTCATCCTAAACGATGCATATCGTGGTATTGCAGTACACGGCGGCACTGCTGTTGTTGATGACTTAACTGCCCGAGGTATGGATTATGAAGCCGTCTACCTTGATTCAGGGTCACTGACCTTGAGCAACGCTGAAATGATCGATACAGCGGTTGGACTTGATTCGTCAGGGACTGCAATTGTTACTGGAATTGATGTTTCTCATACCGGTATTGGCGTTCGGGCGCACGCTGGCTCACTTCATGTGGACGGCCTTGAACTTGATGATGTTGCGGTGGGTATCGCTGCCAATCCAGGAGCCGATATTAACGTCTCAAATGTCGCAGGAGCCAACCTTTCCATCGCCATTGATGCTGCGAATTCAGACAATCTCAAAATCCACGAAGCCGTTCTCTCTGGACAGCGAATGCTGCTGGGCACCTCAGTTTCAGGGTTTGAACTTCACAATGTCGAATTCGATGCAACCCATCAGGATACCCGATACGTGGTGGACATGAAATGTTCGGGACAATGCATGTATGATGGATTGAACCTTCTCAATGTATCACGAGGTATGTCGCTTTCAGGAAGCGGAACGCATGAACTAACAAACAGCCATATCACGGCCAGCCAACAAGCAATCTTTGCATCTGGTTCAGGACATGTGGATATCATCAACTCCAACACGGTTACCGATGGCGTCGGGATTAACATTCAAACGCCAACCTCTCACCTATCCTCGGTCGATGTCAGCTTGGGTGGCGCTCAATCTACCGGAATTGATGTATTGGGTGGTGAACACGACTGGGACGGTATTTCCATTCACAAATCCTTCCAATCAGGAGATTCTTCTTCCGTCGGAGTGAATGCGTGGTATGCTGAACTTGACCTTGGCGAAATCAATACCGAGAACACCTCCACCGGAATGCGAATGGAACGAAGCGTTGCAACGATTGACTCGTTGAATGCTCACCAAGGATCAACAGCAGGCCTGCATCTCATCAACAGTGATGTTACTGCAGAAGACATCTCAACACTTGCGCAAACTTATGGGGTCCACTTGCTCGAACAGTCGCATCTTCAAGCCATCAACCTCACAGGGACCCTTCATGATGTAGCCCTTCAGATTGATGACTCCACCGCTACCGTCCGATTCTTTGAACCAATCAATACGGCACCAGGGGCAGGAGACGCCTCGGGACAGGGATTGCTCTACTATGGAAGCGAGAGTTCTCCAACAATCAACATCGCGGAGTCTTACTTCTTGGAAGAAACACCCGTAACGTTCACTGATCTAGACGGCCAACCCATTGAAGCGAATGTGGTAGTCCATGGATTTGAATTCGTAGCGAATGTAAATGGCGCACTAACGCTCCCTCTTTCCTCTTCAGGGTCCGTCATTGATGCCACGTACCAAGGCGCCGGTGTTCGTGTTGTTTTGACAGGCGGCTACATTGGTCAATCCGTCCAAGTTCCAATTATCCCTACTGGGGATTGGACCATCCCTTCCAACAAAGTGGTCATCTTAGGGCCTCGCCCCGACGGAGCTTCTCATCAACTTACGGGCAGCCTTACGGTTTCAGATGGAGCTCAACTGACGCTCATGAATACCGTGCTCATCGTACCAGCATCAGAATCTGTTTCTCTCCTCGGCACCGGTGTGTTGGAGGGCGAAGGAAGTACCATTGAAGCACCGTCTCTCTCCGTATCCCCTCAAGGGCGCCTTGGAGCATTATCAAGCGTCGTTGATGAAGACTTATTCTTGACAATTAACAGCGATGTATCATGGAATTGTGCCGTTCAAAAACAGGTAAATGGAATCCATTTTGATGGCAGCCTAGCACTACAGCCATATTGCGAGGTTCGCCAAAACGAAGGACGAATTCCTGCGCAAGTGTCGGTTCTTAACGACGCAAAATTCGAATCCTTTTCACAGGCTTATGTGACGGTTCTTGACAAAGGAACCCCCGTTGAAGGGGCGTTGATTTCCGTCGCAGGAGCAACGACTCAAACCGACAGTTTCGGGTACGGCTTCTTGTCCCACCCATCGCTTGTCGTTGACAGTTCAGGTGAAAGCTGGTACGGAACAGTGATGTTAGCCATTTCTGCAAACGGCCTTCAGGATTTCATCTCTTGGGATACGAACGTATCGTTTGAGCACACCTTCATGGCCTCAACCCTACCTTCTGGAACCGTTGACGATTGGCTGGTTCTTGAAAAGCAGTGGAGTCCATACACACTCTCATCATCCCTCGTACTGTCAAAAGATGCGACCATGACCGTCCAAGATGGCGTGTCCCTGCGCGTATCCAATGACGCCACCATAACCGTCAACGGTACAATGGATGTGGATGAAGCAACGCTTGGGTCAACCGGCTCAGGTGCACGTTGGGGCGGCCTTATTCTCGGAGATTCTGCAGGGGCCTCAATCGACCTCGCTGGTACAACACTGGTTGAAGCCGCTCCTGCCGTACGCATCAACGGTGATGGCTCTTTCAGCGCTAACGGTGTATTCTTCGCTCGCTCTGCAGCAGAGAGCCTCATCACCGTTGAAACAGGTAGCAATGCCGAGGTTCAATTGAGAGATTCCCACCTTCAAGACGCAGGAAACGGCTGCCTCAGAGTGTTCCAGTCAAACGGTATCTTCTCGATGTCCAACGTGACGCTTTCTGATTGCGGTGGACCGGGATTGTGGGCGCGTCAAGCCTCCCTCTCCATATCAGGAATCACTCTGGGCGACGGGGTTGAGCAAGGCTTGGACTTGACCGGTGTTACGGGTCAGGTTGACGGAGTCAGTGCACATGCATTCAACGGGACAGGGTCCCTAATTTCACTCAACTCAATCGATGGAACCTTTGCACTCTCTGACGTCAATGGGGTGACAGGAGGTCTTGGAGGAATCATTGGTTCAGAAAACAAAGCCCTCAATCTCAACGATATCAACCTCACCGGGGCGCCTGGCATCGACATTGACCGAAGTGCTGGAACGATCACGAATGTCCATCTTTCGGGCGACGGTTCAGGAACAGCCGTAGTATTCCATCACGGTCGTTCTTTGGACACCCTGTACCTTACCGACGTGACCATTGAGCAATTCGCGGTAGGGCTAGGTTTGCATCTTGACGCTGGGGAACAGGCAACACCACTCATCGTTCGCTCCAGTTCCATCACCGCCAGCACCTCACTGGCGACAGAAGGCTACGATGTTCGCTTTGAAGATACGAACCTTCTCGGTCTTGTTGAAAATTATGGTGCTCAAGTAGACCAAGTGGATGGAAGCCATCAAAACATTGAGGTCTCGGAAGGTGGCAGTTTCAACGCTTACCGCACCTTTGTCCTTGATGCCCAGCGTAATGGTGTTCCAGTATATGCTGAGTTTACCGTCCAATTCCCGAACTCAACCCTGCCAGAAATGAACCTTATGGGGACGACCATAGATGCTGAAATCATCGTCCAAATGATCACGGAATCATCCGACTCCACTGCATCAGCAGCAGAATTTACCGCCACATCTCAAGGTTCTCCATCAGCCTCAATCTCTGTTGAATCACTTGCAACTGCAGCCCGAAATGTTGTGATTTCACTTCTTATCAATCAAGCCCCAACCGCTGAACTTACCGAACCAATGGCCGGTGAACGGGTGATGGAAGGTTATTCCATTCAAGCCGCAGTTCAGGTTGGAGATGACATCGATAGCGCAGAAAACATCATCATTTCATGGAAAGTCTACGATGTTTCAGGCAACGCAGTCCTTCAAAGCGGGAACGAACTGATGTTCAATATCACCGACCTAACAGCTGGATTCTACGTGATTGAAGTTACCGCCACCGATTCCTATGGGCTGTCGTCCTCGGATTCTGTGGATATTGAATACACGCTGCTTGATACCGACCGAGATTGGTTGAGCACATGTCAGTCCGATACCTGGTTCGACTCAACACTAGGGCGGACCTGCGGCCCAGATATTTACGATTTGGATGACGATAACGATGGATTTACCGATGTGAAGGATGCTTTCCCGTTGGATGTATGTGCTTATTTGGATACCGATGGAGATACCCAGCCGGATGACCTCAATTGCCCCGAGGGAGTAAGCACTTGGCTGACCGTTGATATGGACGATGATGGCGACGGTATTCCCGACAGCCTTGAAGGGGTTGAAACAGATTCAGGCAACGATAACATCAACGCCATCATGGTCGTTGTTACATTGTTTTTCGTTGCAGTATTGTTGTTCATCGCCCGACTCCGAAAAGGCGGTCCAGGCGAATTTGAATCCATTGACGAAACTCACCTTTGAGGAGTGGAGCGGTTGACTTCTTTTCTTCCTACGCCCGAACAAATGGCGTTCGCAGCAGTAAGTATTCTCGCTGTCATACTCGCTTGGGATGCTTTTTGGCTGACTCGACAACGGAAGGATATTCCTGAATTGGGAATGCTTGCTAACGGAGGCTTTGCTTGGAAAAGCGAGGGGAGTCATGAATTGATTCGGCAATGGGGCAATCTTGGCTCGATGGCGGCGATGATGGTTCTTCCATGGGGCTTGCTTGAGGCGAGCAACACGCCCATCATCTACGCGATTGTATGGGACGTTCTTCTTTGCCTGCATCTCATTTCTTTGACCGTTCCTAAGCGATATGCGATCACTTCGACTCATCTTTTTGCAGACGGTCAAAGCTATGCGTGGGAGCGACTCCGACTTGCTAAGCGTCAACCAAAACGTAGAATCATGCTGCTTCGAAATGGATGGGGTCCGTTCGGCCCTCTTCCGCTTGGTGGCGACCCTACCTCGTTGGGGACGGCCAAAGAATACATTTTGGCCATGGAGCAGGCGCGTTCTCCGAAACGTTTCGTTGGCGACCAAGAAGAATGAAGCGTTATTCTCTTGGAGTGCCGGGGCCTGGCAGCGTTATGGAATGGACACGAAGCGGCGATGATGTTTTTTTACGACTTGACCCGGGTGAGGAAATTCATGCCTCATTGCAAGCGTTAGCCGACGATATCGGATTTGATGCTGCAGCCATTACCAGCGGTATTGGACGAACCCGAAACAGTACTTACGGCTACATGGACGACGACCATCATTACCATCGGCGAACCATTACGGGCGGTAGCGAACTTGTAACGCTCCAAGGCAACCTAGCACGGCGTGAGAATGGAGACGCCTTTACCCATTTGCATGCCACCTTTTCAGACGATGATCTCACGCCTCATGCGGGTCATATGTTTGAAGCAACGGTTCACGTCGTGGTTGAATTGCATCTTCGTTTGCTCACGGCAGCCATCATGACGCGTTGCCCGTTGGAGAACAGCGAATTTGTTGCTCTGAAGTTTGATTGAGGCGTTCAAAAGCGATGCTTCTTATCCTGTCGCATGCGAGTTAACACCATGAGCGGCGAGGTTCCAAATCCGAACGATTCGCCGCAGCGAGTTGACTGGCTCGCCGAACAAATTGCCCACCATTCGCACCTCTACTACAACCTCGCAGCACCCGAACTTTCCGACGCAGATTTTGACCGACTGTGGGATGAACTCCAGCAACTTGACTCCAATCATCCACAATTGAGACGAGTGGGTGCTGACGTCGCCCCTGGTAGTGTTAAGGTTGAACATTTATTTCCCATGCGAAGTCTTGACAAGGCGAATAAAAAGGAAGAACTCCTTCATTTCGTCAACACCACCACACAAGGTTCGAAACGCTTTCTCTCCCAACCGAAGTTGGACGGGTCTGCTCTGTCGTTGGAGTATCGCGTTGGACGACTGGTAAGGGCAGCCACGCGAGGAAGCGGTGAGCGAGGAGAAGACGTAACACGTAACGCCCGTAAAATTGCGAATGTTCCAGAAACGCTCCCTCTCCCGGTCGACATTCATGTCCGCGGGGAAGTAGTCATGCCGCTTTCAGTTTTCGAATCAACCTACAGGGAGGTGTCTCCGAACCCGCGTAACCTGGCTGCAGGGGCTTTACGACAAAAGCACGATGACGGTAAGGCTGATGCTTCCGATTTGGTCTTCCAGGCTTACGACGCTCAATTTCCTCGGGGTGAAGATTGCCACCCCGACAGCATGGACGTTCCATCCTTCAGGTACGATACTGAAATCCTCGCTTGGATGGAAGAGTCCCTCGGAATTCAGCCAGCAAAATGGGCACTCCATGATGGTGAATCGCCTGCAACGACAGGAGCCCTCCTCTTTGACCAATCCCAAGATTGGCTGAGTCAGCGGAGTGCCTATCGGTTTGAAATTGATGGAGTGGTCTTCAAACTTGACGATTTAGCTCAGCGCGAAACGCTGGGAATGACTGCACATCATCCACGTTGGGCCTTGGCTTGGAAGTTCCCTCCCGAAGAAGCGACATCGGTTCTCATGGGCGTTGAATGGCAGACGGGAAGAACCGGAAACATCACCCCAGTGGCCCGAATCGCACCACAAAGAGTTGGGGGCGTAACGGTTGAAAATACGACGTTACACAATTTGGGGGAAGTTCAACGATTGGACGTTAACATTGGCGATAAGATTCTCATCGTGCGCCGGGGAGATGTGATTCCGAAGATCGAAAAGGGGCTTGGAAGAGCAAGTGAAGCCGACCTTCTCGGGCGCACCCACGCGTCCGGTGAGCGTTATGAAGCATCACTGCCGGACGAAGCCGCTATTTCGCCCCCAGAAACCTGCCCTGCGTGCGGAGGGGGCATTGAGAGTGAGGGAGCATTCCTCAAGTGTCCTGAGTTGTTTTGCGAAGCCAGAACAAGCAGAGCCATTCTTTACTGGTGCCGTTCGCTTGAAATGGATGGCATCGGCGAAAAATTGGTTGAGCAACTTCTTGATGAACAAGTTATCACAACGGTTGCAGACCTCTATCGTTTGACGTTCAATGAACTCATGGACCTTGAGCGAACCGGAGAAAAATCGGCGAACAATGTTCTCACTGAGATTTCCAAATCCAAATCGATGACACTCGGACGGTTCCTTCATGCGTTAGGACTGCCGGGAATCGGGCCGGAACTTGCAACAGCAATGGCTCAGAAGCTTCTGGATGCACCGGGGCTGATGGCATGGTTGGAAGCAGCTCATGCTAGTTTTGGTGATGCCAGTTTTGGCCCACCTGCTGGAGAAAATGGAAAACCATTCACCCACAATCAGGCACTGCGAAGTCTCATGGACATTGACGGCGTTGGTTCAGTGGTTGCTCTGCATCTTAGAGATGGCTTGCACCAACGCAAAGAAATGCTTGAGGATTTACTGTCTCTTATTGACGTCCAACCCCAACCTCTTTTAGCGGCTGGCGGTCCTTTTGAAGGGCGAACCTTTTGTGTGACAGGAACGCTGAGTATGCCCCGAAAAGAGGTCCAGAAAATCATACAAGATGCGGGCGGCAAGGTAGTGGGAAGTGTTTCCGCTAAACTAGGCGTTCTCGTTGCCGGCGAACAAGCAGGGTCAAAGAAAGCAAAAGCAGAATCCTTGGGTATCACAGTGTGGAGTGAAGCCGACCTTTTGGCCGAACTCGATTCAAAAGCACCAGCCCAACCCCTTCCATCAACCGAGAAAGGAAAGGGCGGCCAACCTTCGCTTTTTGACTTCTGATGCACTCAACCGTAAAGCATTGCGTTGGTACTGGGAGAACTGTCTTCACTTTTTCCAGCACTGTCCATGAGCGCTTTGAGTTGTGCTTCAAGTTTCTCAGCCTCTTCGATCAGTGGTTGGTTTGGTAGGTCGATACTTGGGAGAAGGGCATTGAGTTTCTCAATGAGAACTGCTGCAGCACGAGCATCGGGCCAGCGAGGGTCTGCTTCAACCATGATGGACATGGTGCCGAGGCCCCGGCGGGTTGCTTCGCTGAGAATACCAGCATTCATCCCACGGATGACTCCTTGTTGGAGCAAGGGGATGTCCATTTCCTTGAGCATATCTCGAACGGTCTCGTTGCATCCAATGCCGACAACATCGATGCCGTCTGTGTCTTCGTATTCAACAACAGGTTCAACCCCGTCCATGTTGCTCTTCATACCGGCCTTAGCGAATGCATCAATAACGATACCAGCCAAAACTTGGTGCTCTTTGGACCATTCAAACAAAGCCCACACGATTTTGTGAACAAGGGGCTCGGGAACGACCATTTCACTCATGAGTAGAATCACCTGGTCGCAACCATCAATGCTGCACTGAGGCTTTCCAGCATAGGCCCGAATAGGGGGCAAGGGAACGCCTTCTTGAATCAATGAGAGGGTAGGCAGACGGTCATCAACAAGGCCGCCAACAAACTCCAATTCCAAATGGTCAATGAGGTAGTGAGCAACGATACTGGAAACCATTCCAACACTTGGGAAGCAAGCAATAACCATGGTATTCTCTTGTTCAATAATGGTATTGATTCTAAGACTTGGGCCATCCATGAGTCCGCCTAATGGACCGTGCGCCTTCAACGCTTTGGCTCCATGACATCAAAGGCTTCATCATTGACAAGGTTCACGAACGGCCATGAGCGCTGATGAAACTCCTTCGCCACGCCCACACAGCCTCTCCCCCTCCGCATGGAATCGCTACGAGACATGTCCGAGGATGTATTGGCTCAGTCGGCAACGTCTTCCGCGAAAAGCCGGAATGGCGGCCTCGCTTGGGACTGCAGTCCACGCTTCGATTGAAGATTTACTCAATTTGGACCTTTCAGGTCGGAGCGATAAGGAAGCAGGTTGGTTGCCTCGTGAGGCAGAGCGGATTCTGAAGGTACGTTGGGAAGAAGAGAAGGCGGCGTTCATGGCTACGCCCAGACGCCCCAATTGGAAGGAAGACAAATGGAAGGAAGCGCTCAAACAACAACGAGGCGGCGTTATTCTCCTGCTTGACCACCTTGGGGCGCGTGAACTTCCTCAAGACGACGTCACGGTTGCACTTTGGAAGCGATTGCAACAACTCACCATTGCTGTCGAGGGTGAACTCAAAACCAGTGACGGCCGTCTGATGGGCCGCTTGGATTTATTGTTTGCAGATATGGCTGAGGACGGGACGATGAAAGGCTGGCTGGTTGCAGATCTAAAAACCGGTAATGCACCAACAAAGGAATTGAAAACCGAAGTAAATCGGCAACTCCGAATGTACCGCGACATCATTCTCGCTAACAATCCAAGTGCGCCCCCGGTTCGTACCGAAGGATGGTACACCAAAACGGCAAGCAAGTGGGCCGCTGTAGGGCCAAGCGTGCTTGAAGAAGCATATGCCGCTTGGGAAGCAACCCAAGCCACCCCCATTCCTATGGATCCAACTCCCGGGCCTGACAGTTGCGGAGGGTTTTGCGATTGGAAGGCGTGGTGCCCGCACTGGTGGACCTGGCGCAAAGAGTCCGGCACCCTCCACAAAGATGATTTCAGTGATGCAGTGGTCCTTTTGCATCAATATGACGAGTTCAGTGGCGTCGGCGTAGTGGAACTTTGCGAACCATTGGATGAGACCGGACGTGCGATTCCAACAGGCAATCGCGTTTCAGCAAAATTCGACGGTCGTGGAAAGGATGCCCTCGAAGAATTACGAACTCAGGGCTATCAAGGACCACTGTTCCTCGGGTCGATCATGACGGCTCGACGTTCCTGGCGAGTTGGTCCGTGGTGTGATGTTCTGCCGTGGAATCCCTTGCCGGACGGCGAACCGTACGAGCCCTCTTCAGCGTAGATGGTCGCGCAACAGTTGCTGTGTTTCTTCACATTCAATTCCCTTCGGGGAAAGCAGCCATCCAACATATCCGGGGTCAATTGATTGAATTTCAGAAAGATGTTTTCCTCTGTGACGGCCAAAAGAGACAACGTAATGGGCACCATCACGACGAATTTTCCCCAAGGAGTCAACCGGTTCCAAATCATTCAATCCTCTGCCCAATTCTGATGCGTCCGTGTTTCCTTCTCCATGGACGATCCACCGTTCAAGTTCTGGGATTGACCTTCGGAACGATGGAGAATGTTCAACGGAGAGTCGCCAGAACAGCAACAGCGTCGCAGCAGCATCCGCAGCAGCAGTATGCGCGGCTTCCAAACGAATACCATGTCGGCTGCAAAGCGAGCCAAGATTGTGAGGTCTTGGGATTTTGAGTCGCCGTACCACCTCAAGTGTATCCATTATCGCTTTAGGTTGCGGACAAAGCCTGCCGAGCCGAAGGAACTCTTTCTCAAGCATGGCGAAATCAAATTTACGGACATTGTGGCCTACTAAAATAGCACCTTCTATCAATTCAGCGACCTCGTCAGCCACGGCTTCAAACCCTTGTAGGCTGCGTACGTCTCTGTCGTAAATCCCGTGGATTCGACTTGCATCATAAGGAATAGAACGTTTTGGGTTAACCAAGCGCTCGTAGTTAACCGCTGTTCCATCGATAGCGCTACCGATCAAAGCGAGTTGGACAATCTTGTCCTCTTGCGTAGACACTCCGGTGGTCTCGAGGTCAAAGGCCAGAACTTTTTCGCCTTGGAAAAGGTCCTGTCCCATGAGAATTCACCGCAACTGCTCCTCTTTGAACATCACTCTCAAACCCGATGAGCCTTTGGAC
>JAQXEX010000033.1 GCA_029250625.1 Candidatus Poseidonia sp. | reverse complement strand
TCGTTGGACTATGGCTACAGTTTGATTCACCTCGAATTGAGCGGGGAGGTTGGAGTTGAAACCAGCACTCAATCGGTCAACCTTTCACGGACCATCCAACGCCTCCGTCCTTTGTCAATCGGTTTTGGGGCTGCTGGAACTTTACTTTCGCAAGGAATTGATTCACTGGGCGCACCAACAGGAAACTTATCCGTCAACGATGGGGATTTCATTCAACTCCAACTGCCAGTGATCAATCAAGGCGACGTCAATTGGTCCGGCTCGGTTGATGTTCACATTGAAAATGGTGGACAACATGAGTCGATGGTCCTGCAAGGTATGAGCGTCGAAGCAATGTCTTCGACCTATGCGACGGTTACATCTTCGTTCCGACTTGTAGAAGGAAGTATGAACTGGTCCTTTTCCCTCAATGGAACTTTGGGTGAAGACAACGGAGCACACGTGCAAAACGGAAGTCTGATGATTCTCCCTCCACCACTGCCGCTCCTCACCACAGTACTTTCGTCAAACTCAGCCGAAGTCAATGCTGGTGAGGATTTGATTTTTGAACTGAACGTCACCAACTCTGGAGATGTTGATTTTAGTGGTGCTATACAATGCAGTTCACCCAGCCAGATTCTTCTGACGACCTCAACAGAAGTTCCTTCCGGGTCATTTTTCATCTGGCAGTTTAACATGACTGCAAAGCCCGTAACTGTTGAGTGTATTCTCCAGGAGGGGCGAATTTCAGCCGCCTCAACCCTTCCCCATGAGATCAGCATAGAAATCGAATCAGCATCTTTTGCTTCTGCGGGCTCAACTACTCCATCTCTCACCGGAGGGCCCTGGCATCAAGGCGATGCTCTTCGTGCGAACATGTTGATTCGGAATGTGGGGGACCTTGAGGGGCGTGTCAGAATGGTCTTGATGGACCAAGATGGTGGCCTGAGCAACCAACCTTCTACAGGTGATTGGGTGAGCTTGGATTCGGGAGAAGCCGGTGAAGTATCGGCGAGTTTTATCTTTCTTCAACCGGGTGAACATTCACTTCATTGGTCCTTGGAAAGTGATGACGGTAGTTTGGCTGGTGTTTATGGCGGGAATTTCACCCTTCCAGTTAACGAACAACAGTCCATCGGCTTGGACATTGATCAACTCACCTGGTCGCAAGAGTCGGGTGTTGGTTTTGAAATCAGTTTTGACTTGGATGAAGGCAAATCAAGAGATGTTTTGGTACAGGTGGGATATGAAACAGCAGAATCAACGGTTTACCTGTATGAATACACACGGACTTTGGAACAGGGGACTCACACTGAAGCGTTCACATTCGGTCATATTACGGCAGAAAAAATCGTGCTTAAGGTTTCTTCAACCGATTGGGACATCGGGCCTGGCGCCCTAACAACGACGGCATCAGTTCCTGCCGAACGAACAAATTATTGGATTGAGATGGACCCTGTCCCCGCCCCTATCCTTCCTGTTGAGGGGGATTCCGCCACCCTTCGATTGACACTTCGTCAATCGGGGCCAATTTCTGCCACCACTGGGGAAATTATTCTGAAAGATGCTTATGATGAAATTCTCGCCACTGTAGATTCTCCCGCCTGGGGGACTTCGCAAACCTCTGCATTGGATGTGGATTTGGTTTGGCCCAAGGGCTCGAATGTCGTGATACATGCTGTCTGGGTGATCGATGGAGAACTCGTGACGGTCCAGGAGTCCTTTGTCTCGGGCGAATCCACCACGGAGGATTCCAATTCTCTGCCTTGGGGAGCCGTTGTATGGGGGATTGTATCTGGGACGGTCATCGCTCTTGCTTTGCGACTGAGAATGAACCGTGAAGAATCCGCCACTGAAGTTGGCGATTCTACTGAACCGCCTTCAAAATCCAAGCCATCCGATTCTCGTACCAACCAGGAAAAGGTGGAGGTTCAGTGTCCTAAATGCGACCGCCGCCTTCGCGTTCCTTCGGATTACTCTGGCTCAGTCGGTTGTCCAGATTGCTCTAATAAATTCGAAGTACAAGGCGTGGCCCAACATGAACGTGAACAAGAGTCCACTGACTCGACGCAGGCTGACGCTGCAGCAACACCTTCCAAACCACAGGCGTCTAAGGACGGTAAGATCGAAATTTCATGTCCCGATTGTGCCCAAACGCTACGAATCCCCAGCTCATATGACGGTTCTGTGCGTTGCCCAGCCTGTACGAAAGTTTTCAAGGCAAAGGACCGGAAGTAGGATTCACCGGAGGGTTGCATATGGTAGGCCATTTTCAAGAGTTTGAGGATGAGTATCTGGAAACCATGTATGAGTTTTACGAACAGGACCCACTCCAAAGGGTGCGAACGGGTGACCTCGCATCACGCCTTGGCGTGGCGCCTGCATCCGCAACTGAAATGATTCAACGGCTCGCCGCTCGCGGATATTTGGAATACATTCCATACAAGGGGGCAAGTCTAACCGAATCCGGGTTGGTTCACGGTCAAAAAATGAAACGCCGCCACCGTCTTGCAGAAGTACTTCTTGAACTCCTTCCGTACGATGGTGATCCTCATGAAACGGCCTGCCGTCTTGAACACGCCATTGACGATGACCTCGAAGTTGCACTCTCCCGTTTGATGGGTGGGGTGACCGTTGACCCGAGCGGGCGTCCAATTCCGGTGCCTACAAAAGATATAGAAGAAAGGCTAGCGCTCTATTCTGCATCATTCTCACTCGATGTTCTTGAGGTGAATCAAACCGGCACGGTCCTCGCTTTCTTGTTGCCTAAAAACATCATTGACGGTCTTCAATCAAGCGGCCTCAAGGTCGGTTCAACGGTTGTTCGTGACCATGAGGGCAACTTGATTGTTGAAGGGAAACATCTGGTGGTCTCGGAAGAATGGTCTAAAGCAATATTTGTCCAGTTATCACAGGAATAGGTGTGAACACTTTAGAGTAGGGATTGCCCAACCCAGCACATGGCAGAGAACGGTGAGGACGCCCTTGCTCCTCTCGAAACCGATGAAGAAGCTCCCTCAAGAGGCCGCTTTGGCTTCCGACCAGCCGAATCAATCATTCACGCGATCGACCGACAAATTGTAAGTTCAGGATTGCGTTTGATCATGTTCCTGCCTGCGTTTGCAGCCTTTACATATTTCGCTACGTGGGCATTCTCACAGGATTCACCCTCTTGGTGGGCCGATAACATTGAACCGAACCTCGGCATGACGTTCTCAACAGCGATGGCCAGTCTTTCATTCGTCGTCGTGCTTGGGTTCATCCTCGCGGTCGGATTCCACCGATACCGCGTGGGTATCTCTTTCCTTGAATTCCATAAGCAAGTGGATGCATCAAACAACGAACACCGTTCGGTGCAATCGTTGCACGGCTATGATGGGCTTCTCTATCAACTCGAGAGTTCAATGTCCCACCACACCCGTTCGCTCATTTTTGCGGTCTCGTCTGCAGTCATGCTGTTGATGGTACTCTACTTTGAAAGCAACTCCCTTTTTGGTAAACTGTTCCTCCTTGCTTCTACCTCATTCCTCGTGTTGTCTGTAGGTCAGCATCTGCCGACTCGCTCTACTCCGTTTAACATGGTGGACCGGACTGGCCTTCTCTCGGCGTACTCGCCTCCAGTTCACCCTTCTACGCTGAACATGGTATTCAACGACCTCCTGAAAACCCATATGGATCCGCTCCTTCGTTCGCAATACGACGATTACATCAAAGAACTCGAAACAGGATTCAAAGGGAACATCAATTCACATTTTGCCCATGAAAAGTTCCTCATGACCCTCTACCGTCATGCGACTGGGCTGGATCGGAAAACACTTGAGTCTGAATTGAGTGAAATTCTGAACAAAAAGGGCATGGAATTCGTGTTCTCACATCAAGTGTTTACGTTGGAAACATGGCTCGTTCTCATCGGGATTATCTCTCAAACTTGTCCGGCTTTCTTCCGAATGGTTGACCGACTGAAGCAGGATTTGGAATCCGGCCGTTCCCCCGCAATGAAGGACCTCATATTCGAAGTCGATATGGAAAATGTTGTCACGGAAAAGGCCAATCTTTTCACTTTATTTCACAACTTGTCAAACGAAACACGAACCGTTGTTTTTCGCATCCAAACTCCTAATTTCCAGCCGAAAGACTTGGCATTGACGTACCGCCTTGAGCCCGGTCAGAAATATTGGTGGTCAAGTGAGGCATTGCCGCTCGCTGCAAAAGGAAACGAGGACGTTCTGGGCAAGATGTCTGGCTTGCTGAAGGACAGCACAGTGTCATGGCAGACGCTCATCCCCATCACCCATGGAGACGCCACCGTGTCCGTCCGTTTGGAAGAAACCAATGGGGAATTGCTCCTCGGTCGTCAAATCAACGTTCGTGTCCGCTCTGAATTCCGCCAATGGCTGCGTACAACGGGTTCATTCGTTGCTTACATCTTTGGCGGATTTGGCCTTACTGCCTCGTTTTTCTTGTTCATCTACAACATCTTTGGCGGCTCGTTTTGACCGTCATGGCTTGCTCCTTCAATCCATAGGCTTGAAATGCACAACCAAGTGGACAGGGCATGCGCGGGCAGAGAGACGATGGCCAACCCAACCCTGATGCAGAACTTCAGGAACAACTCCAGTCGATGGAGGGTAAGGTCCGCAAGATGCGCGAGAACCGTAATTCCCAACGAGAACAAGGCAAGGCTGTCGCTCAGAAACGAAACGCAGTCCAAGAGCAGTATCGAGAACACAAGAAGAAACTTGACTTGATGAAAGCTGAACTTGACGCAATCCATGCAGAGCGCAACCTCCACAAAGCAAAGCGCGATACCATTCAAGCACAACTTCGTGAATTGATCGGCCAAGCAAAGGGACGACGAAATGAGAAAGGCGACAAAAAATCAGCAACTGCAGAATACTCTCAACTCATGAACGAAATCAAGTCGCTTGAAGAGAAATTCCAAACCACGTCCTCAAGCACTAAGAAGGAAAAAGAGACCATGGAGCGAATCAAGCGAATGAAGCGCCGTGTGGGTGAATTGGAACCTGAAGTGGTTCAATTTGAGATGGTCAGCGTAGACCTCTCAAACCTCGATGAAGCCATTAAAACCTTGAAATCCGAGGCTGACGATGCTCACAAAATGTTTGTTGAGGCATTGCAACGTGCTGATGCTAAGTGGGCTGAGTACAAAGAAGGACTTGACCACCGTAATTTCTTGAAGGCAGAGGGTGACCGTCATCATCTTGAATCGGTTGAGTATCACGAGAAGGCCAACACCATCCACGCCAAAATCGAAGAACTCATGGTTGACGTTAACAAGGCTCGTGAACAACTCAACCTCGCTGTTGAAGAACGAAAGTCTTGGATCTCTGAACACAACAACGCCGTGAAGGCTGAGATGAAGACAGGTGCAGAATCCGATGAAGTCGCAGAAAGCCTTGTTCAATCACTATTGAAAGACGGTGAATTGATGTTTGGCGGTCTCGGCAAAAACGATACTGCTTCTTCTGCTACTCGCACGGCTCCTTCTTCAAAGAAGAAGAACATGCGTCGTCTTGGTCCAATCCGCCGTCGTTGAGGTGTTTAGCAAATGCTTGGAATCATCATGGCCGGTGGCCAAGGTTCACGATTGAGACCTCTTACCTTAACACGACCAAAACCCATGGTCGAAGTTCTTGGTCGACCCGTTATTGATTTCGTAAAAGAGGCCATGGTCGACGCCGGTATCGATGAAATCATCGTTACTACCGGATACCGGGGGGAGCAACTTGAGGCTCATGTGGACTCCTGGAACAATGAGGGCACGGATTCGCTTCAAGCATCTGTCAATCAAGAAGCAACTCCAATGGGAACTGCGGGAAGCGTTGGTCTTCTCCGAGAAAAAATCCAAACAACGTGCGTTGTAGGCTCTGGCGATTCAGTGGCATCATTCGATATCAAACGTCTACTTCAGCAACATCGGGACAGTGGAGCGAAAGTGACCATGGCTCTTTGGGAGGTTGAAAACCCATCTGAATTTGGGATTGTCGGCCTTTCCTCATCACAAGACGGTGACGTCGATGGCTCTCTGCGCTCGGGTTATATTCGTCGGTTCAAGGAAAAGCCAGCCCCACATGAAGCGTTTAGCAACGTGATCAATGCTGGCCTGTACATCATTGAGCCCGAAGTATTTGAGTTGATTCCTGATGGAGTAAAATTCGACTTTAGCAAGCAATTGTTCCCTCTCGTTTTGGAAATGGGCTGGCCAATGTATGCTGAAACCATCAACGGGGTTTGGTTTGATGTTGGCCACCCCAAGGAGTTGCTAAGAGCCCAAGAAACATTACTCAAACAGTATGACGAACTCCCGTTTTCATTGCCCGAAGGCTCGTGGGTCGGTAACGATGGCTTCGTTTTTGCAGGAACATCGGTTGAAGGCATGACTGCATCCTCTGTCATCTCCCAATCATGCACGATCGAAATCTCAGCTTCCGTCACCTCTTCTCTTTTGATGAAAGGGTGTCATGTTGGCGAAGGTGCTACGATTGTAGATTCGATACTTGGACAGAATGTCCGAGTTGAATCTGGTGCCTCTCTTACGAATTGCGTTGTAGGTGATGGTGAAACAATTTCTGCTGGTGACTCCTTCAGTGCAGCCCTTCTACCGCCGCCAAAGTAACACTTGTCGGCATAGCCCATAAATAGGACGCGACCGACCCGACGCATATGTCAAAAGCCACAGAACCTGTACGGAGTTACGACCGCACGTGGGAAGAGATTGAAACCATGCTTGACAGAGCAACCGTCAAGATGATTCAGTGGAAGGAGTGGTATGAGGAATGCAAATCCAACAAAGACAAACAGGGTATGAAGGAATCTGCCCGCAATCACAAGGCCTTGCAAGGTGTTGTAAAAACACTCAAATGGACGCTTGGTGAAGAGGGCGTATCAGACCCACTCAACTGAATTACCAGCCACGTTGGTCCATTCGGACTTCTAACGTTTCAAGTTCGTCGCCCTTCATTGGTTCTCCGGCCATCATAGCCATTGCTTCAGCAACTTTGCTGGCATCGTCGTAATGAGCGGTTGCCATCACGATTGCATCCGCCATGGTCTTCGGGTCGGTTGATTTGAAAATACCTGAGCCTACGAAAATACCGTCCATGCCCATGCGCATCATGAGGGATGCATCTGCTGGAGTGGCGATGCCTCCAGCCGAAAAGGTGACGACCGGAAGGCGTCCAAGTCGGTTGACATCATCAAGAACACTTCGGATTCCATCGTGCATGGTGGAATCAATGGGCCCGAACGGTGTTACCTGGTGGGTTCCGGGGAGGGTTGAATGGTCAGCAAGCACTCTGTAACGTTCCATGATCATTTCAGTGGCTAAGTCGAGTCCTTTGTCGTCAAGGGTTTGAATTTGGCGAATCTCTTGGTCGATCAGGCGTGCGTGCGTGACTGCGGCGACGACGTTTCCGGTTCCTGCTTCTCCTTTGGTACGGATCATTGCGGCGCCTTCCCAAATCCGTCGGGTAGCTTCTCCTAGTCCGGTCGCTCCGCAAACGAACGGGATTTCGTAATCTTGTTTGTTGATGTGGAAGTATGGGTCAGCAGGAGTAAGTACCTCGCTTTCGTCAACCATGTCAACGCCCATGGCTTCGAGAATACGGGCTTCTCCTTCGTGCCCAATTCTGGATTTTGCCATCACGGGAATTGAGGTGCAGTCCAAAATGCCCTGAATCATGTCGGGATGACTCATGCGGGCGACGCCACCGGCCTTGCGAATGTCTGCAGGGACTCGTTCGAGAGCCATGACGGCAACGGCGCCAGAGTCTTCTGCAACGGCGGCCTGCTCTGCATCAACGACGTCCATGATGACGCCACCTTGTTGCATGCGGGCAAACCCACGCTTCAGCAGTTCGCTTCCTTGACGGAGGGTAGAGAAGTCTGTTTTCATATGTGACACACCTTGATTTGTGACGACGACCTTTATGACGCTTGGTTATGCTCCGTATGGAGTATGTCTTCAGTCAGCGAGGACTGGTGAGTCCCCTTCTGCGATTTCAGCGTCAATGGATTCTTCGGCATTTCGGTCAATCCACGCTTCTTCCCCGTCAGGGATATCCGTATCGGCAAAGATGGCGTCGACGGGACATTCAGGGATGCATGCTCCGCAATCGATGCATTCATCGGGGTCAATGACCAAGTAAGTGTCAGCTTCCCTAAACGCTTCTACAGGGCAAACAGCAACGCATTCTTGGTATTTGTGATCAACGCAAGCGGATGTAACGACGTGTGGCATGGGTATTCCTCATTCACCCCACGAGGGATGTGTACTTAATTTCTTGTAACGTTAACAACATTCATGAGCAGTAGAAAACGATGGAATTCTCACCGCTCGTTCATTTCAATCCATTGATGCCCATAGAAATTCCACTGTTCGATGGTCCAACCTTCGGGCAAGCCTGTGGCCGGCAAGGGTGGGGGTGTATCCTCATTCGGGGTGTTTGGTGAGGGTGACGTTTTTTCCATGTGGCCAGCATCTGTTAAAGCGAAAGCGGTTTCCTTTCGCAGGGGGTTCCCTTTAGAGCGTCCGGTCATTGCAATGTACAGCACCATCCAAGTTCCAATTAGCATCAAGAAATAGCCGAGTACAGAACGGGAAGTCATGTGCTCAATCAATCCGGAACGAGAGTTTGGTGTGGGTTCAGAATTGTTTTGCTGTTGGTCCAATGATTCGCTAAGTGTTGAATTGTTATTGTTTCCGTCATGTGTTGTGACACCAAATGGAGTTGAATCACAACCATCTGGGACTCCATCCTCATCGGTGTCGGCAGAATCCTCACTCCCGGGGCACAGGTCAAGAGCATCGCTTACTCCATCGCCATCTGAATCAATGAGGTCGTCACATCCATCCACCACTCCATCATTGTCCAAGTCGATTTCATCATCAAAACCTCCACACCGGTCTTCGCTGTCGATTGTTCCGTCCGAATCGGAATCCACGAACTCATCGCAAGCATCAGGCCGTCCATCTTGGTCCATGTCGAGCAAGTCATCTCCGCTCCAGCATCGGTCATACGGGTCTGTTACGCCATCCGAGTCAATATCGTCAGTGCACCCGTCTCCATTTCTGTCCCACTTCCACGCAGATTCTTCTGGACAGGTATCAGTCCAGTCTTCGAGGTAGGAGCCCGGCGTTAGATTTTTGTCTGCAAGGCCGGGGTAATTTGATTCGTATCGGTGACCTTTGAACAACATGTTTGCTGTTGTTCCAGCAAGGTTTCCAGGTGGTAACTCAAGACTTTGTTGGAAGGTGCCGTTGGAACCGACAGGATTGACGTACGACCATACGATTTCCCCCGCTGGATTCACTTCATGGAAAGCACCCATGGTTCCAATTGTGACCATGACGTTGCCATTCGACAATCCTTGAGCGCCTGACACAACGGGGGCATACATCCCTTCTTGACTCCAGGTCCATGATGGTGCTAGGGGTCCAAACGTTCCGTTTGGAAGGATTGAGTAATGACCGTTTTCATGGTCTGGATTCAAAATTTCTACGGTTGAGTATGGGTCTGTACGCCCAGCGCCGTTGTTGAACAGTATGATGTTTCCTTCCTCAGCGTGCCCTTCTCCAATCCATTGAACATCGTGCTGGCCGAACAGTTGTTGGTTGCTTGACAGGCCTTTTCCGTAAACCTGAGGGTTTCCCCACCTGTACAGGAAATCTCCACCCTTGCCGTATGTTCCACCTTCATGTCCTGCTGCTTCTTCTGTGGTTGTGCTGTGGTCAATGATGTAGAATTCATCCATTCCTCTGCATGAAATCATTATTTGGTCCAATTCAGCATTGTAATCAATGCTGTTGCAGTGCATCCAATCAGCCCTTCCTGCCTGGTTTCCGGACTGAGTCACGTAATTGATGTCCAACAACTCGGGATGTTCTTCTACAGCTCCATAATTGTCTTTTTCAGGATCGTAATCTTGTATGAGGTGGTCCCATGCATGCCATCGCCATACAATGTTTGCATCGTTGGAACCAACGGGCTCAATCTCAATGATTTGGTCGGGCCAAATATTGCCTTGACCTCCAGGTGAATCGCTTGCTATGGCGGGGTTTCTTCCGGCTTGCAACGCTTCTTGTTCGCTTCTGTCTTCCCACGCAATGGCCAGAATGTTTCCGTTCGGCAGTGGTTCAATATCGTGATGGGTGATGGCCGATGTGGACGAATAATTCCAAGACCACATCAGCGTGCCGTCCCAACCGATTCTCTCCAGCGCCCCACCGATTCCCCCGCCGCTAAAATTGCCAGGTGACTCGTTACCGATGTTACCGGTCCTGAGGAGACTCCCATCGCTGAGCATGTAGGCTGATGCGCCGGGGCGATGTCCTCCGGGTGAGCGCCACGAGTTGATTTCTCGCCCTTCTTCATCGATGAGATAGGATGTGTTGGAAGGGAACGGCGAAAAGAGCGTGTATCCGCCATGAGATTCATTGGTGCATGAAATCAGGCCAACCGTCCAATGTCCCCTGTCTGCATTGCATTTTGGCGGATCGTTGAGCGGCCCCGATTGCCCATCTGATGCTTCAGCTTGAACCAGATGCACCGAGCCAAACACCAATGCGGCGAGGATGATTGCTCTCAGTGTTGAGGTTCCGATGCCATCACTTCCCTTCAAGGAGGTTCTCATCAGTGGGATTTGGTGGTTGTTGTGTTGATGCGGTCTCAAGAATTGAGTCAAATTCAGATTTGATGGTTTGTCCGGGATATACTTCAATTTTGATTTGTCCCTTGATGGTATCAGGTTTCGATGCATCGGACAAAACAACCTTTCCACCGATGAGTGCATTTAGGTCGATTCGGAAATGTAGGGTATTGCTCTCATCCATGCGAGCGTCAAACTCTTTGGAGAGGAGCCCTAAGTTGTCCGGTCCAAGTCGGGCAAAGGAATTGAGTGCTGCTGATTTTTTCTTACAAAAGGCCGTAATCATATGCATCTCGGAACCGAAGTGTGACGTCGTTTGTTCCACCTCTACCCATGATTCATCGCCGATAAGCCATGCTACGGCGTCTGCCACCGCATCAACATCGTCAACGGCACTCGCCGTTGCTCGCCAAGTGATATGATGGAGGCCCATATCTTGCGGGTAGCCTTGGGGGTCATGAGGTTACCGAATCAGCGTCCAAACAGAACAATCCCAACAACGCCATGAGATTGTGGTGATGAGGCTCCTTCAAATAGGGGAGGTTAGTGGGCGGAGTGCAAGTGGGGTAGCCCCCGCAATACACAAACCGAGTTGAACAATATGGCAAAGAAAATCAGTGCAAAGGCACGTGCACAAGCACGTAAGCAACGAGACAAGTGGAAGACAAAGCGATGGTACACCATCCGAGCACCACGACACCCCTGGGATTTCAAGCGTATTGGCGAAACTATCGGTGAATCCGATGAGCATATCATCGGTCGTGTTTACGAAATGACTCAACAAGAATTTGGCGGAGATTTCTCAAAGATGCACGTCATCCTTCGATTCCGAGTAACGGAATGCGTTGGACAAGATGCATTGACGACATTCATCGGCCACCACCACCAAACCGACCACATTCGCCGACAAATTCGCCGGTACCGTGGCAAGGTTGACGACGTCGTTGACGTTGTTACCACCGACGGTTACTTGGTTCGAATGAAGCCACTGATCATCACCCAACAGCGCGTTCAAACTTCAGTGAAGCAAGACATGCGTACCAAAACGCGAGAAATCATCATCGCCTTTGCTGCTAAGAATACCTACGCTTCCGTACAGGATGCAATTCTTGATGGTTCGTTGGAAGAGGACATCCGAAAGGGCGTCAAACCAATCTATCCAGTTCGCTCAGTCGCTATCCGCAAGAGCCAACTCTTGCAAGACGGTGTCGTAACAACCTCCGGGCCGACCCTTGATGAAATTCATGCACAAGAAGCTCGAGATGATGCTGAATTCAAGGCCAAGAAGGCTGCAGCTCTTGCTGCTGCTATGGCCGATGAAGATGACGGTGAAGAAGCTGAAAGCGAAGAGACCGTTGAGGATGCTCCTGAAGAAGCAGCACCTGCTGCAGCGGAAGAAGCCGTTGAAGAAGTCGTTGAAGCAGCGGTTGAAGAACAAGTCGAAGAAAAGGTCGAAGCAGACGCTCCTTCCTACGACAAGATGACCGTCGCTGAACTCAAGGAACTTCTCAAGGCGGCTGGAAAGCCAGTCTCTGGAAAGAAGGCAGACCTCATCGCTCGTCTCTCAGAGTGACTTTGAATCACGTCGGAAGTACCGGCGGGTTTTTTTGATTGAGTCATTAGAGCGCACGCTATGGGCTACAGGACCTCTGCGCTTCTGCTGTTCATTGTCATCATTCTCCCCGGTTGTACGACTGGCGGAATTGTATCGTCATCTGAGGCTGATGAAACCGTCCTCGAAGGAGTCGAATGCAACGGCCAGGTGGACTTGTGTTCTCGGTCGTATGACGATGTGACGTTTCCTGAAACACACAATGCCTTTGCAACGCATGAAGACGGAATCATCTATCCTGCAAGCAATCACCAAACGGGTCTTGCTTCTCAATGGGACGCAGGTATTCGTGCATTTATGATTGATACACACTATGAAAATCTCAATGATGAGAGTCTTGGAAATGTTCGGTTGTGCCATGGTGATGATGACCGCGGGACGAGCCCTTGTATCTACGGAGCCATTGATGCAGTTTCATGGCTGTCTTCGCTAGCAGCACTAATGGAAGGGGCTCCGAACGATGTCGTTACATTACTGGTCGAGAATTACGTTCAGCCTGAACACCTTGCTGATGTGTTTATTGAATCAGGTCTTGCGGAGCATGCATTTGTTCACGACCTCAACACTCCATGGCCAACACTTGAACAAATGATTGTTTCAGAACGCCCTCTTGTTGTCTTCTGGGAACAATCAGCAGACCTCAACTACCCATGGATTCATGACTTTTTGACCCACAGTTGGACCACTAATTTTGCTGAAGAGAATCCTGAAGATATGAACTGTGACCCCCTCCGTGGCGACCCGAAACAATCGGTTTACCACATGAACAACTGGCTGAGGGGTCCTCTCGGCCTTTCAGACCCGACTCGCGGTGATGAGGCTAACAATCCCGATTTCATCGTAGAACGGGCCAAAGAATGCTGGCAACTGCACGGTAAGCGCCCAACATTTGTTGCGGTTGATTGGTGGGAAGACGGAGATGTTGTTGAGGCGGTCCAAGCCATCAACAGCATGAACGGATGGGAATGAACGCTCGTCAGCCTTCCGCAGGGTTCACATGGTGGTGCTCATTCAGCGTGTTATGCTGCGTTTGGGAATCATTGGAGGCACGGGTTTGGTGAAGATGAACCTTGATGAGCGTTTCTCAGAGCATGGAATTACGGTAGTTCGCAGGGAACTCATTGAAACGAATACGCCCTACGGTCCTGTTCCACTCACCTGCATCACTCTTGACGCTCAAGGCGTTGAGAAAGAATTGATGTTCCTCCAGCGCCATCACAATGCAAGCGGGCACGGATGCCCACCGCATCGAATCAATCATCGGGCCAACATGCGTGCGATGTACGACGCCAATCTCGACGGGATCATGGCGGTTTGCTCGGTTGGCGCAATTGATGCTTCGTTTCCACCTGGGAAGGTTGGATTGGCCGAGCAATACATCGATTTTACCGGTGTAGCTTCAACGTTTCACGATGATGAGTCCGTATTTACTTCGGTCACCATTCCATTTGACTCGGCCATGAATGACCAACTTGAGGATGCTCTACGAACGAGCCAAGGGTTCGGACCTGCTGAACGAATGCGTTACACGTATTGGTTGACTCAAGGGCCGCAATTTGAAACAAAGGCAGAGGTCGATGCTATTGGTTTGCTTGGTGGGGACATGGTTGGGATGACCATGCCGAGAGAAGCGAAGTTGGCCAAAGAACTCGATTTGCCTTATTCGGCCGTTTGCATTTCTTCGAACTGGGGAGCAGGTAGAGAGCCTGGAGATGATACTAAAGATTTGAATCACGAGGAAGTTTCCGCACAAGCAAACGACCGCTTGGAGCCTATTTGGTCATGTTTGCTCAAACTCTTATCTTGACGCAAACCTCTTGGTTTGCCGCCACGAGCCATGGCTATGGAAGGACGCAACGTTGACCAATGGATGATTCATGAGCCTCAAGACGAATGGGAATCGATGATGAAACGGGTTGCAGCCTTTCATCACAAGCATGATTTTGCCGGACAAAACGGTCACGACATGGGTTACAGGATGGCCTTGACGATCGAAGAACTTGGTGAATTGGCAGCTGCAATTACGAAAGGAAAACCACTCCATGAATGTGCTGAGGAGATGGCGGATGTTCTTATTCTTCTCATGGGTCATAGTCTTGCGATGGAAATTGATCTGAAAGCTGCTTTTGAGAAGAAGTATCAGCGAATCATGAAGCGAGAAGCCCTTCAAGGAAGGCTGGGTATTCGGGTCACAGAGTACCGCCCAGAATGATCAAACAATCCAATGCTGAAACGTCATTGGATGTTCGTCTCTTTCGCCTGAATTAACGTGTCGCTCTCCGAGTAAGTAAAAGCCAACTTCAGTTATGTCGGGTGCAAAGGTGTCTGCCTTTTCGACGACGGTGTGAATGATGGTCCGATGTATTTCTTTGGCATGTTCCAAGAACAGAGCATAGATTTCTCCTCCCCCGATGATCATCACTTCCTCGTTCTCTGCAAGTCCCAACACTTGTTCAAAGGTCATGCATTCAATGTTGTCAACACCTTTTCGTGACATCACAATGTTTCGCCTGGAAGGCAGTGCTTTACCGAGACTGTCCCATGTTTTTCGGCCCATGACTACGGTCTTGTTGAGAGTGATTCGTTTGAAGTGTTGAAGGTCAGTGGATTGCCTCCATGGTAAGTCTCCATCCTTTCCGATGGCACCATGTTCATCACAGGCATATATCATGGAAATCATGTCATCACCTAGATTGAAATGGGGGCTTTAATGTGAGGATGGTGATTGTAGTCAATGATTTCCATGTCCTCATAAGTGAATTCATCGATGGATGAAATGTCCGGATTCAACTTCAATCGTGGAAGATTCATAGGTTCTCGGGTAATTTGTAACGCCGCTTGTTCAAGGTGGTTGTTGTACAGGTGTGCGTCACCGAGGGTGTGGACAAAGGTCCCTGCTTCAAGTCCGCATACCTGGGCCATCATGTGAGTGAGGAGTGCATAGGACGCAATGTTGAACGGCACCCCAAGAAATACATCAGCACTTCTCTGATAGAGCTGACAATTCAATTTCCCCTGAGCGACATGAAACTGGAAAAAAGCATGGCAGGGCATGAGCGCCATTTCTTCCAATTCGCCAACATTCCAGGCCGATACGATGATTCTCCTGCTGTTGGGGTTGGTTTTAATGGCCTCAATGGCTTGTTCAAGTTGGTCAATGATTTCACCATCTTTGCCCTCCCACTTGCGCCACTGTTTACCATACACGGGTCCTAAATCCCCGTTTTCGTCAGCCCATTCATTCCAAATTCTGACGCCGTTTTCCTGAAGATACTTGACGTTTGTATCCCCCTTGATGAACCAAAGCAGTTCGTGGACGATGGACGGAAGGTGAAGTTTCTTGGTGGTGACCATGGGGAATCCCTCGCTTAAGTCAAATCGCATCTGGTATCCAAACACCGATTTTGTTCCAGTGCCGGTGCGGTCTCCCTTGTCAACCCCGTGCTCCAAAATGTGCCGCATCAAATCCAAGTACGCTTTCATCTTGTCACCTAACGGCCGTTCACCGCCGAAAGCACTTGAGGCTTCTTACCTCACTGCAAGCCGACATCAGCGATGAATCTTGAATCGCTGGGGTCGTTTGGTGAAGTCAGATATGCATTGATCTCCTCGGTGGGAATACGCATCAGGTAAGGTTCAATGTGAACTTGAACTTCCTCATCGGTCCAACCTTTGCACGTGTAGCATTGGCGGGAATGTTCTCCGATGGCCTCTAAAGCATCTTGATAGGCATTGTTGGCCACGAGTTCATCGATGATTTTTAGCCGCTCATAATCCTCTTCCGTGACCGTTGAACCATGCGGTACATTTCTGATGCTGTCGCGTAGGTTTCTACGCATCATCGCCAGTGTGCTAGGGGTTTGTTTTGCGGGCCAGCCTGCATCGGCCAACAACACAAGGGAAATGACGCTGTCAATGACGGCGCATGTTGGGGCATCGTTGGCGATAACGACGCAGGGGGCAATCATCTGTGAGCCATGAAACATGTAATTGACCAAGTGTTCGTTAGCGTCCTTGTAGTATCTTTCAACCGTAGCACAGGGGTCGATCATGAGGCGTGGGTCATCATCCCAAGTGTGGATGACCACTTGCTTTCTATCGTTCATGCGGACAAACCATTCGCATGATTGTTCAATCACGGCTGCAAGCAATTCAAACGCCCGGACCTCTGCAGAGATTTTTTCTTGGAGCGTATTCATCGGGAATTTTACGAGACCCAGAGCTGTCGCTACTTCAATCACAAAAGAATGCAACGCCAACATTAGATAAAGTCTCAGGGAGCACCAAGAGCTTTGAGCGAACCCATCAATTGGTCGGTAAATTTCCGATACAATCGTGATAACTCAGCTCGAATTTCATGGGCTTCAAGACCCGCTAAAGCGCTGAGGCTTTCGAAGGAATGATTCCCTCCCGATTGATGTCCAAGCCAAGAATACCAAGAAACTGAAACGCCTGCATTCACGCTGAGGGGCCTCCATAAGCGAGGAAGTTTATGCTCCTGCGGCATCATGAATTGACGGGAACCTCTGACGGCGAGAGGGACGACTCTGGCTTCGGGGTAAGCGGCAGCTAACCGTGCGACTCCTGTTTTTCCTGGTAGCAAAAACGGTTCTTCTGTCCGTTTGGAACGCGTACCTTCAGGGAAGATTCCGAGTGCTTTTCCACTTGCAAGAACGGTTGCAGCACTGGCCAATGCTTCATTTCCTCCTTTTTCTCGCTGTGTTTCGATTTGTCCAGTTGCGTTCATCAAAAACCGAACCATAGGTTTGCTAAAGTGTCCGTCCTTCGCAAGATAGTGCGTTGTTCTACGGGCGGCAGCAATCACGGCGATGGGGTCAACGTGCGATAGGTGATTTGCAGCAAGAATAGTGGCTCCTGTTCTCGGGATGTTTCCCGCCCCACGGACCCTCCAGCGTAACAAAGGTCGCAACAAAGGAGAGAGAAACATTCGGAGGACGCTGTATGCTGGTGTGGACGAAACCGTGGGTGGATAAGGGAGTATTTCCCAATGCTCCTTGAGTTGAAGCCACCCTTTCTCCACTTCTTTGGAATGCTCCATGACCCTGCATGCGGTGGATTTGGTTTTGATTGTTCTTCTTCTGTGTCGGGCCAAATGAAGGTTTAGCAGGTCACACGCTTCAACGACAACGGTCAAAGGCTACATCGTTAAGCCAAAACCATGCGAGGTGCTCAGAAGAGTAGGGGACTGTCCCTCTTGCTCACCAGTACTTTGGTCCTCATCGTGTTCCATCCCGTTGCTCTTGCAGAGAGTGCTTGGGATGAAGATGGATGGTTGCAGACATCATACGGCACTGACCGACTGGAATCGGGAGATGAATTCGGATGCTACGGCATGCCCGGCCTGAGTTGGTACAATGACCCAGGCGCCGTAGCCCAAGCCTGCCAGTCATACATCACCGAACGAATCAACGCAAGTCAATGGGGCGTCCACCCCCTCTCTACCTATACTCCAAAGAGCCTGACCATGGCTCAACATGAGCGAATTGCTTCCCAAGGATTTGCAGTTCATGGTGATGAAAACGACCTTGAAGGCTCGGCGTGGCTAAATTCTACAGATGCTCCAGAAGATGTGTGGGACTGGTATAATCTTGGTAGGCGAGGTGGAAGTTTGGAAAAAGGCATGACGTCTCTTGATTCAATTCAGGAAGAAGTTTCAGCTGGCGGGCTTGTCAATTTGTATTGGATTGGTCGTGTTAACGATGCTACTGTCCGTCACGATCGTGAGGTTTTGACCTACCTGAATGATGCTGAAGACATTTGGCTAACCACTTGGGGGGAGGCATGGTCCTATTGGTCAGCTCGACGGTGCTATGAATTCGACCACGCTGCAGAAGTTACCGAAGAAGGAACCGTTCTGAGATTCGAGTCACTCATCACCGAAGCTTGCACTTCTGGCGAACTGGTGGGGTGGAATCTACCGCTGACTTGGAGATTGACTGCAAGTTCTACGGATGTATCAAAGGTCTTAATCTCCGGCGATGATGCCCTTTCTATAGAGGGTGAAACAAACACGATGGAGGGCTGGCGGCAGCAAGAAGACGGCGTTTTCCTCGTCTCAGTGAAGAACGGAGAGTCCGTTGAACTCCACTTCAATGATACAGAACTTGAGTATGATGTACTCGGGTTGACTGAGTTTTGGAACAATCATTCAGCAGCAGTCACCATTGCAGGACACGAAACGAGTGACTTGTTCAAGTGGTCAAAACGATTCCTTGAGGACGAAAACGTACGGTTTACTTGGCTGTTGACTCCACGTACTACTGTGGAAGGTGCGGCATGGATGCCCTATGCTGTGCTCGGAGTCGTCTTTGCTTCAACAGTTGGGATGATGGCCGTTCTCGGTAGGGAAGGTATCGGTCCGCTCGGTCCATATTTCGGTGCCGGGCCGAATACAACGAAACAAGCGGATTCTCAGCAGAAGAAGCGAAGCCTTGATGCCGAAGAGTAATCGACAATCACATGGAGGCAAACATCATGGGCGACGAGGACATCACCATCGACCCGTGGGGAAGTGCGCAGTCTACTGATTATGATCGTATCATCGACCAGTTTGGTTTGACTCCTCTGAACCCCTCAACGATTTCACAACCTTCTCGCCTTCATCGTCGGGGAATTGTTTTTGCTCACCGGGACCTCGATGTAGTGCAAGAATCTCAGCGAAAAGGAGACCCATTTGGCGTGTTGACTGGACTCATGCCCAGCGGCCAGATGCATCTTGGTCACTCAATGGTCATTGAACAAGTGAAGTGGTTTCAACATCAAGGTGGAGATGTCACCATTGCCGTAGCAGATTTAGAAAGCCAGGCGACACGAGGTGTTGGGCTGGAGCAGGGCCGTAAGATTGCTCTTGAGGAATACATTGCAAATTATGCTGCCCTCGGTCTTGACCCCGAAAAAACAAACGTGTACTTCCAATCAAAGCGACCTGTTGTTCAACGACTTGGTTTCCAACTTGGGAAGCGTACCAATCTCAACGAATTTGAAGCGATTTACGGATTCAACGGAGAAACCAATCTTGCCCATGTCCAAGCGCCTTTGGTTCAAGTTGGAGATATCTTGCATCCGCAAACCGAAGAATACGGGGGCCTTCGTCCAATCGTTGTTCCAGTTGGAGTTGACCAAGACCCCCACCTGCGATTGACCCGTGGTCTCGCAAGCAAGACCAATTGGTTCAATCTCAAAGACGCCTCATCGAGAGGCTTGATCATCAGCCTTTCCGTTCACGATGAAAACGCTGCGGTATTTGGTCAGATGCCTAACGGTAGGATTGACCGTTCCAAAGTAGAGCAAGTCTTCTCGCAAATCGTTGAGTCATTGATGAACCTCGGGTTCTCCGATATCATGTCCAGTCCAAAACAAGGAACAGTTCACGTTCCCTCGGCAACACAACGGGATAAACATGGCATTCGTATGGCTTTGTTATCCCTTGAGCGACAATTGGGTGGACCAGGTCTTCTCGCACCATCTTCAACTTACCATCACTTTGCAGTGGGAATGACCGGTGATAAGATGAGCAGCAGTAAGCCCAAAACGACCCTGTTTCTCAAGGACGATGTCGGGACGGTTGAGAAGAAAATCAAACGGGCGTTTTCAGGCAGCCAAGCTACGGTTGAGGAGCACCGCCGTTTGGGCGGAAATCCAGACATTGATGTGGCCTATCAGTACATGATGTATTTCTTTGAAGACGATGATGCGTACCTCGCTGAAATCAATGCAGGTTATCGAGCGGGCAATATCCTGGCTGGCGAAATGAAACAACTCTGCATTGACCGTGCTACGGAGTGGATGTCCAATCTCCATGAGATGCGGGATCAAACCGCCCATCTGGTTACCGATTTCCTCGCAAGAGATTCAATCTAATCCAATTCATCGGGTGAAAATACAGCAGGGTCAGGCCCGACGGGCAACTCCGCGAGTTCCTCATCGGTAAGGTCCCTGTCAACCGTATCGGGGTGGAGAATCATCGAATGGCCGTGCGGGTCCAAAAGAACCATTGTGATGGGTTCATCAATCTCTTCCTCTTTGAGGGATTCAAGCCTTGAAAGCATCATGTTCAAGGAACCCATTTCGTCCATGAGTTCGAGACGACTGGTGTCGTCTTCAGCCCGTAGAATCTCCGCTTCATGGCCTCGCTTGACGAGATTTATGACATCAATAAAACGATTCAAGACTCCCTCCACGTTGGATACATAGCCAGTTGAATTCCCTCCAGGGTTGACTTGGAGGTCAAGTTCTGGGATTCGAACCGTGCACGATGAAGAGCGTACTACTCGGGCACTGAGTCGTTGTGATGAGTTCACAAACAAGGAGCAGCCTCCCGGTTTTTTTCCTTCGGCAGGGATGAAATCGGTCTGCCTCCATCCACATTCATGACATTGAACCGTCACTTGAGTGTGTTCTCCAAAATATGGAATTTCATCAACGTGGGCAATCATCTTGACGTTGCCGCTTGCAAAACAAATCGGGCATGGGATGTCAATGTCCTGTTCGTTCATCAATTCACATCCGTAAATTCGCCTCTGTCAACAGCAAATCCTTCCATCTCGGTTCCCTTGAGGCCACGGCAGCCTTCGGGCAGGAGCATCAATCGGGTTTCTGTCATCTGAATGATTTGCCCTTGAAGGTCTCCTTCGATGAAGGTGTGGAGGCGATTCAATGCTTGAGCGAATTCAGTTTTTCGTTTGATCAGTCGTTTCATCTCAACAATGCAGCCGTGACCTTCAGCAACCCAATCCATCAGTTGATGGCATCCGGTTAGGTCGTGGAGTGTAGTATTGTGCAACACCATTCCGTCTTCTTCAACGGGAACGGGTGGATTTGGGTACATGAGGTCCAAGTCATGGAATGTCATTGAGGATGTTGGGGGTCTGGACACTGGCTCATGCTCGGAACTCGGCATACGGAACCTTCGCAATTCGTCGTTTTCCACGATTTCTTCGTTTTGAGGCATTGATAGCTTGTTCTCTGCCTGTTCGAGCAGGTCCAAATCCGGCATGACTGGAACAATTGTTTCTTTCAAAGGAGCAGGGTGTTCCTCAGGGGCTCCTGAAAACCGGTCCAAAGAGGATTGAGCCTCGTCCGGAACCTTTGCCTTCTTTCTTCGCACAAAATGAGCAAGATGGAGGGGCTTCATCAACACTCCCCCTCATTCTCGTCTTAGCGGCCAATAACGGGGATTAGACCCTTCACCCGACATTTCGTGACCTTCTTAAAGGACGTCACCGACCGTTGCCTAGAGCCTCAAGGTTCAAAGAGTGTCAACGGAAGGGAAAATCATGACCGAACAACAAGGCGTCCTCAAAACCGGAACAAGTACCTTAGGAATCACTTTCAAAGGAGGTGTAGTTGTTGGAGCAGATCATCGAGCCACAATGGGGCACTTCATCGCTAACAAAAGCGTGCAAAAGTTGTTCAAAATTGGAGATAACCTCGCCCTCACAACTGCTGGACTCGTCGGACACGCTCAGTCCCTTTCCCGAACCCTAACTGCTGAAGTTGCTCTGTTTGAACTTCGTCGTCAACAGCCCATGACCGTTAAGGGCGCAGCAACCCTCACTGCTAACATCCTATCCGGACGCCCTCATTGGGTCCAATTGCTCATCGTTGGCGTTGACGCAGACGGTGGCCATGTCTATTCCATCGATTCAGCTGGTGGTTCAATTCCCGACGCTTATTGCGCCACAGGTTCTGGATCCCCATACATGTACGGTGTACTTGAAGATGGATTCAGCGAAGGAATGTCTCAAGCGGATGCATTAAAACTAGCAGCCCGCGCCCTCTATGCGTCAGGCCAACGTGATGCAGCCTCCGGAAACGGCATGGACTTGGCTGTAATCACACCCGCTTCTGGCTACCAGCAAGTTTCTCAAGAAGACATTGCAAAGCTCCTCAAGTGAGCCTTTATCCAATTCCTGCGGACAATCCGCATTCGCTCTTCGGGGCATGTCACAGGCAGTGTGATGACGCAGGATAGAGGTAGATAACATGCAAATGACGTACAAAGAACTGAAAGATGAGATCGCAAAGATTGTCCCAAAAGCAATCGATTACAGCGTTGACCTTGAAGCCGGCAACATCGCCATCATCACAACTGAAATGGATGAATTCGGTGGCCGTGATGGCCTCATTGGAAAAATCGCAAAGCGAATTAAGAGAAAGATTGTCCTTCGTTCGCCTGTAGACGCCATCATGGATATCGATGATGCAAAAGAGATCATTGAAAAGCTCATCCCTGAGGAATCGGAAATCACTGAGATGTACTTTGATGGATGCTACCGGGAAGTAATCATTCAGTGCAAAAACCCCGGGACGGCAGTTGGTCGTCGTGGGGAAAATACTCGAAAGGTTCGTGATGAGACCGGATGGTCAGTCAAGGTAGAGCGAACCCCGCCCCTGTTCTCAAAGACCGTTCACGACATTCGTGGTTACCGTCAAGAAAAGGCAGAGGAGCGTCGTAAACTCCTGAAAGATTTCGGCCTTAACATCCACCGCCCCACTCGCCCTGGAGCGACCTGGGCCCGTGTAACTGCCCTCGGGTCCTACCGTGAAGTCGGTCGGGCATGTCACTTTGTCACAACCAACGAATCTCGCGTCATGATCGACGTTGGAGTTAACATCGCATCTGATACAGACCCTATGCCTTATTTCACCGCCCCCGAGGCCTTGCCCCTTGAGAAACTTGATGCCGTCGTCTTGACGCATTCGCATCTTGACCATGCAGGCATGCTGCCGGTTCTGTTCAAGTATGGATACAGGGGTCCAGTGTACTGCACACCCCCTACTCGGGACTTGATGCTCCTGTTGCAAACAGACTACCTCAAAGTGGGTGGGGCAGAAGGTAAGCGCTCTCCCTACGATATGGAAGACATACGAATGTGCATGAAGCATGTAGTTGACGTCGATTGGGGAGAAACAACTGATATCGCTCCTGATGTAAAGTTGACCTTCTCCAACGCCGGCCACATCCTCGGTTCATCAGCAGTCCATCTCAACATCGCTGACGGTAAGCATAACATCGTCTTCAGCGGTGACCAAAAGTATGAGAAATCATGGCTCTTTGATGCAGCGAATACTCGGTTCCCTCGCGTTGAAACTCTCGTGATTGAATCAACCTATGGCGCCTCTGGCGATTACCAACCCTCTCGCCAAGAAGCCAACCAAGAATTGCAAGACATTGTCTCAAGGACCTTGCAGCGTGGCGGTAAGATCATCTGTCCCGTGTTCGCTGTAGGGCGAAGCCAAGAAGTGATGATCGCTATCGATGAACTCTTCCGTTCTGGTACGGTGAAACCCGTCCCGGTCTGGCTCGATGGTATGATTCAAGAAGCTACAGCCATCCACGCATCGCATCCAAAATACCTCACGAATGCTTTGAGCAAATCCCTGTTGAAAGACGATGGTGAAAACCCGTTCACCAGCGAATGGTTCCGTCCGGTTAAGGGGCGTGAACTCCGTGAAAGCATCGTCATGGACCCATCGCCATGTATTGTTTTGGCAACGTCAGGAATGCTCAACGGAGGTCCGGTCATGGAGTACTTCAAGAACTGGGCTCATGAAGAGCGAAACTCTCTTTGTTTCGTAGGTTACCAAGCAGAAGGGACCCTTGGACGTCGCTTGCAAAAGGGCTTCGGAGAAGTTCCGATGATGATCAACGGAAAAACAGAGATTGTCAAAATTGGATGCGAAATGGTCACTATTGACGGTTTCTCCGGCCATTCAGACCGCCGACAACTTCTCGATTTCGTCGACCAGTTGAACCCCAAGCCACGCAACATCATCTGCCATCACGGAGACTATCAGAAGTGCAATGAACTCGGTCACACGCTCAGAGAGCGTTACCGCTGCCGAACATACGCTCCCAAGAATCTTGAAACCGTCCGACTCCTGTGATCATGACAGTGGCATCTCGATGTCAAAGTCCATCGGGTCAGGCAGTGGTTCGTTGACTTTTGAAGTGCGCAGTGCAGATCCCGAACGTGTGCCTTGCCCGCCAATCGTTGAACTTCCACTTGAGGACTCATCGGAATTCCAAATCGTTAGAGTCGCCCCGATGATCGTAACAATCAATGTCGCTATGACCAATGCGAGCGAATACTTACTTTCTAGGAAAATCGCCCCAATCCACATCATCACATTGACCAAGGCTGCGCCGATCATGATGCGTCTTGGGTTTGTGGCCATGGTAATCGTAGCACCATGGTGTTCATGAACCCGTTGCGACAGTGTATCGCTATGCAGCGGAGTTCAGGGCCATCGTGTCCCGGTTGGTTGATGACGGCAGTAGCTCCTTGGGGAGAGAATGCAGAAGATGCTTTTGACCAAGGATTGGTAGAACTCGGTTTGGGCGATGCTCGTATCATTCAAGCCCAAGGTGCGATGTTGCCGCTCGGCTTTGGTGCAACACCCCCGCGTCCACTCCCAATGGGTTCACTTGTCGAGTGTCACCTCGCTACGGCATATGCATGGAACGGCTCATCTGCTTCAGCGGGTGTGGCTTGGGCTTCTTGTGTCACTCCGGAAGGTGATGAATGTACCATTGTTGCAACCATTACAACGGCTCTTGATTACGAGGAAACGGTTCTATTGTTGCGTCGTAACCTTCAACGAAGACTTGCGAGTAGGGATCTGGAAGTCATTGAGTTCGATGTGGCTGTGGACGAAGTTACAGCAGGCCAGGACCATCATGGTGTGGCCATTGCGGCATTGATTTTACCGGAATCTCTCACGTTTGGGGCCAAGACCCGAACAGGACCGATTCGTGGAGCTCTTACTCGAAAAGCCGAGGAACCTAAGAAGCGCGTTGACACAAAGGCCCCTGCAGCTCCAGCACGTCGGCCGGGTCAACCTCAGAACAATCATGATTTCACATTGTGAACTTTATCTGTACTCACGGAAGTGACGGACTATGAGCGAACAAACTTGGCTGGTTATTCGGTGCCCGGGCTGCCAGTTGTGCTTCGGCCATCGCTCTGTTTCTGGACGATGTCCGCATTGCGGCCAACGCATTGGTGAGGGGGCGGAAGTGTGCTTTCGAGCATCTTCTTCATCTGAACTTCGGATGGAAGTCGCCCTTGCCAACACACCAGAACCTCTCAGAGATGCTTTGCGGGAAAAGTTGTCAGGAAACGAATTGTTGTTTGACCAACCCCAAGCCCCCTCTCCGAATGTTTTGATCGATATGGTGCGGCGCCGGTGTGATGAAGACAATTCCGTGGGGCGCATCACGGTCAATTCAATTCTTGCCTCAAAACATGCTGATATGGACGCTGACGGCCTGATGGAGCGTGCCGAACAAGAAGGATTAGTGCTCCGAACAGGCGATGGTCGCTGGCAGTTCCTTGAGTGAAGTTCATAGGTTAGACCTCGTGGCCAAGGATAACGGGCGTATGGGTTAGTTTGGCCTATACTCGGGCGTTTGGGACGCTTGGACCCAAGTTCAAATCTTGGTACGCCCACCATCAATGTCTCATTCATAGCGTATGCGTTGTATGAATCGGGCTTTCTGTTCCCATGAAGGCTTGGGACTGAGGTCCCAGGATTGCAATCTTAGCGTTGATATTCGCCCACGGAGTGAACCCAAATGATGTGGAATCCAAATTGGGTTTTCACATATGACTTGGGTGGTGTTTCGAGTTCTGCGGACCACACCGCTTCTTCGAAATCTTGAGCCATTTGTCCTTCAATAAATTCACCCAAATCCCCACCCTTGCTAGCACTTGGACAGTTGGAGTATTTTTTGGCTAGTTTTTTGAACACCTTGAACGGCTTCTTGGCTGTTTGAATGGCTTCTAGCAATTCTCTTGCATCTGGTTTGTTGGTGACGAGAATATGACGGGCATGCGCCTTTCGTGGCGTCTTTCTTCGGTCATGTCGTCGCATGTTTGTTCACCTTCTGTTTGGCTACTGTCGCCATTCTATCAAAAAGGTGTGCAACCATCCAACAGAATATTCCTGCAAGGTAAGACAGCCACCCCTCGATCCCTAATACGGTGCTCATTGCTCCAAACATTCCATTGAGCAGGAGCATCCATCCCAATGAGTAAGCAAGCAGTGCTCCGTACGTCGCCATTGGTGTTTCTTTGGAGCGTACCCAAGAAACGTTGCGACGGTGATGCTCAACCGCCATCATCGCTCCGACTCTAATGAAGAATGAAGCAGGTTTGATGCCTGATGTCTCCTTTCTATAGATTGATTCTACGGGGATATGCCCAATGGCCCAACCAAGTGTTGCGAGTTGAATCAACCAAAAATTAGGATATCCATAACCACTCCAGGACTTCTCCCAGTTCCAATTTTCGAGTACTGTGTGGGAGGTTGCAGTATAACCACATTGCGGGTCGCTGATGCGTTGTCCGGCTGCGAGTGACGTGAAAAAGGCCAATATGAACGAAGCGATTTTTCGCAACCTCGGCATCTTGTTGTAACCCTCCGGATGAATTGAACGGTCCCCTTTCACATGGTCATATTGACCCGAGGTGACGGGGGTAAGAATCGCCTCTAAATCTTGAGGGTTCATCTGGCCGTCTCCAGCCATAACAGCGCTTGCAAAGGGTGGCTCGAGTTGTTCCAAGAGGCATCGGTGGCCCATGTCAATTGCGCCACCTACGCCAATGCCGGCAGTGTTGAGGATGATGACGGTGGCGCTACATGAAGCCTCTTGAGCACACCGTTCAGTAGCATCGGTAGAGCAGTCATTAATGACCACAACAAGGTCCACAAATGTCGGAAGTGTCTCAAGGACACCTGCGATATGCAATTCTTCGTTGCGAGCAGGCACGACGACCCCCACACTCCAGCCGTGTTGCATGAGTGCTCCTACAGTCGGCTTCTCATGAAAGTACGCTTGAAACCCTGTCGTCTTGCTCTCAAGAGGAACAGGATTCATAGGTCATCCCAAACAGGCCGCTTTGTGACTGAGTCCCTTCATCGCCTTGTTCTGGTCGCCCGGGACATTGAATTGCGTGTTGTATCCTTGATCGTTCGCTGCAGGGAAGTTGCAGAACATGTCATCGT
>JAQXEX010000032.1 GCA_029250625.1 Candidatus Poseidonia sp. | reverse complement strand
AATATCTCAAGAAGAAGCGCTAACGATCTTCAAGAATGGTAAATCTGAACTTCTAAATGACTTCACATCGAAACGCAATCGCCCTTTCAGTGCTTTCTTGGTTCTTCAGAAGAATCGAGTTGCCTTTGACTTCCCTCCACGAGGCGCGCCGGCTGATGCCAAGAAATTCGAAATCGTACCCGGCGTTGTGGGTATTTGTCCAAAACACAAGGCCAACATCGTGGAAACAGAAACACACTATACCACTGAAGATTCGAGTACCCAATGCAAAATTCACATCTTGCGGGCAATGTCAAAGCGGGATATATCTCGTGAAGAGGCAAAAACCCTTGTTGAAGCGAAAGAAGTTGGACCCTTTGATGACTTCATCTCAAAGAAAACGGGCAACCCATTCACATCAATCCTCTATCTGAAGAAAAATGAAACGGTTGCATACAAATTCGCCAAAAAGTGAACCTTTCCACTCAATCGTGTGGTAAGATTCAAGCGAGGGGCGCATTGACAATTCACCATGGAAGAGCACCAGTACGATGTTGTCATCGTTGGTGCAGGACCGATTGGAGGCCGAGCAGCAACCCTACTCGCCGCTGAAGGGCTGCGTGTCCTCATGATCGAAGAGCACAATGAAATTGGTCGTCCGTTCCAATGCGCCGGTCTCGTCACACCTTCTGCAATGAATGCTGTCGGGGTCCATGAAACCGTACTCGAAGAAGTCGACGGGGCCTTGATTCACGGGCCAAGCGGGACCCTTGTACCCGTGGGTACAGAAGGGACGTTACGAACCTACGTTGTATGCCGAAAGCGGTTTGACCAAGCCGTCGTTCAACAAGGAATTGAAGCCGGTGCCCACATTTGGGTCAATACCGTTCCGACGGATGTGGAGGTATTCCCAACCCACTGCCAACTTGAAGTAAAGAGAAATGGGACGGTTCACCAGATACGTACTAAATTGCTCATCGGTGCAGACGGAGCCCACAGCTGGACCAGACGGACGTTCAAGATGGGCCACCCCAAGGAATTGATGATCGGTTTCCAAACTGAAGTTGTTGGTTATCAAGGCCGGGACAGATGGCTAGAAATGTACAGCGGCTCAGAAATCGCACCCGGTTTTTTTGCATGGGTGATCCCGTCAGGATTTGGAACCCATAGGATCGGTGTATGGTCAACTGCTCAACATCTTGCTGGACGTAGCATTGAATCATGTTACGACGATTTACTCCACCATCCCTTGTGGAAGGAACGTTTTGAGCATGTTAAGGAAGTTGCAAGGTATTGCGGCCCTGTACCCTCTGGAATGGTGAAGAAGCCTGTCAAAGACCGAGTAATCCTACTGGGTGACGCTGCAGGAATGGCCAAGCCTACGACTGGTGGTGGAATTGGTCCTGGGTTCCATCAAATTCAATCCATTCTTCAACCGCTTACAAAAGCAATTCAGGATGATAACCTTTCACAGGCGCATCTTCGAAGCATCACCAAGAAATCTTGGGACGCTATGAAGAAGGAGCAGGACCGTGCACGAGCACTTCGCAATTTATTGGTTAGTGATTGTACAGATCACGCATTAGACAAGCATTTTGCTAACTTCTCCCACCCTGACACACTCCAACTTATCAACGACATCGGTGATATCGAAAAACCTGTACCTCTCGGTATGGCGCTTCTGAAAAATGTCCCTGCATTCCGTAAATTGGCTCTACGCGCTGGTGTTAAATTATTGCTTTCTTGAGGTGTTGCTGTGTCGGACTTAATTGAGGAGCAACGCATCAGATACCCGCCTTTTGAGCCGAATCGGTGGCGCCCTGAAGCACTTCCAATAGCCGAACATCAGTTCAAAATTGGCTCGTTTGAGAACAAGGACCTTGCGATAGAAGAACTCAATTCTCGCTGTCCACCGTTCAAATTGGGCGAGGATGATTCCTGGATGATTGAGCGACGATACAGATACGATGATGAAATTCTAAGCGCCGTGCAGCATGACCACTGGCTGGAATCCAATAAATTCCCGAGAATCGTTAAACGACAGCGGAGAGGTTGGTACTTGATTCCGAACCCGATTCATAATATCTTGAGGAAATTCATCAACGGTGTCGTAATTGTTCTCCTGTTGAGTCTTGCATACCTCGCAATATCTCCAATTTTAATGCTCCTCGGTATACCTGTCTATGGATTGGACAGCGTGCGTTGGGGGCTACTTGATTACCCAATTCTTGCGACTTTGGTGATCCCCCTTCTCTTTGCGCCGCTTTTCATCCGTGTTCTTGCGAATTTGATAGAACTCCGTCGTCAAAATACGTTTCTCCAGCGCAATTTGGAAATGCCCGACATTCAATTCTTGAAGGACAGTGTTTCAAATGAGCATTTGTCGCTTGAACTCAAATTCCCTGAATGGGACGCAGGATGGATACACGCAGATGTCACCTGGCGCGTTGGAATTCTCCCCCCTGCCCGAGAATCGTTACTCAAAACACTCGGCCGAAGCACCCAGCGACAACCACCACCTGGCCTCTCAACTGAACTCCCACATCATTGGGAAGCAGGACTTGACGACGGTACCGCTGGCGGTGAAGACGCCCCCATGGAGTTGCAACAAGTAAAGGGTGGACTCTATCTACGGCCCATGCGAATCATGGCTCAAGGAAGTGTTCAACGTTGGAACGAAGGGGAAACCATTGAATTGTCCCCTCCTGAACCGTTTTGGCCGGGGACGGTCAGCAGTCCATTGCTTCGAATTCACTGGGAATGTATCGTTCGAATAGAACGCGAGAAAGGTGGAGCTTTATTGTGGGTGCAACCGTTGAAAGTTGCTCATCATTCACCCACTGAATTGGATTTGAGAACCCTACCGTTGCACGATGGCCGTTCCGAGTCAGACGTCATTCCATCAACACATTGATGGACGGAAAGGCACTCCAAGTGTCATGGACAAGCACCGTCTATCCGCTATATTTTTTGTATCACTGATGTTGATATCGGGTTGTCTAAGTGGGGCAGAACCCGAACCGATCATCGAGGAAGACGTTGTCAATACCTACGAAATTAAGGCATCATGGGCACTGGCACCCACCACCATCACCATGGGTGAAGATGCAATATTTCTTGTCAATGTAGAACGAATCGGCTCTGGAGAATTTGAGATCACACCGTCGGTCCTTTCTCCGACATTTTCATCGATAGAAGGACTCGTATGGGCCCAGCAATCAGATGGATACAAGTTATCGTTCCCTGCTGAATCAGTTGGTGACTATATTGTTCGGTTAACGTTTACCAACATTGGAGAAAGCTCAATGGTACCTGAAACTGAGCCTCTTGTTCATCTTCTTGAAGTCATTGAGCCAGTTGAAGAAGCTCCGATAATTACTGCCCCTTCCCGTATTGTTTTGGAACAACCCGAGGCTGTAATGTTTGAGGGTTCGGTTGAACATGACAGCCCTGCGACTTGTTCACTAACCTACACCATCAGTGATGGTAGCACAGGGTCGTTGGGATTGACACCAGATTTCACCTGGAAGAAGCTCATGGATTTTTCTGATTCAACTGAAACTCTCACGATTACAACCCATGCAATCTGCGGTCAATTCACCCAATTAAGTGACACATTTGTGACTCAGATTGTCATTGAAGGAGCCGGAGATGATGAGGATGGTGATGGAATACCAACGGCTGATGACAACTGCCCCCAAGGAATAGGAAAAGAGGAGGGTTGGGTCTCAAACGAGGCGACTGATGGTGACCGTGATGGATGCAGAGACAGCATTGAAGACGATGATGACGACAATGATGGAATCCTTGACGCCCATGACCAATGCCCAGGATCGTATGGTTGGTTGAGTACTCCAACTGCAGATTATGATTCTGATGGATGCCATGATGCTGACGAAGATACCGATGATGATGGAGACGGGGTTATGGATGGCGATGACCGATGTCCTGTTGGATTGCTTGGCTGGACCTCAAATGACTACAGTGATTGGGACGGGGATGGATGCGCTGACCTCGACGAAGATGATAACGATGACAACGATGACTATGTTGATGTTAACGACCAATGCCCTAAGGGTACCATTCTCTGGCAGGCGAATTCAACTTTAGATTGGGACCAGGACGGTTGTAATGATTCTACAGAAGACGACGATGATGATAACGACGGCGTGAACGATGTCAATTCAACCGGTGCAACACTGGACCTGTGCCCGCAAACGCCTCTCAATTCGACCACGGTCAACGAAATAGGATGTGCTGCGAATCAGCGAGATACAGATCAAGACGGTGTAAACGATGACTCCGACCAGTGCGAAGGGACACCCTCCGGGTTGAATGTTAACACGGTGGGATGCGCTGACCTCGATGGAGACGGAGTGTTTGCAAACGTGGACATCTGCTCGCAATCTCCTGAACGCTGGACGGTAGATACAGTTGGATGTGCCGTTGTCCAGACTCCTGTAAATTGGACCAGTGCATCGGCCCTGAACGGACCGATGCAAACCGTTCCTAACTTTTCCTTCCCCACACTAAGCGGAACCTACAGCTTCCAAAACGAATGGACGGGGATGGATGTGTATATGTTTATGTTCAAGTATACCGATTCAAGCGGTTCTTCCAATTCAGCGACATGGGGTCAAAATCCGGGTAAGTTCATCCGCAATCTGCCGGAAAACATGCATCTTTTCTACGGTTCATTTGACAACTCTTACCATAATGATGTCATCCAGCAGCGGAGCAGTGTACTTGCAGGTCTAACCGCTTCCGAAGAGGAACAGTGGAACGAGAGAATACACTACATCGACGTTGATGCAAGCAATCTCGGTGGTGGCTTGGGACAAATGATTTCATCCTTCAATAACCCGTTTTTTATGGGCATTGACAGGTTTCAACTCTCTCGTGAAACGGGGTCCCTGTATGCATGGACTTCTCAATCAAATGACCCGTTTCATCTGTCCCATGAACCCAATCAATGGGTCGCAGAATTTCCAGTGAAAATCCGTCAACAAGACCCAGGTGTTCACGCAATAAATATTCTTGACTTCCAACGTCACACGGGTGGATGGGGTGGAGGATTCTCTTCGTTTGCGACATCGACCTTTGACTTACCGAATGAAATTTCATCGTATGATACCTTAGAGGTATATCACGAGCATGCTTGTTATGAGCGGAAGAATCGTTATCAAAACTCGGACCAGAGTTATGGAGGATGTCACGAATGGGATTATCTAGCGAACCTCTACATTTGCGATGCGAGCAACTCTTCAACGTGCAATACAGAAATCATGCGGTGGATCACAACTTATGGCCGAGAAGGGCAATGGCTCACAGACATCTCTCCATATTTGTTCATGATTAACGATGGAGAAGAGCGACGCTTCAAGTACGGAGGAGCGAATAAAGGAGACTTGACTGTTACCTTCTTGTTCAGCAATTGGGACAGTGGCGAGCGTGCAATGAATGCAACCTATGCCTTCAGCGGAGGGCAATTTGACGGCACCTACAACAACGAGTCAAGATACAACCGACAACTCAACTTCACCACCCCTTCATGGGCGACAAAAGTCGAGATTGTAGCAACCATTACCGGGCATGGATTTGGGAAGGATAATGCCAATTGCGCAGAATTCTGCGACCATCAACACTACTACACCATGGGCTCCAACCAAATTCATGAATGGCATCCAATCGTTTACAATAACGAAGGATGTGAAAATGAGGTTCGTAACGGTGTAGTCGCTAATCAGTTTGGTTCATGGCCCTTTGGAAGGGCTGGATGGTGTGCTGGTCAAGATGTCAAACAATGGACGTACGACATTACCGATTGGGTGGACAACAGCAGTGGCAACAACAATCACTTGGTTTACAGAGGCTATTACAACGGCCAAGAATATGTCCCTTCCGACGGTGTTGGAAACGGTCAACGAAATATTCGTGCCGTGATATGGGTGGTCTACTACGGACCTACGACATCATAGATGCGTCTGGTGTAGGTGCAGCCATCACTTTGGGGTCCACGGAAACAAGGGCCGTATCCAAGTCTTGGTAGTCACTGTCCCTGCGTTGTGGGATAAATCCGGCTCTTCTGATGGAGTCCTGAAGTTCAATTTCTGAGGCTTCCAGTTTCTTTGTTCCAGAAGCGGATACTACATTTTCTTCCATCATTGTTGAACCTGCATCGTCAGCGCCACCCAAGAGTGCCATTTGTGAAATTGCGAGTCCCATGGTAGGCCATGATGCCTGAATGTGCTGGATGCTGTCCAGATAAAGTCGGGAAATCGCAATGTGCCGAAGATATTCAGATGAACCTGCACCAAGAGTGTGTTTGTTTTGCCCCTTGTTTCTTTTTCCGAAGGTGTTGGTCTCCAGTTGGACAGGCCAGGCGATGAACGAGGTAAATCCTCTACCATAGTGTTCTATTGAAGCGTCCTGAAGTTCCCGAATCCGTGCCATGTGTTCAACACGCTGCGCCATTGATTCTCCAAACCCTATGACGTTCGTTGCACTGGTCGTGAGGCCTAAGGATTGAGCTTCTTCCATCACTCTCAACCAGTTGGAAGGATGCCCCTTCTTTGGAGAAACATCAGTACGAACATCTTCAACCAGCATTTCAGCCCCACCGCCAGGAAGGCCGTGCATACCTGCGTTCTTCAAGCGTGTAAGAACTTCAAGCGTTGACATGCCTGAAACCTCGGCTATGCCTTCAATTTCAATAGGACTGAAGCAATCAAGATGAATGGTCGGGTGATGTTTGCACAAGTGGGCAATGAGGTCCGTGTACCATTTGAATGGCAGTTCAGGATTGACTCCGCCTTGCATTAAGATGCGAACACCTCCGATGGCTTCGAGTTCAACAATACGGTTGGAAATTTCTTCAAAGGTTTGAGTGTAAGTTTCATCGTGACCGGGGGGCCGATAGAATGAACAGAATTGACAATTGATCGTACAGACATTTGTGTAATTGATATTGCGATCGATGAGATAGGTGACTTTTCCATTAGGATGCATCGCCAATCGTCGACGATGAGCAGCCTGCATGAGTGCATGCAAAGGGGCATTCTCATAGAGCAACGTTGCTTCTTCTTCCGTTAATCGCAATTGAGCAGCGTTTGCTGGCGTCCATTCCTGCTGTCGCTCCAAGATTTTCAACCAGCTCACAGAATCACCTCAAGACAACGGTTGGCCGACGATGGATTGTATATCGTCTACTGTTTTTGGGCATGCATTGGTCAATACAACGGGACCGGTCTCGGTGACCAGGACATCATCTTCAATTCGGATACCGATGTTTGCATACCGTTTAGGACAGTCAACGTCTGGCCTCCAAGCGCCGAAATACAATCCCGGCTCAACAGTAAGACACATCCCGGACTCAAGCGTTCGAGGAGTCCCGCCCGGTTTGTACACTCCGACATCGTGAACATCAAGTCCAATCCAATGGCTGGTGTTGTGCATGTACCAGTTGCGAAGTTCACCGTCCGTTGGGTCAAGAGCTTCGTCAACAGTCTGCGAAATGATACCAAGTTCAATCAGTCCTTCCGCCAATACACGACGTGCCTCGTCATGGGGTGCAGTGTATGCATTTCCGACTTTGCAAGCAGCAATAGCAGCCTCTTGAGACTTAAGTACAAGACTGTATATTTCATTTTGCGCCTCAGTGAACGTTCCAGAGATTGGCCACGAGCGAGTAATGTCGCTTGCATATCCACGATATTCAGCACCTGCGTCAATAAGAATGACCTCGCCGTCCCGACATTCGTCGTTGTTGACTGTATAATGAAGAATTGTGGCATTTTCACCACAGCCAACGATGGACGGGTAGGCCCAACCTGATGCCCCTGCATATGAGAAAAATCCCTCAATTATCGCTTGTAGTTGACCTTCATTGACGCCATCTTTGCTGTGTCGCATCGCAAGTTCATGGGCAAGACTTGCAACTTCACTCGCATATTTCATCTGTTCAATCTCAGATGCGGACTTCCGTAATCGCAGTTCCGCAAGGAGCGATGCTGGGTCTTGGACAACAAAGGGGCCGGTTCCAAAGTGCTGGCGAGCACGATCTCGACGAAGGATTGCCGAATCCACCATTGAATCAAGATGAGCATTAATGCCTCCACGGTGATAGACTCTTTTGCACTCGGGAAACCAAACATCAAGGCATTCTTCCAAATCAGAACTCGGGTAAGCCTCGTCTACGGCGTAGTGAGCAAGAGCTCCTTCAACACCTGGCCTGCGTCCTTCCCAAATTTCCTTGAGGGTATCCTTTGGTTGGACAAACAAGCATGTTTTCCAAGTACCTTCATCGTATCTGAGGACAACTGATGCCTCCGGGTCAAACCATCCGGTCAGATAGAGGATATCACTCGAGGTTCTGAAACGGTAGTGGACATCGTTGGAATGGACGGCTTCTTGAGGAGCGGCGAGAATGAACAAGTCGTCTTTTTTGAACTGCGAAGTAAGACGGTCCTGTCGTTGCTTGTATTCTGCTAACGGTGTTGGTGCGGGTTGAGGAGGCAACCGGTCCATGGCATCAGCGAACATGATTATCCCACCAGCCTAGGCTTCTTCAATCGTTGCATTATTCTGACCTTCATCGTCGGCTTCTACCGATGATGTATCAGTGGGGTTAGCAGCAGACCATTTCGGCAATGAACCTGTTTCTTCTCTTCCGAAGATGAAGTATGTAATGGTACAAATTGCTCCGAATAACACAAGGCCAACGAAAGCGAGCATGACCATATTGGGCCCAGCGGAGGCTGCATCATCACCAGATTGAATTTGCAATTCAATGATGGTGGAGTTTGTCGAACCATCATCATCGAAAACGATGAGTTCAATCAGATATGTTCCGGAGGATTTGAAATCTTCATAGGAGAGTGATTCCACTCCACGAATTGATGTTGATGAGTCAATAATCCACAGGTAATCAATGACCTCGTTGTCGTAACTGTCGGTACCATGAATGGTCCAATTCCCACCCGCACTCATTTGAACAATCTGGTTGTTGGTAGCCGTCAGACCATCAATGGAAATTACAGCCACTGGAGGTTGATTGATAATGCTAAACTGGACCATCGTTGAGTTCATGTTCCCTGCTTGGTCCCTACCGGATAATTCCAAAGTATACTCACCGGATTGACTGAAATTAAGGATGAGATGGCTGGAATCAATGATTTCATCTGCAAACGGGGCTCGAATAGACCCGTTTGGTAGTGTAATGGTCCAAGTTTCCTGAACATATGCTCCAGTATAGCCGTCAACTGTTTCTGAAAATACTGATAGTTGTTCTGACTCCTCTGCGGATGAATCCATATTGATCTTTAATGATGGGGGAGTTACATCATGGATGAAGAACATGTTTTGGTCAGGAGAAGTACGTAAAAGGTCATCTTGAGCAAAGAAGGCAAATTTCCAAATACCTTCTTCATCATCAATGAGAGAAGAATTGAGATGCAATGATACTGTATTGTCTTGAAATTCAGCAAGAAGTGTCATAGTTTTCCCCTCATCCAGACAAACACCGTATGGTGCTTGACAGATGTTAGCCTTGATCATGGAACCGTTCACGTCTCCTTCGGGAGTAATGAGACCGAATTCCACAACGTTGTCTTGAAGGGTGTTCAAAGGTAAATTTGACTGGCTAGCAGTTTGAAATGTCGCCCCCTCTTCGCTTGAATCTACTACGTTCCCATTCACCATCGGCCTGAAGTCATGGTGGAAGTTTGTCGGCAACAGGACCGGTTGATGATTCACCGAGCCGATGTAGACGAACAAAGGGTGGACGTGTGTCCCGCCATCCGGATTAGGGACTGAGATTTCCATGATGCACGTGCAATCATAACCGGAAACATTGACTGATAAATTCCATGAGTATCCGTCAGCTGTCGGAAAAACTGCCGTTAAAAAATCTCCGTGCAACAGAGGATTCATGTCATCCAATACATCATAGAGGTCCCATTCAGTATCTCGCAATTGAAGTCGTGATTCTCCAGACAATTCCAATGTGTCGATAACATTGATTCCTTGCTCTTGGTCAAAAGTGAACTCAAAGGTATGGTCGGGATTCCCTCCACCGGAGGGCCCATGACCAGCTGTGGTAATGGGTGTTAATGGAACACAGAATATGAGTGCAATCAGTAAACAGCGTCGTGCTTGAGTGGCACATTTGCGTGTTTGATTCATGCAATCTCCTTAATGTAATCAATCCGAGAAGGGGTCGCACAATTCACCCTGACCTGGATAGGATACAGGATTTCTTGGGTTGGTGTCCCATTTGTACTCACAGAAGTTCACGTGACCATCACCATCGGTGTCAACCATTCGATCATTACCATCAAACGGATCAAACTGGAAGTGATATTCCCAGCCGGTAGCCATACCATCATCATCGTGGTCTTGATAGAAGACTTCGGGGCCGTCGTTCCAATCATCACCATCGGTATCGTTGGTGATTGGGTTCGTACCGTTCTGCATTTCTTCGAAATTGGTGTAATTCTCTAGATTGTCATAGAATCGTTTACCGTCCGGTGATTCAGGATCAATGTTGCATTCAGAATTGGTTGTGTCGTTGTAACCCGGACAATATCGCTTGATGAGGCCCGAACGGTTGAGACCGTCCTGGTCAGGGTCTTCATTACCGTCGTCAATACCGTCAAGGTCGCTGTCTGGCATGGACGGGTCCATGACACCACGGGCACCGTATGCACCGATGGTTTCATTGTCTACGAGTCCGAGTTCCAATGCCTGCTGTGAATAGTAGACTTCCCATCCATCGGGTAGAAGGTCGCCATCTGAATCGTCATCAACAGGATTTGTGTTCCATCGGTCGGGAGCTTCTTGGGCGTTGGCCAGCGTGTCGTTGTCGATGTCAAAGGTATCATCCTTTAGCGAATCGAGCGAGGGATCGAGGGCCCATCGGCCATTGCATCCATCACACAGTGAGTTACTCGGCATTTGGAAGCCGGTGATGTTCATCTCATTGACTTGGAATTTGGGTTCAAGTGCAAATCCACCGAGCCAATTCTGCCAGACATATCCACCAGGTTGCATGGTGCATGAATTGCTTTGAGATGCATCGCAACCAGGGCGCTCCCATGGAGAGGTAGCAACCCAAAGGCTGTGCGAGTTGGTGTTGTCTTCAGCGGATTTTACCTGCATCTCCCATCCGTCGAGCATTCCATCGGAATCTGTATCGTTGAGAAGGGGATTCGTTGGGTTCTGGAATGGACGAGGTACGAAGAGAACTTCATGGCCGTCTACGAGCCCGTCGTTATCGGTATCTGAGTTGTTGGCATGAGTGAGGAAGTTGTCTTCACCAGCAATGACTTCTTCACCGTCTTCAAGTCCGTCGTTGTCTGTGTCAAACATACAGGGACTTGTGGAATAGGCTTCCCCTTCCCACATGAAATTGTCTCCAGACTCTTGCAAGTCACTGAGACCGTCTGAATCTGTATCCGGGTTGGATGCATTGGAGCCTCCACCGTTGCATGCGGATGAAAATTCTGCAAAGTCACTCAGTCCGTCAGCATCGGTATCGTACAATCCAGGGTCAGAGGTAACCCATGTGGGTTGAACTCCTCGGTTGACAACAAGAATCTCCCATCCCATAACTTCGATTCCGTCAATGAGGCCGTCTGCATCGGTATCGGCATTGAGAGGGTCTGTACTGCGTCCATCAATCACGCCGTCGCCGTCACGGTCGTTGGCTTCGTATTCCATGACATTGGTGAAGCGTTCTTCTTCTTCAACGATGGATGCCCAAGTGAAAATCCTTGAATCGATGGATTGGCCGACTTGAACATTGATTGAGTAAACATATCCAGAAACTGGGGCGCTTAGTGCAACAATTTGTTGATTTCCTCCACCGAGTGTGATTCGTGCACGAATCACGGTTTCATTTTCCTCCACAAAGTCGTTTAGAGCAACATCAATACCATGAACGACCGCTGTGTTTTCAAGCGTTGCATAGACAACGTTACCGTCTTGGTCAACGTCCCATCCATCACGGTCTGGGTCGTCGTCTCGGTTGTTACCGTCTCTAGGATTGAGACCGTTACTGGCTTCCCAGCCATCTGGCATATCGTCAAGGTCGGTATCAAGTCTCCATGGAGAAGTGAAGTTTGTTGGTCCAAAAATTTGTGCAACTTGGTATTCCTCTACGTTGTTCATACCGTCTTCGTCCCAGTCATTGTAGCCGTCGGAAGCGTTAGCAGGGTCCAATACATAGGCAGGATTAGGAGCACCCAATAAAGGGTCTGAATAACAGAATTCAAAACCGTCAGGCATTCCGTCTCCATCCGTATCCCAGTCAGATGGACCATTGAGCAAACCGTCTCCGTCCATGTCGAGGAGGAACCAACTGCGTTCCTTCCCAAAGAAAGGGCCAACGTGCTCGATTGAAACTTCAAGGCCAACATTGCAGTTCTCACCAAGACCGGTGAACATTCCCATTGTAGCATTTGCAACTTCCAGGATGTCATCGATGAGATCCATATCAGAATCTCTTTCTGTTGGATTGGTTCCGTATGATTCTTCCTCAAAGTTAGCGAGTCCGTCATCATCACTGTCAAGGACCATGTCGCATGAATGACGACCGTTTGAAGCAAGGCTGTCCCACTCAGGCAAGCCATTCTCTCCGTTAAATCGGCTCTCAAGGGCATCTTCCATAGCTTGGTCAAGGAGGATACAATCCCAGTTGCCGTCCAGTGGATTGAACAATGTCACGGTACCAGCAGGGGTGAGTACCTCCATCGTGTATTGGGATTCCCAACGGTCGTTAAGGCCGTCGTTGTCTGTATCAGCTCGTTGTGGGTCCGTGCCCAAATCCTGCTCTGCTTGGTTGGTTAGACCGTCTCGGTCAGGGTCTCCATTCGGTCCTTGGTTGGGGTCAGGCCATGAATCACTTTCATTTTCAATGGAAGCATCTTCAGTTTCATCGCTTTGAGTTGGATCCACTTCGAGGTCTTCAGAGTCTCCATTATCAAGAGGATTCAGACCGTGTTGTACTTCCCAACCGTCTTCCATCCCGTCGTTATCCGTATCCTTATCGTTCGGGTCGGTACCGTATTGAGTCTCCTCAAGGCGGTCAGAAAGTCCATCTTCATCGGAGTCCTTTGAATCGGCGGTTGGGTCGGTATCCCCTCGCAAATCTTCTTCGACTGCTGACTCAAATCCACCGATGTCCTCACTGGTTTGAAAGAAACCTGAAACACCGACGAAAAGGGAACCGAAAATCAATGTTGATACAATAGCAACATAGGCCATTTGATTGTGTGATAAGCTCATTTGACATACCCCGCACATCTGTGCAACTCTTCCGAGTCGCCGTATCGGTTATAGTCCTTGACCACAGATGGGCAGAATAAAGCGCTTAGAATGGACTGTGCGTTAGGTTTTCTAAGAATATTCTACCCTTCGCGGATGCAGGGAAATTAACGCAGTTTTGTCTGTAAAAACAACGTTTGCACTGCAAGGTGCGCCATGAGCCCTCTCCCACATAGCAATCAGCAGACCCAGAGTCAATCCCGGAAGAGGAGAAGCGAGGGTCATGCGAACCGACGGAGAAGTTCCACCAACGAATTCTTCGATATTGACGGTGCCCATCCCTCGAGAAGAAATACGTGCATTGATGTGAGATTCCCAATCCGATTGAGTTTGAACAAAGATGGTATAATCGGAACCTTTGAACATTGAAGATGATGATGCGGCAAGCGCCGTTGTCAAGGAAGAAGACGAATCATCAAGCCCTTCTATATTCAACAGTTCAGGCCACTTTAAGTCCGATTGAAACGGCCTTCCAAGAACACCATTGTAGAGTCGGTAAAAGACAGAAATCGGTAGAAACATGGCCCGTTCTCGCCCCATGAAAAAACCAAATGAACGAGATTCAAAATCGTGGTCAAGAGGTGCACTCTTGAGAAGTGGATGACCCTGACTTGGAACCCATGACGGAGCCATTGCTTCCGGGGCAAGTGGTATTTCATCTAACTTTTCAGCGTATTCAAGTTGAATGAAGTCGGAATTGAGTTGTCTCCACTCCATCTGGTACCTTTTACCACTTTTATGCTCATGGTGAGCCAAAGCAAAACCAGCACCTAATGCGTCATGACAGGGCGATTGAATCCGTGATTCCACGGGCAAATGCACGCCCCAGCCCATCGTAATCCAACGTTGGTTCATTCGTTCCAAAACCGATGCCTTGCCAAACCATTTCGGAATCGTATACAGCGAGTGAATTCCCAAATGATGCTCCTCGTCATCACTGGCTGCATAGATCAATTTCCGACCAATGGGGGCCTGAAAATAGGATTCAAAACAGCCCCACCATTCATTGAATTCATTAACGCCTAGCAACATCACGGCTGAGCCATGAGAATCAATAATGGTTCCAGCATCAGTGAGAAGGAATTCCGAATGAAGGGGGGACGGTTCATCGGCCATTCACCTGCACCTCAAAGAGGATATCCACTTCGCCCATCTTCATTGAAACAATAACGAATGGTTTGGAATTGTGATTTCAAATCCTTTACATCAACCCGTACCTTAGAAGGGTCTTCGCCATGGATCAAAATGCGAGCATAAAAACGGGCTACATCTTGCATTTCATCGGGTGTAAATCCAACCCGAGTCAATTCTTGAACACCCAGTCGTAAGCCGGAGGGTGTCAACGCCTTGGTATCGCCGGGCAACATGTTCATGTTGGTCACAATCCCACCGTCTTCGAGCAACTGAGCGGCTTTCGTACCTGCTCCTGAATCGGTAGTCCCATGACGCGTAAGCACTTGGTGAGACGCTGTGTAACCACGACTTTCAGCCAACACGTCAAATCCCTCAGCAGCGAGGGCTCCAGCAAATGCTTTCGCATTTCGAACCGTATCTTTTGCATAGGCAGCTCCGTATTCTTGGAATTCTGAGAGAGCCATCACCTTTCCAGCAACGTGATGAAGGTGGTACGATGAACAAACTCCGGGGAACATAGCGTTGTTTAATCTCTTTTGGAAACGTTCATCCTCTGACGAGGAGAGCAAAAACCCTCCCTGTGGTCCGGGGAATGTCTTGTGGCTTGAACCGGTCATAACATCTGCACCCTCTCTGAGCGGGTCCTGAAATTCTCCTCCAGCAATAAGGCCCAAAACATGGGCACCGTCGTACATCACCTTGGCATCAACTTCCTTCGCAGCATCTGCCATTTCCTTCAAAGGTGTTGGGAACAGAAATACGGATTGTCCAAACAGGGCAATTTTAGGCTTGGTTTCACGAATAACTTTGCACGCTGCCTCAACATCTGGCTCCATGCGGTCTTCATCCCAGGGATATGTTGTCAAATTCAAGTCACGCAGTCCAACTGCACCCATACGAGCGTGTGAGATGTGCCCACCATCGGCTGTAGACACGGCAGTTATGGCATCACCTGGCTTGGCGAGTGCCTTGAGAGCGCCAATGTTGCTAACCGTGCCGGAGACCGATTGAATGTTGGCAAAGGGTGCATTAAATACTGATTTCGCCAACTGAATACCCAATGCTTCAATGGTGTCAAAATCGTCACACCCTTGATAGTAGCGCTTTCCAGGAAGCCCTTCCGCATAGCGGCCGTGGAGGTCGCTGGAAACAATATCTTGGACCATGGGTGAAACGATGTTTTCGGAGGCGATCATGCCGAGCCCATCGCGATACAGTCGCCCGCTAGATTTTACAGCGTCCATGACGGTTTTCCCGTTAGCCCAGTTTTCTTCGGAGGGCGTCCATGCGCCCTGTGATTTGCCCATATCTAACTCACATCAAATACGGTCTTTGAATTGATTGCAATGAGAACTTTAGGAAAAATATCATTCACATTCGACCTGGACGCCTGTTCGGAGGACCACCAGGACGGTTTTCGTTACGTATTGTGTTTCGTGGAATGATGCGGTCGCTCATGGAATCCTGTTCCTTCCCTTGAGCGATAGCATTCAGATAATTTCCGCCCTTTTTCTGGATGTAATTCGCCCGTCCGCGATAGGCTACTGGACCGATGAATCGTTCCAATAAAGGCCCAGATTCGTCATGCTCCCTTGGGCGCTTTAACCACCAAGCTTTGCCCAACGGTTGAACCCTTGGAGGGCGACCTTTCGCCATTGAAACAGCCCTTCGCTTCAGTCGACTCTTGACTTTCTTTTCTGATTCCTTGGGCAACCGGTCTTGGAGCCAAGCCGGCATACCGATGTCCAATACGACCCCGTTCACTGAAACGAGAATGCCAGACATGAGAAGGTGGTTTCCTATCGGAATATTGCTTCCGTTAGGAGTTGCTTTGAATCGCTTCATTCGGCGGACATATTTCATCATACCACGTTGGTCACGATGCTTGATCAAATGCTCTTGTTGGGCCATGAACCTACGGTAAGAAAAGTGCAAGAATAGCAAGACGACGAGCAAGGCAGCACCTTCATTTTTACCCACTTCTTGGTAGGTGAGAATGCTGAGAACAAACCAAAGAGGGACCAAAACGAAGAACGTGAAAATAATTGAGATGGGGCTTGCCGAATAGCGCGGCGGCATCACGTGCCGTGTTGCTTCATGTGCTGCAACCATGACGTTTGCCGTAATCGCTTCGTCCAAGCCACCCTTAACGGCCAAGCCAGCGAAAGCATTGACTGGAGCCGCATCAACCCATCGCCTCTTCTCCTTTTCATCGTCAAGCAGTAGCGAAACCTCGAGGTGTTCTTTCCCTTTCTTGCCGTATCCAAAGATAACGGCCAATGCCATGACGCGTGGGTCTTTGGCATCGCTCTTGATGAGTTCATCCAAAACTGATTTCGCATCATGCCACTCACCTGTATCCAAAAGACAGAGAGAAACTGCTACACGGGGGCGAACCCCAATTGGGTCTTGACGGACCAAGGTCAACGCCAATTCCAAAGCCTCATCGTATTTTCGTTGAGCTCTTAACAAGGCTACCATGGACAATTGCCCAACCAAAGAAATACGATCCTTATGCATGCTCAGTTCCTTTGGTTGTGGGTTCCAATAACGCATCATATTTTGGAGCATTTGAAGGTGATCAATAACTGAATTGTTTTCCCAGTCCCAGAGGTCGTCTTCTGTTACCGTCCCATTCCATGGGTCCAGCCATTCACAGACAAACGAAAGAAGTTCAGGTTCATCGTATCCTTCGGGCTGTTGAAGGCCATGCAGGGCTTCACGGGCGGCATCGAGTCGTCTCAATGCCATGTAACCGGTGGCGATGATCATCCTCGCTTCATCATCGTCTCCACCAGCTTGAGCGAGAAGTTTACGACTTTCTTCAATGGCCTGTGGCCAAAGTCCACGCAGTGCCTTTTCCCACATTGAGGCGCGGGATTGTTCCTGACGAATCAATGCTTGATCACCAGGGAAGTCATGTGTTTGAACACGGATGAGCAAATCGATGTCTTCATTGTAGGCCGCCGTTTCGACCATTAATTGTAGACGATCTCCACCCTCAACCTTCACCGCACCTTCTCGACGCTCATCGGGATTGAGGTCAAAGCGAAGCTTTCGAAGTGTACCGAAACGAACAATTGACAGAATCCACGTTAGCATGAAGACAGCTTGACCGACTGCGATAAACAGCCATACGGTGAGCAGACGCATTTCTTCATCAAACCCTCTCCCTTCAAGCCAGGTAGTCATTGGCATTAAGGAACCAAATTCCTTGTAACACACGAGAACAAGCAACAGTACTGTATAACCCGAAAACCCAGCAAAGGCAAAGATCAATTGTCGAGCTTGTGCCGATTTCTCAGTCCTAATTTCGCGAGGCGTATCCAAGGTAACTCCAAACAGTCCACCGAATGTTTGCCCCCCTAGAATCAAGTTACGTGTGAGTTCAAAAATGAATGCAAGACCAACAATTGCGATGTTCATTGTGAGGTAGAGCGAAAGGAACTGCGGAAGGGCTTTGATGAATTCCCAGTGGAAGAGAATCTCCGAAATCAAGTCGATACGAACGAAAATTGAATGTCCGATGATGCCGCCATAATTCAAGACCTCTTCTGCGTTTGCGGGGTTGTTGAGCATGATATGGAGCACCGTTACGATGCCGTTGAGTGCAGTAATGGGCATGGTGAGGAGGAACAACACAAGGATGAATGAAAAAGTACGTCCGACGAATGACGGAATAATCGGGTCGATGGGGTTCGCCCTACCCCTAAACGTCCTCCACTTACTGATGAGAAGCATGTTCCAGGAAGCCCCCATGATTCGGCCATAGGCGAAAATGGTCGGAGCCATGAAGGTCAGCATTGCAAAGGCAAGCCATGTTGGTGTAATGGACCCGTTAATACTGTAGCCATAGACTACCACAATGAGGGTCACAATAATCAAGAGAGCCATTGTAAAGACTCTTCGGATGAAATCGTTGGTTTTAGACGACTTCACTTCTCTCGTTCTCCTTCCGAGAATTTGTCCGTTCAAGGTTTCCCACGGAGAAATGAATACTGGAATGAGAATGAGCACGCCGATGACGTAGAGGTTCACTTTGTAGAAATTGGATGGGTCAAATAACAATTCTGCGATGAGAAGCAAGACCCCAGTCAGCCCCATCATGTAGAGGAGCACACCGTAGCCAACAAGTCCTTCTTTGAGGAGACGACGTGAATCTTTCAGAGTACGTGTAATCCGGTGGACTTCATAGAGATCGTCATCAATCTCAAACGCCACTTGGAGGTTCTTGAGTTGTTGAGGTATGAACCAACGCCTGACAAGAAATGCGACAGAAATTGAAACTAAAAGAGGCCAAATAAGTCCTGTTGAGAAACCCTCAGTTTGTGTCACTGATACTGCAGATGCAGTAGGAATGAACAAGAAAGCGAACAAGGTCGAAACGACCCAAATCATCGCAAACCTGTGCGCTCCCATACATTACGGGCAGAGAGTTGATTCATCAACTCTTCCGCTGCAAGTTCCTCAAATTCGCCTTCTTTCTAAAAATCTCTCAATTCGGTCAAATGCCTCTTTAAGAACATCAATTGCAGGTAGGTAGACCAATCTGAAGTGGCCTTTGCCGAGTTTTGGTGAGAAGCCACTACCGTGAACGAGAAGAACATGTTCTTCATGGAGCAAGTCAAGGACGAAGTCTTTGTCTGAATCCGACCATTTCTCATCTGTAAGCCGAACAAACATGTAGAAGGCACCACCTGGGGATTCAACTTCGATACCATCAATAGAGTCGATTCTCTGGATGCAATAATCCCTTTGGGCTTCTACTTTTGAACGGTATTCTACCATCCATGACTTGTCCCCAGTCAAACCCGCCAAATATCCTATTTGAGCTGGTGTTGATGCACACAATCTTGAACGAAGGAGTCGTTCTATGCCATCTCTAAGGTCTTTCATACGTCCTTTCGGGTCGTGGAGTGCCATGTAGCCGATGCGCCAACCAGGTGCATAGTACACCTTGGATACACCGTTGAGAACAATGACCGGTAGGTCACTGTTGCGACTCGCAACCGAAACATGGCGGCCGGTAAAGTCCAATCCGTCGTAGATCTCATCTGCTACAATGACACAGTTCGGGTAGTTTGCTGCAATCTTCAACAGACGGTCAATGTCCTCGGCATCTGAAACGGTCCCGCAAGGATTGTTCGGATTAATGAGCACCAAAAGTCGAACATGATCGTCCATTTTGGATTCAATATCGTCAAAGTCTAATTTCCAACCGTTTTGATGCTGAAGTTTGTATTCAACGGTCGTTGCCCCGTACATTTGTGGATACGCCATGTAAGGAGGGTAGTGAGGGCCGGGAGCGAGTACCTTTGTCCCCTCTTCCAAGATGGCTGCGAAGATAATCTGCAGCGCTTCAGTCACCCCATGACAGACATAGATGTCCTCAGGACGAGCATTCCAACCTTTGTGTTGCTCATCCTTGGCAATTGCTGTCCGCAATTCGGGAAGACCATATGAAGGGGAATATCCGTTTTTACCGTCTTGTAGTGCTTGTGCATATGCATCCACCATGTGTTGAGGCGTTGGAAGTCCAGGGTATGCAATTGGGTCCCCGATGTTAAGTTTGAGGATGCGATGACCTTCCTCCTCAAGTTTGGTTGCAGGCACCACAACGTCACGAATGGCGTACTCGATGTTGGCCGCACGTTCTGATACAGGCACTTGATCGGACATGGGGCTCAGCATTCCTAAACGATTCCGTTTTTTCAACTTTCAGTGCTTATTCATTGATGGTGGCTCGAGAAAGTCCAGCCATAGCAAGAACCTCGTCAAAGTACACCTCATCTACCGGCTGGACTGACAGCCGTTGTCCCTTTCGCAAAAGGGGCATGCCCTCAAGACTCGGGTTCGCTTTCATCGCCGGAAGAGTGACGATGGTATCGAAACCAAGTACGGGCGCAATATCAATCATGAACCAACGTGGATGTTCCGGGGTTGACTTCGGGTCAAAATAATGCCCATCTGCATCCCATGATGTAAAGTCGGGATACCCTTCATTCACGACTTTGGCCACTCCAGCCACATGAGGAGGTTTGGTGTTCGAATGATAAAAAAGTACCAAATCGTCAACCTTCATGGCATCTCGCATCATGTTCCGAGCCTGATAATTACGAACTCCATCCCAATGTGTCTGGCCGTCCTCAACAAGTTGCTCGTAAGGGTAGACATGAGGTTCAGACTTCATCAGCCAGCAGTTCATGATGTTTCGTGGAACAGGAGGTCTATTGAATGCTCGCTCACCAAACATCAACGACATCGTCAATGAGCGAAGCATCCATCACATCGTCCAAGACATATGATGCATCTTCAACCAAGCCAAGTCGCCTCGCCATACCGTTGGCCCCACCAACCGCACCAATACCCATTTTTTCGAGGGTTACAAAGATTGCAGGAAGTAAAATCAGTGCACTTGCCGCAGCAACCCAAAGGAGAATCAAGATGACCGTGATGAACGGGCGTATTTCCGGGATCGGAATATCGTACGCCGCAAACATGCCAAGGGAGGTCACAACTGCAGCTTCGAACAGCGACATACCTGTACCAACAGCGGCACTGCGTATGGCTTGAATCCCTCCTCCCAATTCTCGGATACGATTTGCTATGTGAATAGAAAAGTCTACGCCGACCCCGACAAGAATAGAACCGATCATCACCGTTACAAGCGATAACGGGACATCCATCCGCCACATCACAAGCCACTGCAAGGCAACTGTGGCGATAACGGGGGACGTTGTCCAAATTGAATATCTCACGTCACGGAAGACAATTGCAAGGGTGATCAGTGTGAGAATGATAGCGAAACCGAGTGAGGTCCACTGCGATCCAACAATCAGACGATTCACTTCGATGGCTGTTGCAGCCACACCCGTAAGGTCTTCTGCTGTTTCGCCAAAGTCACCTCTGAATGAATCTGTATTCTGGTTAACAACCTCCACACTGCGAGCTGTGTCCGCAACTGGAATGAACGGCATATCAACGTAGATGAGCGAACGGCTGAAATCTTCACTCACGAAAATTTCACGAGTTTCTTTGGTAAGCGACGCATAGAATACATCAAGAAGGAAAATTTGTGTTTGTCGAGAACCGGGAAGACCGTATTCACTTGGATCGGTCAAGAGGTCCCAGAACGAAGTATTGATGGCCAGATTGTTACCGAGAAGGACCTCAGACAAATCCTTGAAATCGTCGCATTGCTCTTGGGCCACAATACACGGAGTTTCTTGAATGAAAGTGTTTGCCTGTTCCCCTGAGATACTTCCTTTTACACCGGAGGATTTCATCAAAAACACAACTGAAACGGCTGTGGTATTTTCAATCCCGTTGAGTTTTGATTCAAGATTATCTATTTTCTTCAGCATGGTGGCGGGGTCGTCGTTAGACGGGTCACCATCTCTGATGTCTCCGCTCACGTTGGCATTAATGAGCACCATACCAACTTGACCTGCTTCAAACTCCTTGCTGTATTGTTTCATTTTTACAACGGGAGACTCACCTTCGGGAGCCATTCCGAGGAGGTCAATATTTTCTTCAACATTGGCCTGGCCAACAGTTGCTGAAAGGAGAATCAGAAGCAGGAAGACGCCGATGACGCCCTTGTTGTATTTCACAGGAACTTCAACCAAAACGTCAAATGCTCGCAGTGGAGGATGTTTCGGTTTCTTGAGATCAAGGATGAGGGTTAAGTTGGGAACCATGAACATGGTCAAGATATACACAATGACAATTCCTGCCGAGAGAGCAATACCAACGGTTTGGATTGGAGCCATTGGAGTGAACACAAGGGAGATGAATCCGATAACAGTCGTCACTGCCGATAGGAAAACAGCCTTTCCAGTGGAATTCAATGAGGCTCTCATCTTTTCTGAACGTGTCCCCTCTTCTTCTGCATACCGGTTGGTAATGTGGAGACCGTAAGAGACCCCTAACGCGAGTAAAATGGGCCCGACAATAATCACAGTCATCGTGACTTCATAATTGGTAGCCCCAATCAGTCCTAACGTCCAAAACACAGCGCATAACGTGGGTAACCCTGCGATGATAAGAACCTTCAAACCCTGTATCGGACGCATACCAGTCAAGCCTGCTTGCAGTAAATCAGAGTGGAAGAGGAACAGTCCAATAGCAACCAAGACAACGGCCATCGGGAAGATTTCCCAGAACAGACGGAATGAAAATTCTGTCACGGCGTTGGTGATTGGAACGGGACCGGTCAAAACCATTGAGAGGCCAAGGTCCTCCCAGTTGCACAGGCTGTTATCTGCAGGAGAACCGTCTTCTGCAAACAAGCAAGGACGGTCCTTGGATGAAATGTTGTCAAGAATGAATTGAGTGTCGGCGATAATGTCCTTTGCTGGTCGTTCCTCAGTGACCGCAATGGCCATGATCGCTCGGTCAAGCAAACCGTCAGGTGTTCCATTTTCACCACCACCGACGTCCCGTGCGAGTTTGTTTAATCCCGAACTGGGCGAACCGTCTTCCTCGTACATCTCTTCAACAACGAGGTCAATGGTGGTTTGACTTGGAATCTCATACGAGCCCCCGAATTGCTCATCGGTGAGTTCAAGAGCGTCGTTGAGTTGTTCGGCCAGTCCTGCTGTAGCACAGTTTTCTTGGCCGGTAGCACAGCCCAAGTTTCCGGCTTCGGTGACCAACGCCTCGCGAATTCGGGGTGCACTCGAATTGACCTCTTTGAGGACGGTTGAGAGCGATAGAATGTAAATGACGTCGTCAGAATCATCCGAGAGGTATGGATTCAAAATACTCTCAACGTAACTGATTTCTTGTAAAATACGCTGATCAGTGATGTTTTGATTGTCTGATTCGATGTATACAACCATGACATTGGTGGACCAATCTTCTTCGACTTTTGCCAGTAATTCGGCAACTTGACTGCCGTCGGGGAGGTAAACTTCCATATCTCCGTTGACGTTAAGAGCGGGGTTGTTGGGGTCATCATCAAACCGGGTGTCATCAAGGAAACCGGATTGTGTGACGAAGTACACCGTCAGCAAGAGGAACACAAGGACTGTTGGAATAGGGAAACGGGTAATTGCACCGGTGGCACCCGACTTCTGCCACTCTCGTTTCATCCGCTTTGGGGCATCAAGTACTGCATCCATACCCCGTTTGGAATCAATCGTTTTGAGTTGGCCAACGACCTGACTGCGAAAATTTCGCAATTTTTCTCCGCTGGATTTCCGTCCATCGGAGGCAGGGACGGATTCGTCTTTCTTTACCATCCGATTCACCCCTCGCTTAGCCGAGGCGCCCTTCATTGAAAGCCTTAACCACCAAATGATGATATGGAAACCAATATGTGTTCTTTCAAAATGATGCGAGGGGTTCAAATGAGGACCGCCACAGCGCAGTTTGGACCCACTTATTCACCGAGACGGGGCCAGGTGAGGCACATGCCATCTCCAGCATTACCAGAAAAAAGATGGTCGATTGACCTAGAGAAAAGCATCCAAGAGGCCCATTATGCTGACAATGCGTTGTATGCGCAACGTTATGCATTTAACCCCGATTCAGGAAAGGAACTCTTTGTAATTGACACCCCTCCACCCTACCCGTCAGGAACGTGGCACATTGGAGCAGTGGCCCAATATTCAATGATTGATGTGATCGCAAGAAGTCAACGACTCCTCGGCAAAGAGGTCTACTTCCCATGGGGAGTCGATCGAAACGGAATCAACATTGAATTTGTTGTTGAGAAGAACACAAAGAGAAAGATGAAAACATACGACCGTGCTGAATTTTTGGAACTTTGCAGAACGACCATTGAAGAATTTACAGAAGCCATGCGCCACACCGGAAAGCGGGTTGGTCTTTCATGCGATTATGAGCGTGAATACCTCACTGATGCTCCGGACTACAGAAGCGTCACTCAATCAATTTTCGTTGAACTGTTCAAGAAAGGAGACATCGTAGAAGACCTACGTCCGAACATCTACGACCCTGTTGAAGGAACAACAATCGCAGACGCTGAAGTTGAACGACTTCCAAGGAAGACCAAACTTGTTGATGTTCGTTGGACCTGCGAGGACGGTACTGAATTGGTGATTTCAACCACGCGTCCAGAAATGATTTGTGCATGCGGCGTCGTTGTGGTCCATCCGGACGATGAACGATACACCGATCTTATCGGTCAAAATGTCACGCTCCCATTGGAGACAAACGGTCGGGAAAAGACCGTCAAGATCATGACTCACCCGTCTGTGAAGTCAGATTTTGGTACTGGAATCCTCATGGTGTGTTCTTTTGGAGACCAAAACGACGTTGCAGTATTCCGTGAACTTGGCCTCACTCCATTCCAAGCCATTGATTTGGACGGGAAAATGACCGATGTTTCTGGACCTCTATCCGGTATGAAAGTCATTGACGCACGTCATGCAGCCATAGATGCACTCGAAGTCCAAGGAGACCTCGTTCAAGCCGTGGAACGAAACCAAGACATTCCAGTTTCTGAACGGGGAAAAAATCCCGTCGAAATTATCCTTCTGAAAGAATGGTATGTTCGGCAGACTCACATCCAAGACAAGATGAAGGAACATGTTGATGAAATCGAATTCCATCCACCTCGTAATCGCCAATTCCTCTTGGATTGGATGGACAACATCAGCATTGATTGGCCCATCAGCCGTCGGCGTTGGTACCATACAGAGATTCCTATTTGGTACAGCGAGGACGAAACCAAAGTCATCGTACCACCTTCAGGAACCTATGTACAACCTTGGAGGGAAGCACCTCCCACAGGTAGTCGGGTTCTCGACCGGATGAACCGTGAAGACCTCGGTTCTTATCATGAGCTTGAAGGGACACTGGGTTCAGTCACTGGAGAGGAAAAAGTGTTTGACACATGGATGGATTCATCCAACTCAAACTTGTTTGTGAGTGGGTACTTGAATCACCCAGAGGTATTTGAGAAAGCATTCCCTACCGCATTCAGGCCACAAGGAAAAGAAATCGTCAGAACATGGCTGTATTACACCCTATTGAAGTCAACATTGGTCCTTGATCAACCTGGTTTCAAACATGTATGGATTGATGGGCTCGGAATGGACCCATGGGGTCGGAAAATGAGTAAATCCTTGGGGAACGGAATTGATGCAGATTCTGTACTTGAATGCGGCGCAGGTGGACGAACAGGTTCATGGAAAGTCAAAGGGCCCGATAAGACGGTCAGTCTTCGGGCCAACAAAATTGGAAGTGAATGTTTCCGCCTTTGGAAGGCCTGCGATGCACAAGTCGGTGATGATTTCCATATCAATCCAGAAGAGATTGAAAAGAAGTACTTTGGAGTCCTCACCAAGCTGTTCAATGTGGCGCGATTTGCATCTCAGTTCGAAGTCCCTGGGGATCTTGATGAGGAACCTGAACATCTTGAACCTGAAGACCGATGGATCCTTGCCGAATTCCAGCGCACCATGAATACAGTTGAACAAGCATGGAGCAACCTCGATATTTACACAGCCACTCAGGCACTCAAGACATTTGGTACCGGGTTGCTCCCAAGTCATTACCTTGAGATGGTCAAGTCGAGACTCTACGACGATGATGTCGCTGCGGCATGGACGCTTCATCGCGTTGTTCGGGATTTCATGGCTGCCTTTAGCCCGGTTTGTCCATTTTTCACCCATCACATCTCACAAACCGTCTACGGCAATTCTTCAGTGGATGTTGATGCGTTCCCACGCCAAGCATTTGCCGAGGTCGCTGCAGGAACTCAAGAAGGAGAACGGCTCTGCAAACTGTCCACTGAACTTCAAGAATTCAATGGACATGTATGGGGTGCAAAGAAAGATGCTGGAACCTCACTCAACCAACCGATTCAAGGCATAACAGTCCCAGAATCACTCGCTGAGTTCGAAGGCACACTCACTCGAATGCACAAGTTGGAATGAGTTCATTCCTCTTCATCAAACAACATGGTTTGCTTTGTATCAGGTATCTCTAACTGACCCAAACGGAAGCCAACGAGCCGAACCGAAGCAGACGCGTCCACATTGGTTGCAAAGAGTTGTCTTGCTAGACGAAGAAAGACACCTTCGTCGTCCATAGCCACCGGAATGCTTCTTCCAGAGGTGTGTGTTTCAAAACCAGTATAACGTATTTTTACTTCACCGAGTCTCCCTGAAACCCCTAAATCTTGAGCACGGTTCATGACCAAATTCACCAATACTTCGAGTTGGTGAAGTACGGATTCATGGTCGGATTGGTCCGTTTCAAAGGTGTGCTCTTTACCGATGGATTTCCGACTTCTGATCGGACTGATTTCACTGCTGCTTTCACCTTCTGCAACCCTTTGCAACCACGAGGCAAAACGCTCTCCTGAAATACGAGCTAAAGCCAGTTCACCCAATTCACTCGCTTCATCAACGGTGGTCAAACCCCATTCAGCCAACTGAGTGGCCCGCTTGGGTCCAATCCCCGGCACTTCTCGCATTGAGCGGCCACGGAAGAAGTCCTGAATTTCATCAGGCATGATCCGAAAGATCCCTCCTGGTTTTCGCTCTTCACTGCCCATTTTTGCTAAAATACGAGTCGGTCCGATTCCAAAGGATGCCGATAATGCCAGTTGTTCCTGTATGGAGCGTTGAAGGTCCCGAGTCAGTGCGAGGGCACGGTCCCAGTCACCTTCCACTTCATCGGTCACATCAAGGTAGGCTTCATCGATGCTTGCCTGCTCAAAAATGGAACATGTATCCCTTAAGATGGCCATAACTTTTCGACTCGCCCTTGAGTACAATCCCCGAGTTCCGGAAATAAAACGAGCGGGGCCGTAGGGGTGGCCTGGACAACGCCGCCATGCTTCTGAAATCGGCATAGCCGACCGTACCCCAAACACCCGCGCAGCATAATTGCACGTGGAGACAATGCCACGACCTCGTCCTTGCTTGGGGTCTGAACCAATGATGAGTGGAGTTTCATCATCAAATCCGTGATGCAATACTTCAACAGCTGCAAAAAAAGCGTCCAAGTCACAATGAATCAAGATTCGACTGGTGGTCGTTGCCTCCTTAACCACGACGTTCACAACCGCTTGTTCATGTCAACCGTGTTTGAACTTGTGCATAAGAATCAAGATTGTGTCAAAGGAACTGACGATTAACGGTACAATCGGAATCATTTCCGTCCAAGACAGTCATCACATTTGCAACAATATCGGCCCCAACCCGTGCTTGTGCTTCGATGGTTGCAGCGCCAATATGGGGAGTTCCGTGGAAGGAGGTGACCTGAAGCAACGGATGGTCAGCAGGAACCGGTTCGTTCTCAAATACATCCAGTGCGGCAGTGGACAAATCGCCCGACTCCAATGCTTGGAGTACTGCGTCCTCGTCAACAATGCCTCCACGGGCACAGTTGATGATGTGATTCCCGCATTCAGCACCATCTTTTCCAAACTTTGGCATCAAGGAGATGCGCTCAAGATTGACCAAATGATGCGTCTCATCGGTCAAATTGCAATGTATTGAAACGTGAGTACAGTTCGAAAATAAGGCGTCAACGGTTTTGTGAAGCCGTGTGTTTTGTGATTTTGCGATCTTCGGAGGAAGATATGGATCGTAGGCGTGGACTTCCATTCCGAGGGCTTGGGCCACATTCCCAACCGATTGGGCGATTCGGCCGAAGCCAATCAAACCAAGGGCCTTGCCAGAAAGTTCGGAGCCCTTGAGCGCCTTCTTTTCCCAAAAGCCAGCGCGAAGTCCACGGTCTGCCCTTGGTATGTGACGGATGGATGAAAGGAGATGACCGAGCGTAAGTTCAACCACGGACTGTGTGCTTGCCCTTGGTGCATTGACGACGACAATACCTGCTTCACCAGCAACCTTCAGGTCAATGTTGTCAACACCAACTCCTGCACGACCGATGACTTTCAGTCGTCCGCCAGAGGCAGAAATCACAGGGCCCGTTAATTTAGTAGCACTGCGCACGACAATGGCGTCGAAATCCTGTAGCGCTCCATTCAATAAATCTTCAGCGGAAATGGATTCAACGATGGCTTCGTGACCTGCTTTCTCAAGAATGGCAACAGCCTTTTTGTCCATCCCGTCTGTAATAGCAATTCGAGCCATAACATCGGGTTCAGCATGAAGTGGATGAACCTTCGCTTCATAGAAATACGAACCATGGCTTTCAACAACCCCAAACGCTTGGGCGGTATGAGGGAGAGGTATGGCGACGGATGTTCAGGCCTTGCTTTGGGGTGCAGGAATACTTGCTCTCCCCCTCATCATGGCCCTTCCAATGCGTCTCGCCTGGCAGATGTGGGTTGGAATCGGGCATGAAGTTTCAGAATACCGAACGATTGTGCGACAGATTGTTGACTCGGGAAATCAGGTGTCTTCATTCTCGCAAACTCTTGATGACATCGCTCGGAATTTACGAATCAGCCCTGCAAAGCAACGACTGATTGAGGCAGAAATGCTTCATCCACTCACGCTGTCTCACTTTCTTCTACTTCCCGCATTGCTCATTTTACCCCTAACCGCTATCATGGCCTTGCCTGTCGTCCTTATCGGATTTCCATTCATGCTGTTCATTGAGTTCGTCCTCATCCGCCGTAAGTTTTTGATTTCGGGTCTTCGTTACATTGAACGTGTCATGCACTGGCAGGTAATTCACATACCTAAGCCACACCGTGGGGCCAAGGAAAACGAAACGTCCATCACTGAATTTTCCCAACACATTGAGCATTTTAATTACGTTCCTCAAGCAGCTTTTCTTGGCTTGTTTGCGTGGCTGATCGTCCATTGGGTGCTGAGCCTTGAATCTTGGACCATAGAGTTGATTGTTTCATCGCTGTTGTACATGGTTTTACTCTCCATTCTTTCCGTGCTGAATACTGCGTTCGAAGCAGACTTGGTTTTCGTTGACCCGGCAAAAGGAAGGCTTGTCCCCGTTGACCAATGGCTTGAGGGTGTTCTCAATCCCATTGTTGGAATCGGATTGGTGTTTTTACTTGGACGGAATCTGTTGGAAGAATCGAGAGATATCGGTGGAAATGCTGTACTGTTTGCAGCCGTTGTTCTTTCCTTGATGTACGGTGCTGCAATCGTCGGCATTTCGTACCGTTGGGGATATTCTTCTTGGAGAGGGCAACGAGTTCGTAAAGAATTCCAGGAACAAGTCATTGACACACTCAACCCACTGTCATACGATTTGACACGAAACAAAGGCCGAATTGACTTTAACGTGAGAATGGGTATGGAAGAGCGACTGAATGCGATAGAAGAAACGAGTACCGAACAAATGTCATTTGAGGACTTGCAGAACCTGCCATCAAAACCTAAGAAGGTCAAAGCACCTTCAAATCCGTTGAAGTAAGCATCAATTCAGCCACGGAATGACGTCGGGAACTTCAGCAAAGAGATTCGCAGGAACAGCGATTTTGATTTTTGAAACTGCCCCTAGTTGCTCAGAAGTCGCCTCCTGCCATTGTTTGAACGCTTCAAAATCCGCCATCTTCAAGATGGGATTATGCTCACGATTCCAATCCAGAGACATCATTTCGGTCCCAGGCGGTTCATGGCCAGAACAAACAAGAGTGTTACCAGAAAACCGGTTCAACACGGAGAGAGAATCCCAGTGCTGTTCTAAGCGTCCACCGGGCAGGTCGTCCCTTCCAACTCCGCCTTCACCGTTGAACAAAAAATCACCAGTCATCATCCGACCGGGCACATGTACAATCATCGAATCTGCTGTGTGCCCCGGACAGTGGTGAAACTGAATCGGTACGGTTCCAACCATCAATTTCTCTTCGTCATCGACGTAACAGTCCACTCCTAGGCTTGCAGTTGAGTTCCACATAACATATTGACATCCCATCTGTTTTTGTAACGAAAAGCACGCAGTAATATGGTCTGCGTGCATGTGGGTAGCAATGGAGTACTTGAGGCTCAACCCATCTGATTTGAGCCGCTCCACATATTCGTTTAGAAAATCATAGACAGGGTCGATTAATGCGGCCTCTTTTGTTATTTCATCAACTACAAGGTAGGTCATGGCCCAACCGTTTTGATTCAACTGTTCAAAGAGCATGAACCCCTGAGGAAGAGGAAGGATTTGAACTTTGAGACGAACATTTCCTTCAAATACCGTTGACAAGTATGTGGGAATATGGCGGGAATTGCTGAGTATGGTTTTCTGGTTGTAGGATGTTCAATCGGAATCGCTCTTGGATGGCTTTTGGCCAAAAATAGATTTGGTTCCGATGCCGTACGGGCTGAAGCACAATCAGAAGCAAGGGAACTAGCATTCCAGGAAAAATCTAGAATGCTAGAGGCCCAACTTTCGGCAAGTGAGACGGCATTTGAAGAAAAGTCCAAACTCCTTGAGGCCCAAATGGAAAACGTTGCAAATCGAGTATCACAACGAAATTCAGAAGTCTTTTTGCAACTTGCTGAGGAACGCCTCGGCAAGGTCAGTACGTCTGCAGAGAAGGACCATGAAGCCCGTAAGAAGGAAATGATTGACCTGATCAAACCCATGACCGAATCCCTATCAAACCTTGACAAAATGTCGCAAGACTTGGAAAAAGAGAGGGCAGCAGCCTATCAGGGGATGAAAAGGCACATGCAACTTCTTGAAGAAAACACCAACCGTCTCGGAAAAGAAGCCAATGCCTTGTCAACCGCTCTTCGAAAGAGTTCCAGTGTACGAGGCGATTGGGGTGAAGTAGCTCTTCGCAATCTATTGGAGATGGCTGGTATGACCAAAAATACCGATTTCTTTGAGCAAAAAGGAGACGAACAAGGAAAACGTCCGGATTTTGTAGTGAACCTACCGGGTAACGGAGCGATACCGATTGATGCAAAAACAACTGCAAAGCACTATCTTGAATCACTGGACGAAGATGACCCCGCCGCCCGAACTGCAAAAATTGCCCTTCACGCTAAATCCATGCGTGGACGTGTGACAGAACTGACTCGCAAGGATTACCTCTCAGGTGTCAGCGGACGGGCCGAATTTGTCGTGATGTTTGTTCCTTCAGAGGCGTTGATTTCATCAGCATTTGAAATCGATCCGTCACTGCATTCAGATGCAATGGACCGGGGAGTCATTATCTCTGGTCCTGCCTCGATGATTGCACTACTGAAAACAGCAGCCCTGTACTGGCAGCAAGTTAGGTTTGCAGAAGAAGCGGCTCAAGTGGTTGGAGTTTCCCAAGAATTTTACAAACGGATGGCTACATGGAGTCAACACTTTTCCGAGGTCGGTAAGCGACTGGAGAAAGCCACAGAGTTCTACAACAAGGCCGTGGGTTCATGGGATAGAAATGTCCTCCCTCAGGGTAAAAAACTGGAGGAATTGGACATTAACGTGAACCAAACCAAAACGCTGATTGAACCGAAAACCATCACAGAAGACCTTCGTTTGCCCGTAGTATTGCACTCGGAAGACGAATGAGCATTGGCTCATACGAGCATTCATGACCACAGAAGGGTTGGCCTAGATATGCACCCGAATCAAGTCATTCATCTCGAGCATGACGGCAAGGTGCTTCTTGTTGACGAGGATGGAAATGGACCGTTGAAGCCCGTTCAAGGTCGTATTGGAGAAGGTAAGATGCTTCGTTTTCCAACGGTCGCTGAAGTAGAATCACTGGGTATTCTCATCGAGCATAAGGGGACCACGGTATTACGTTTTGAGGACCAGTCATTTGAGGTACTCAAGGGCTATCCCAAAATTGAATGGCCCAAGAATTGGGCATGGAAAGACAATTGCATTGCTGATAATGGCGTTCATCCCGTCGCTAGAGAAGCAATTTATCGCTCATTGCATCGGCTCGTCTCCAAAGTAATGGTTCAAAACTCAAAAGGAGATGTCTTGATGGCCAAAGTAGAGCGAGGACATTTCCATGGATTTTGGACGTTGCCTGGTGGGTACATGGACCATGACGAACACCCAGCCATCGGATGCGTTCGTGAAACATTGGAGGAACTTGGCCTCGAAATAATTCTCGAACCCACGGAACCTGTCGTAACTCAGAATATTTTCAACGATGAAGGAATTTCGTTTGTATCGTTCACCTACAAATCAACATGGAACGGAGAACTCTCTGATTTAAACCTGCAAACAGAAGAGATTTCTGAGGCGCAGTGGTTTTCTCCAAGAGATGCCTACGCACAAGCCGTATCTTATTTCGACAAGCAAGCGCTTCGCAGTATCTTGAACGAATGAGCTCAAAGGCCGACTTCGGCTTTTGCCGCAGCCAAGGCATCGTCGAGTCCATCTGGATTCGACCCCCCACCTTGGGCAAGTGTTGGACGACCGCCGCCACCTCCCTTGATGTGGTGTGAAATAGAACGGAGCAAGGTGACTGCATTGTAGCGTTCACTTGCTTCGGTATCGTCGGTGACAGCAATCATCAATTTGCCACCTCCATCACGAGAACCCAAGACTGCAAGGGTTGGAAGGTTCTTGTCCAAGGTTAATTCCTTGAGCATCTTCGTCATGGTCTTCAGATCTCCGTCCACTTCCATAATGACGATTCGCACGCCATCAACCTCGGTTGAATCACTTCCGCCGCCGGAGGTCCGAAGACGAACGATTTCTGCTTCCAATTGTTCAATGGTTTTACGTTGCTCTTTCCATTCGGAGAAAAACCGTTCCGCTGCCTTGGGAAGGTCACCGGAAGGCACGCCAAAGATTTCACTTGAGGCCCGAAGGAGTTCGTCTTGTTCACGGGCATAATGAAGCGCTGCCTCTCCTGCAACAATGTGAAGTCGTTCCACACCATCTTGAACAGCATTGGAGCGGACGACTCGGATGGAGCCGATTTGTCCTGGCTCATCATGGTGGGTTCCTCCACAGGCTTGGATATCGTGGTCTGCAATTTTGAGTACACGAATGGAATTGCCCTTTGGAGCACCTCCTTGATAGAGGTCAAAGCCATGAAGTTCGTCTGCGTCTTTGCGGTTGAGTTCCGTCTTTTCAGTCCGAGAAACGTCCCCAAGAACTGAATTTGCTAAGGCTTCAATCGCGTCCAAATCAGCCCGGCTGAGTCGGTTAAAGTGAGTAATATCCAGTCGTCCACTTTCAACAGATTTGTTGGCTCCTGCTTGATAGACGTGTGGCCCTAAGATTCGTCGGGCTGCACCTCCGACGATATGGACTGCCGTATGATGGTCCATGAGCTGCTTCCTTCTTTTCCAATCCAGATGACCCGTAACGGATTGGCCGGCCACTAGAGCCCCGCTGCACATGTGTAGAATGACGTTTCCAACTTTCTGTGTGTCAAGAACATGAACTGTATTCTCTCCTTGAACAAGGTGTCCGTAATCACCCTCTTGGCCTCCGCCTTCCGGGTAGAACGCAGAGGAGGCAAGAATGACAGCATGTGAGGCGTCCTTCGGACCTTGATCCTTTGAAAGAGGGACCGTTCCAAGGACTTCTGAATCAAAAGCCTTCATCGAAACATCGTCATAATACAACGGCTGTGTCGCCTTGAATTCTTCTACCGGGAACACCGAGCCTTGGTCAACATCAGTTTTTGCTGCTTCTTTCGCCAACTTAGCATGCCGTTCCGCCATTTCTGCAGAGAAACCTGTCCGCAGTTGTACTTCAGTCCACCCAGCATCCCGAGCGAGGGCGATGGCCATATCCGGTGCCAGACCATGGGAGTCGTTCATGGTGAACAACGACTTATCGGGGATGGAAGTAGCGTCCTTTTTGACACCTTTGAGTTGAGTAGCGATGACATTCTTGCCCTTTCTCAACATCTCTTCATACCGTTCCTCTTCAAGTCCAAGAATGGTTAACAATCCTTCTCGAGTTTGCTTATTGAGGTGGTTTCCAAGATTGACGTCAAGGTGATGTTCTGCGAGGTCTGAAAGCGAGACATCAACGGACAACTCATCCCTCATACGCAATACTCTGCGAGCCAACATCCGAGCAAGGTATCCTGCCTTAGCGTTGGATGGGACGAGTCCATCACCCAGCATATTGCAAAGGGCGTGAAGATGGTCTGGGATAGCGTAGATGTTGGCGAGAGGTTCAGTCACGGCTGAGAATTGTTCCGCAGAAACCTCAACACCTCGTTCCGCCAGTCTCGAAAGGAAAATTTGAACAAGTTCGTCACCATCAACTCCTGCTTCAATGTTCATGATTCCGTTCAAGCGACTCATTTCACCAAGCAATCGATCAAGGTCCAGTGATGGCCACTGTTGGGTGACGTCATCAAACCCAGCAAGTTCCTTCAACCATCCCACAGTTTCGGGATAAATTGCTTCGTAAATCGTAGGTGTTCCGGCAGCGGCCCAACAGAACCGTTCAAGTCCGTACCCGGTGTCAATAATTTGCAGCGGCATTGTTCGGTAGCGGTCACCCTTGAGTTCCACATCACCTTCAGGATGCTCCTCCATGTCCATGAAGACAAGCGTAGCGAGTTCTAGACCTCCAACGATCACTTCAACGGCAGCGCCTGCGTTCCCGCCCCCGCACCAAGGGTTCTCAACATAGGTGATTTCTCCAGAATCAATTCCGAAAGTAACCGTGAGCATCTCGTGGCAGTACTGGACGCATTCCTCCATCCAGTACAGGAACTCGCCCTCATCCGCCCGATTAAAGACGTGATGAGCCATCATTTCAAACGTCGTCAAATGGCGTCCTGACCTCCCCACAGCATCAACATCGGTCAGTCGGATGCAAGGTTGGGAAATGGTCAGAGGATTGGCCGGGGGCCGGACATCTCCCGACGTCACGTGAGGTTGGAAATCTGCAATCGATGCAATCGTCAAGTGAATGTCATCCCGCCAACGTGCAAGTACAGGATAAGGCTGAATACGTGTGTGTGTGGATGCTTCAAAGAAGGACAAAAATGCTTCCCGCATAGCGTCTTTGAGTGCTTTACCACGTTGTTCATATCCCGCGATGAGTGGTGCTCCAATGAAGGAATATTCATCTTCGGAGGTATCTCCACATGTGTCTCGCTTGGGGTCCGTAGTCCAGAACCACAACGAGGTCACACGGCATTGTCTTCGGACATAGCCGTTTTCGTGAAATACAGCCAAATCAATTGGAGGAAGCGCCATGTGTAATCACCGTTCAAGTGTGAACGCTTCGTCCAAAACGACTTCCCCCTTCAAGGCTATGCTATCCATTTCGGCAAGACCCCTCTTTGTGAAAAGTCTCAAAACCAACGGGTGTAAGGTCCCGACTATGGGTGAGTCATGGCGAGAGCATCTGGTTGATGAGGGCCAGGGCACCATGCGAATCAAGGCACATGGGTCAATGCTCACCGATGCTCGCATCGTTGCTGATGCAAACCACATGAAGACACATCAAGACGACCGAGGGCCTGAACAGTTGGTGAACATCGCCTCAATGCCGGGAATTGTCGGTGAAGCTTGGGCTATGGCTGACTGGCATTACGGATACGGATTCCCGATTGGCGGTGTTGTTGCAACGGATGAAAACGCTGGCGAGTTGGGCGGAGCAATATCCCCTGGTGGCGTAGGATTTGACATCAATTGCGGTGTACGCTTCCTCGCCCTAGATGCCACAGCAAGCGACATTCCTAACCTCAAGAAATTGGCCGGAAGATTGGCCGGGCGAATACCTGCGGGAGGTTCTGGAAAAGGAGGCGTAGACATCACCAAGAGTCAACTCAAAGAGTTGCTTCAAGGGGGTGCAGAAGCCGCACTGGATTTGGGATACGGACATGATGATGACTTGGCTGCCTTGGAATCGGGTGGTATGTTAGAAACGGTCAACGCTGAAGTGTCCCAACGGGCTCTTGAACGTGGAATGAAATCGCTGGGGACCCTCGGGAGTGGAAATCATTTTCTTGAACTCCAAACCGTGGGTTCTGTGGTTGATGAACAGACCGCAAAAGAATGGGGGTTGTACGATGACCAAATCGTCGCCATGATTCATTCTGGGAGTCGAGGACTCGGCCACCAAGTCTGCACTGACCATGTTCGTCTATTGGAAAGCAAATACAAATTGACTGAAGGCATGTGGACAAATGAAGAATGGGATTTTTCCCTTCCAGACCGACAACTCGCTTCTGCGCCGATCCACTCTGTAGAAGGACAATCATACCTTGATTCGATGAACGCAGCCGCAAATTTTGCTTTTGCGAATCGTGCGGTACTGGCCTCCCGATTACGAACGGTTCTTGAATTGGAAATGGGAGATTTTGGCGAAGCAAGAACACTGTACGATGTCGCACACAACATTGCGAAAATGGAAACTCACCAAATCCACGGAACTTCATGTTCATGTTGCGTCCACAGAAAAGGGGCTACACGAGCGTTCTCCGCATCACATGACGATGTAAGTCCACGGTTTTCCAAAACGGGCCAACCTGTCATCGTCCCAGGCGACATGGGGACAGGGTCTTGGATGTTAGCGGGTCCGATGAAGGGTCAAAACCAGGCCTTCGGTTCATCATGCCACGGTGCAGGCAGAGCGCTTTCCAGGGCAGCAGCCAAAAAGTCAATCGACGGAAAAGCCTTGAAGAAAGAGCTCGAATCAAGAGGAATCAGAGTCCATGCCTCAACACCAAATGTACTTTCAGAAGAAGCCCCTGGAGCTTACAAAGACGTAGATGAAGTCATTCGTCTTACAAGCGAAGCAGGCCTTGCTCGGCCTGTGGTTCGGTTGAATCCGTTAGCGGTCATCAAAGGATGATCACATACAGACCTGAGCCATACCTTGCCCAGGTAGCGTCGGTGCATCACCGGTGTGGACCCCATCGGGTTCCTCAACGATCACGCTGAGTAGTGTGTTTACGAGTTCTTTCAATTCATCGACTTGATCTTGCAAGTCACGAACTCTTTGGTTCATTTCTTTGGCTGTCTCCTGCGTACGCTCCATGTGCATCCCATATGAGAAGTTGCCTTCTCATGCCGATGTTTCAAAAATCACCTCTTATACATTGAGGTAAAACATAAGAAAAAATGGTACTTTTCAGACCGTGTCTGTTGCAGGGAACAGAAGAACATTGGAGCCACCGGCGAGATTTGAACTCGCGACCTCCTCATTACCAATGAGGTGCTATACCCCTTAGCCACGGTGGCAGTGAACCGAGCGACCGGCCAAATGGATATAATCGCTTCGCGACATTCGGTATCATTCTATGATGGCAGGTAAAGGACCCACTTGTCCGAAGTAGACCACGATGACAGTGTGAAGGGAGATGCTTCAGCCGTTTCCTGCACCCACAAATCATCGTCCAAATCAAAGTCAGCCCCCGGTGCGATGATGACTGCATCAACCGATGTCGAATTCAAAAATGACAGAGCATCGTCCGGCGTTCGCCAATAGCCGCTTAAATTGAGGTCTCCGGAGAGGTCTGCTTCGGTTTTCAAGACATACAGCGAATGCATGGCCAGTGAATTGTCAGCGATGAGGAGAACCGTTGGGTTCTCAACGTCCAATGCATCTGATAAGGCGCCTCCAGCATCTTCCTGCCAGAGTTGTTGTCCGTGAAACGAAGTGAACATAACCAAAGGCAGGAGGAGGAGAACGGTCAGAAGAAGTGGCTTTGCTGGAACGTGCTGAAGTGGTGGTTCAGAGGCAGATGATGCCCCTTCAGATTGGTGGCATAGATGAAGAAGCATCAACAATGGAAGAACAAGAATGGTAGCATACCTGCCGTTGTTTCCAAGTAGCATCATGCACTGAACGAGAGAAATTCCCCAAAGGTTGGACTCAAGAGTCCATAATGCACCGATATAGGCGACAATGCCTGCAGCCAAAACGGCGCAAAAGACGGCTACCATCGTCACGACTCGTCCACGAGCATTTCGAAGCGAAGGATTGGACATGATAAACGGCCAGAGGCAAAAGCCAACGATGAGGAAAAGAACGATTCCATCAAGAAAGGCAAAGATAATACTCAAGAGAAAAGTTCCGAGATTCCCCTGGACGACTGAAAAAGTACCGCCGTAACCTAGCGCTCCAGTGGCAGTGATGGCCAACAATGTCAGTGCAAAACTTGCAGAACTCATCATCCAAGGTCGCTGAGTCATGGGCATATCGTTTGACCGTGAAAGATACCCATCAAGCGTTAACCACAGCATTCCGGTTGCCAAAACGAGTATCCAAACCAACAGGGACGCTAACGGGCCAAAGCCCTTCCAACCTAAAACGCACAATATCGACGTCGCCATCATAAGAATTCCTAAGCGTAAGTGCCGGACTTTACTCCCGTCAACAAACCATAGCCAAGAGATTGAACATCCGAGGATGAGCGCAAGAATGGCTTCGTCATAACCTCTCCCAGTTGCGAACATTAAGCATGGACTCCATGCAACAAGAGCACTCCACATCGGATTAAATACGGCACCAGCGGGCTCCCTTCTCCAAAATGGGACGTACCCGGCAAGAAGCGATAACCCAATGATTCCCAAGAGAGAAACAACTCCAACTGCAAATTGAGATGAGTACCAAGGGCCGATGTAACCATCGTATTCCCCCGATGGAGCGGGTGATTGAATGTCTCCTTCGGACCATCGGGTTGGCCCCCAAGGATAATCATCGCCGTCGTTGGAGTTGTCGTTTGCAACATTAAGCCGGACATGGACATCAAGACCGAGATCGCTGTTGAGTACTGCTAGCCCATTGAGAAGAAGTCCCAAAACCATGAACCCCATCCACCAACGCCGCTCTTGGAGAAACTGGAGGTCCACAGCCCTCCGACAAAAACAGCGGATAACATACTTTCGCTTGACGTCATCGTTGAACACTCGTTCGTGTTAGTGGCGCCGAGAGAGAGATTTGAACTCCCGAGGGACAGGCCCACGCGATTTCCAGTCGCGCGCACTACCAGGCTATGCGATCTCGGCTATGCTTCGGGCGAACCGCCCTCCTCGTTTAACCGTCACCCTTGAAAGAGACGGTATTGAAAGAGAATGAAACGGCGAAAGAACTCAAAGGTACGACATGTTCCGAGGCCCATGAGCGAGGGTATCAGCCCGGTTGAATCAACCGAGCGAGAGCACATGTCCTTGCCGTTTCGAATGGGTGATGTAACTCTGAGCCGAACGGTTCCGGATTCCGTCCCTGGTGCCGAAGTGATGAATAAACTGGGCACCGAGTGGATGTTTCAATTCAAACTCTTGACAGCAGAATGGAATAAATCACATTACAGCACACTGGTGATTGGATTCGTTGCCTTTATCCTCGGCTCAGTATCTTCGGAATTGTTTGATGGCGGAGACGCAACCATCACGGGAATCGATGGGATATTAGCCATCAATGGATTTCAGTTCTTCCAGATTCTCATCTCCGTTTTGTTTTGGACCTGGTTTGCATTTCAAGCGTGGAATTTGTTTCCCGTCATGAGGGTCCACGCCATCTCTCTGTTGGCCATGTGGAACGGGTTGGTGTTTGCCCAGGTATTTTTTCACAGGAATAACGGTTCGTTTCCTGTCGGTGCCCAACTGTCAAACATGATGGAAGGGACACTGATTGTCCTTGTCGTTCTGTTCTTCGTGTTCTTTTTCTGGAAGGCAGTCATTGAAACCCGAGACCTCCATGTTGAGATCCATCACTTGCACGAGGATGTTCGGGTGATGGAGGCGGAAATGGCAGAACATTCCCTCGCCGGATGGACTGCGCTCTTTGCTTCATGGATCCTTCTGGTCTTCATCTCTTCATGGGCAGGTGTTCATCACATTGCTACTTTGGGAGAATCTCAAACCATGTTCCTCGTCCTCCACCTCATTACTGGGATTGCTTCATTGCCTCTTTTGTTCGTCGTTCTTTGGTACCCTCAACGTATGCTTGGAGATGATGCCAATGTCAGAACGAAGGCGGCTCTGGATGCATCATTGGAGATGGAAGGGCCTGCTGACCATCCAATACAAACCGATTCAAAATGCCCTGAATGTGGGGCAAAATCTCCGCTTCATCGGCTCGAGAACGGCTCCATGGCGCATCCTTGTTTGTCCAGCGGTTGTACTGCACAGGTCGTCATTGGAGAATCATGTACCTCATGTAAGAAGAAGATGTCCAGTCGGCTTCAGTGTTCGTCTTGCGGGGTGAATGCGCCGGCCCTCGATTATTTCCCTGATTTGGAGGCTTGGTGATGAATTTTAAAGAATTAAGAAAGGATTTCCCAACGCTTACCCAACAGGGTGCTCCGACCTATTTGGATAATGCATGTGTCACCCTCAAACCTCAACCTGTTATTGATGCCATTCATCACTATTACACCGAAGTACCTGGATGTGGAGGTCGCTCAGTTCATCGCTATGGAACTGCTGTTTCTAAATCGGTCCGAGATGCAAGAGTTGCCTTGGGGTCGTTCATCAATGCGAAAGATTCGAACGAAGTGGTATTCACGAGGAACGCAACTCACTCACTCAATCAAGTCGCTCACGGCCTAACTTGGGACAAAGGAGACGTAGTACTCACGTCTGACCGGGAACACAATTCCAACTTGGTTCCATGGCTCCAACTTGAGAAGGAACAAGGTATCGATCACCGCGTTGTAACCAGCAACGAGGACAACTCGTTCAATTTGGAGGCGTTTGAAAACGCTTGCGCCGAAGCAGGGTCAAAATTGCGCTTGGTATCGATGAGTCATGTTGGAAACCTTGATGGCGTCACGATTCCAATCAAAGAGGTGGCGAAAATTGCACATGACCACGGTGCATTGGTATCAGTCGATGGCGCTCAATCAATGCCTCACATGAAAATTGATGTTCAAGACTTAGATGTCGATTTCCTTTCATTTTCAATCCACAAGATGTGTGGCCCATCAGGCATGGGTGGACTTTGGGGTAAGTACGAGCATCTTGACGGTTTGCGGACCATCCAGTCTGGAGGGCAAACTGTAATTTCAGCAACCTACGAAGAAGCAACATGGGCCAAACCACCCTCTCGCTTTGAAGGCGGTTTGGGTAACTTTTCCGGAATGATGGCATCTGGTGCAGCCATTAATTACCTCTCAAACATTGACATGAATCAGGTCCATGAGCACGAAATCAAATTGAATCGCATCATGACCGACGGGGTGAAAGACCTTCCGGGGCTGAACATAATTGGACCCCAAGACCCATCAAAGCGTGGTGGGATTTGTTCGATTCTCATGGAATCTCTGCCTGCACATGATGTGGCGATCCTTCTTGATGAAGCCGCTGGAGTCATGGTCCGCAGTGGCCAACATTGCGTCCATTCTTGGTTTGAGCATCACGGTTACAATCAGGGTTCACTCCGTGCATCAGCCTATTTCTACAACACGGAAGAAGAAGTAAAGCGATTCGTAGATACATTAAGTGAAATAGTCCACACCTTAGGGTGATATCGTGGACGAAATTCAACCCAATGAATCTGTCCTTTTTAGGGATGGAGCTACTGGAGAAGTTGAAAACCATCAGATTGAGCCCCCTCCACTGCTTGCAGAATCTGCGTCCGATGATCTCGCCATGATCAAAGCGATAGTGAGCATCACACTAGGAATGACCCTTCTTTTGGCGACAGGATACCTTGTTGCTGTCATTCTCAGCGATGGAGCAATCTTGCTCCGACCGAGTGAGGAAGCTCTTGAGCGTCATGTAGGCTACAACGACTTGATTCACCTGAGCGGATCACATGACGGAAGTGGAGTAACGGTCTGCATCGTGGATTCTGGCATCAACCTTGACCACAGTGACTTCAACGGTATGGAACTCAAGGATTGGAAAGACTTCATCAATGGACGGTCGACTCCTTACGACGATAACGGTCACGGGACTTCAATGGCGGGAATCATATCGGCAAATGGATGGCTTAAGGGTGTAGCAAACGATGTAGACTTGTTGATTGCAAAAGCACTTGGAGCAAGTGGATCCGGTGATGATTCCGTGGTTGCTGAAGCCATTGATTGGTGCGTAACCAACGGTGCTCACATCATTTCCCTTTCTCTCGGTGGCGCACCTGACGCCCTGCCGTTTTTGCCTGGAACAGGCAGGAGCTCCGGAGACGCTGCTAACGAAGCGATCGATGCCGGCATCTACGTGGTAGCCGCAGCAGGAAACGATGGTGGAGAGGATGACGATGGGGACGTTTCCCATCCATCAAGCGAAACCGCCGTTATTTCTGTCGGCGGGTCAACATTGAGAGGGACGTCGTGGTCTGGTTCATCGGAAGGGGACAACAACGGTCGTTTCCTCCCACTCCCTGTTCTTCTTCCCCGCAACGACCCACACAAAAAACCAGAGATTGTAGCGCCCGGTGAACGAGTTCCTGTGCTCACAAAGGATGGCGGTTGGGGCTTAGCTGACGGTACGAGTGCTTCAACCGTTTACGTCACTGGCGCACTCGCCCTTCTTCTTGAAGAAAACCCTTCACTCAAGGCCAACGGTTCCCAAGGCAGCGCCGATAACATTAACCTCGTCAAAACGTGGTTAATGGACTCAGCAGTTCCGAAAGAAGGCCAAAGTGGCCATGATGACAGGTTCGGATACGGTCTTCTCCAAATCGAAGCGTTGTTGGATCAAGCGAATTCAGAGTAATCGAGGGAGCCAGGCTACCAAAGTGCCACCAAATAATGGCATAAATGCGACGTGATGGGTCTTTTGTGTTTCTTGAACCAGTTCCATCCAAGAATTGAATCCATCAACCAATGCCATACCTTGCTCGTCATCTGGGTCAACATCTCCAGTGGGCATATCCGGCTCAACAGTAAACAGAACCCCCTGCTGGTCTAAGAAAGGCATGTAGGTCTTGACGAGGTTGGCTCGTTGGGGTGATGGCCCGTCGATCACAATGGCTTGATAATTGGAAACAAAGGGGGTCTCTGAGATCTCTGCTGTTGTTGTTGTAGCCAGTGACCATGCAGCGTGTTCTGCAGCGAGTTGAATGGGATCGCCAACAACAATGTTGGTCCAATCTTCAGCCCCGAAACGAGTCATGAGTCTGTGAATAATTACTCCAAATTTCGCTCCCTGTTCAACCACAGTGAATCGGGAAGGTGAGCCTTCTTGACGTTCAAAGAGGTCGTATAACCAAGCCGTCCGATGCCCAATACCTCCACCGATTTCCAAGATGCGTTCAGGAGATAATGCGCCTAAAGCATCCCTCAACCTCCGGTGTATAGAGATGGACCAAGTTGACAAACCCATATGTTTCAACTGCTCACCAATGTTGGCGGCTACTTCGGGCTCATCTCTCGGCTGGTTCGTGTCTTGAGCCAGCAAATGAGTGAGTATTTCGTCACGCTCAAGTGACGGTTGTTGCTCCTCCATGGGCCTTCCTTATCCCCGTTTAATTTCAAGGCTCGCTTGCCGCTGTCTTACGATGGGTTCAAACGGTGGGGGCAACGCGGACCAATTGGGGCCTTGCCGTGGAAGATGGGGATGAATGGGAAGAAGAGGAAGAGATTCTCGAAAATGCAACGCATTGCCCAACATGCGATGAACTCGAAGGCCACGATATTCTCAAGGAGAAGAAAATCGGTGATGGGGCTGATTTCCTCGTTCGCTGCCAAGTATGCTCGAACGTCCACACCGTCGAATTCCGCCCACCACCAGCCAAGAACATTCCATTTATCCTCACGGATGGACCAAACTCTCATCGTATCGTATTGGTCATTGATGCTGATGAAGAATTCGTAATTAACGATGTTTTCGATGAAGATGAAAAACTTTGGAGGGTTCATCAGATTGAAACCACAGATGGAAAACAACCAGAGCATGCTCTTGCAACCGATATCGAGCGAATTACGGCCATTCGCACCGACAAAGTCCGAGTTAAAATGACCTTGACACGAGGAGAAGACTCATACTCCGAAGTCATCATCGTCCCTCAAGAAACGACATTCACAGCGTCCAAACTCATGGAACATAACGGAGAAACATGGCGTATAAGAGCCATTCATACTGGAACTGGCCGCACCCTACGAGGAACGGTCCATGCCCCAGATATCAAGCGAATGTATCTCCATGAACCCCCACAACCTGAGCACTTCGCTCCTCGTACACCTCGTGAACGACGCCAGGCTTGGAAAGAAGGGAAATTGGGCCATAACCCAAATCCTATCCGTCCGAAGGATGAGATAAAAAGTGGAGTTTCGCCTTCCTTCAAGCGAAGGAAAAAGCCTCGCAAGTGATCACGGGCGGTTGGTCCAGGGCATCAGAAATGCCTTGGCCACTTGAGTACCAATCGTTGGATTTTCTTTTAGACGGCGTATACTGTATTCGTACCACTTTTTGCCGTACGGAATGTAAATGCGTGTTCGGTGGCCTTGACTCGCAAGTTTCCTTCGCATCGGTCCACGCACACCAAGGAGCATTTGGAATTCATATCCAGGGCCTTTATGCCGACGACTTTTGTTGGCATTAGGGCGAGGGTCTTCTTTCCCGGGACCCATTCCGAACGATTCAAGCGCAGATTTGGAATATTCAATCACCGGAATGTCATGACTAGCGATGGCGACATAAGCACCGGCATCGAGCATCCGATCAATGCAACTGTTTGTAGCATCAACAATGTCCCTGTATTGGGTGAAAGAAATGTCCTCTGGCTCCAAATAGATGCCTTTACAGATGCGATAATCGGCTAATGGACCAAGCTCTTGCTCTAAATCAGTGATGTCCGCAAGCGAACGGTGCAGACGACCTTGAATTACTGTCCCAACGTTGGTTAGCCCTTCAGATTGAAGGTCTTTGACTACCTGAATGGTATCGGATGTGACGCGGTGGTCCTCCATATCAAGACGGACAAACATATCGTTCTCTGAGGCCAATTCGACCAGTTTACGGATGTTATCCATTCCTTTTTCTCTGTTAATGAGGAGACCAAAGGCTGTAGGTTTAATGCTAAGGTTAGCATCAAATTGTCCTGCATTGATGGCTTCGATAACCCGAACGTATTCGTCATAGAAAAATTGTGCCTCGTCCATTGAAGTAATTTCTTCGCCCAATACGTCAATGGTAAAACATGTCCCTTCTCCAGAAAGGCGTTTCATGATGCTGACTGCATCCGATAGCTCCGGACCAGCAACATAACGCCTGCTGACCCAACGGACGAACCATTTGGGCATGCGGACGGTTGCCCCTACAATTGTGCGAGATACCCAGCCCACCATGTCGCTCTCTCCTAAACGGCGCTCTTTGACCCTTTGTGTTTAATTCTCAACAATCCCAAGCGCCACCAAGAACGTTTTCGAAGTCATCAGTGGTAAGTTATGAGCCACCAAATAATCTCTAATGGCTTGACGCTGCCAGCCCTTGAACGACTTTTTGTCCATGTAAACCACAATCTTCCCGCCTGGAAATGCCTGTTGAGTTGAGCGGACTGCCTCTTCAATGGCCTGTGACCAAGCCCCCCCTGGGACGCCTTCTTGTTTCACGAAAGGAAGAGCGTAGGTCGCAAGCATATGTCCAAGCCAAACGCCGTCATGACCCGCAAGGACATTCGCACGGGGTGCATAATGTCCACCTCCAAGCGTGATGAGGACCAAAGAATCTCTATGTTCGGTTTCATTCCAAGAGGTCACGACAGATGGGTCAAACAGCCCATCATGAATGATGGTTCCAAGAAGGTGTGCGGCACCCATATGTCCCCAAGTGGCTTCGGTAGAACCTACTTCAATAAACAGAGAAGGGGCATCAAGATAAGGTCCGTGATGGGTTACTTCCAGGGAAAGGTCAAAATTTGACAGTTCAGGGTGATTGCCCCATCGTTGCTGAAGCATCCTCCACCAAGGCGCAAGGCGGCTGTTTGGAGGAGGTGCTCTGCCCCCGATCCCTCCATAAGTTCCCAATTCACCAACGGGCATGTGTGGAATTCCGATTGGATGCAAGGTCAACGAGGCTTGCCCGCTTGCTGCTGAATGGCGTGACGGAAAAATCACCTCTCGCACGGGTTCTCCTGTTGCCTCAAACCAACGCCGATCGAGGTAATTCTCGCTGAGGACATGTTCCGAAAGGTACCACATGCGCACGTCCTCTGAAGCGAACGAGCGGTGCCCTTCAACGTCAGGCCCATCTCCCCATGCCCTCATTCCCCTCAAGGCTTCACCTTGGTTCAAACTCGCAACATCAGAACAATTGACTACGATAAGAGCGATGCTTTCTGCGCCCATGACCCTCGCAGCCCCTTCCTACATTTGACCCCACCGAGGACAAGGTTTCACATATGAAAGGCCCAACTTATGTCCATGGACGAAGGCCTGCCTCCGGCGATTCCTTTCCTCCCGTCACGGGTCCACCAATACGACGGGGGATTGATAGTGCTGGGTATGGATGGAGAGGTTCTTCTCTTGGGAGAGGAATTGAAACCTCGCCACCCCCATGCAAAACCATTTCCGATGAAAATCAGTCACTCGACCGTACTCAATGACAGACTCTACGCCACATGGATTGACGGCGAACTGATGATGGCACGAATGGGATGCATACCCCTGGATTCTGCGCCCAAGAGCGGCCCTCCTCGTGCAGACCTTAGAACAAAAAGTACCATTGAAAAAGCAAAGCATCCCGAGGGGAACATCTGGTCCCATGTCCTCAATTCTGAACCTTTGGCTCTCGCTGCAAATGGAGAACATCTGGTTTTTGTGTTGTGGAGAACGGGGGTTTACGGACTCACACCAGACGCTGACGAATTGTGGAGAATGGCGGAACCAACGTGGAATTATCCAAAAAAACGTCCAAGAAACGCCGAGACAATTGCCCTCCACCTCAACGAAGATTCCTTCACATTAACCTCGCGAGGTGGCCGAATCCAACGTCGCTCATTGGCTACTGGAGCCTTGCTTGAGGAGTTCATCGCAGTCGGCCCCGAGGCGCCGCTTGAGCATCATTTCAAACAAGGAACGCATGAAATCATCTGTTCTACTACAGGTGAATTGACATGGGTCCATGAGGGAGAACTGCTTCGAACCATCAAACTCAATGGACCCATTCAGTTCGCATCATGGGACCCTACGCTAGAAGGATGGAGAATTGCGGGTTGGCGAGAAGAACTACTCATCACATCAACCCGTAATGAGCGCCATCAATGGGACGAAATCCCCGTTCATATTGAGCCGGTAAAGGGCGGCGCGCTTGTTCTTTTCAACAACGGCACGTGGAAGAACAGCCCCTTCGAGGGAACTGCACCGGTTAATTACGAAGAGGAGTGAAACACTCACTCGTTCATGCTTGTGTAGCCACAACGACCACACGACTTGCGGTCGTCATGTTGGCCCAGGAAAACACCAGGACCACATTCAGGGCAATGTTCAGCACGGACGAGTTTTCCGTCTTCGACCTTGTACTTTGACCACTTTGCAGAGGCCTTAGGACCGTCACCCATCACTGGTCACCCCCGTTAGAAGAATCATCAGCATTTGAGGAGCCAGAGCGGAATTGTTCATGGCGCTTGTTGATGAAACTGGGCTCAACGGCCATTGCTTCTTGAGAACTGTAGATGTATGCAGTTCCTGTGGTCAGCGGTTGCCCGTATCGAGTTTCGCAGTTCTTGACAACGATCCATTCGGGGTTAGAACCTGGCTCAAGTGTGCGCACCAAGTCCATGATGTCCTTTCGGGAAGGTGTTGTTGTTCCTTCGTGTTTCCAACTGAAGGAGATCTCAATTCGGTTTAGGAGTTTGTTTTCTATTCTTTCGTTAATGTTCATGGTGTTCACCTCATCGAATGTTGACTTTGAGAGCATATCTGCCCGGTAATACGACTTTCAAGCGCTTGGCTATTTCCGAGCGCTCCGGTTGCATGATAATGACGTATCCTGTCCAATCGGAGGATACAGGAGCAGACGGATGACGAGGGCATTGGTCAATAGGTTCTGCAAGGACAAGATGGCATTCGCCACATGCAAATGGATTCTTAGCCATTTCAGTCACTTCCTTCGTTGTTCTTGTCGATCATCTTCCACTCAGGGCATCCCAAACCAGGTTGCTTGCTGGTGAGTCCAATCTTAGAGCGTCGTGGGTCGGAGGTATCAGGAGACAAGGATACAATTCGGGCACGGACGAATGAACCGACGCCGATTTGCTTTCCAGTTTTGCGCCCCTCAATCATTCCCTTACCGATGTTAGCTTCAACGGTGTCTTCCATGATTTGCGACTTGTGGAGAAGAGCTTCCATTGGGCCAATTCGTACGAATGCTCCAAACTCATTGATTTCAGAAACTGCCCCTTCAACGACTTCATAGTCGTCCATGCAGAAGAGAACAGCGTCGAATTGAACCCGCTGATAAATCGCTCCGTCACCGTGAATAATTCGTCCTCGTCCAATGGTTTTGTGATTGTTTGTGACGAGAATGAAGCGGTTTTGTTCGTCAAATCGTCCTTCAAAAGCACTCATTGAAAGACGGTCAATGTGTTGGTCCAAAGATTGGCCCTTTCGCATGTATTCTGCAGGAATACGGATGGTATCTTCCTTGGTTACTACCTTGTACATATTTTTCACCTCTTGTGGGACTCCACTGAGGTAGGAAAAAGACGGAAGCCATGAAGACTAATCCGTCCTTCACCGGGGTTACCTCAGGAGAGAAAGCGACCGAAGTCATTCTGTCCACCGACGACCCCTATTTAATTCAAACGGCAGGAACTTCGTCTCTTTATGGAATCAAACGGGTCTGTGGTGGCATCTTCGAAACATTGAGGAAAAGGGGTTTTAGCAGTTCAAGGAGCCATAACCCATAACAACCCCCCGAAGGCGGTCATATATGATGTCAGCGAGCCGTGCTCCGTCAAACGCCCCTGCACGGGCAAGTTTGCTCATGGCATTGTTAATGCTCACTGTTGTTGTATCTCCAGCAATGACCCAGCAATCGCTACGAGAAACTGAAACAGTCCTCCCATCATCAACGGGCGAATCATGGGACCCTTACGGACAACCATGGAGTCAATACGGACACACTCCAACTCACAACTTCACCATACCTAACCACAGCCCAGATGGCGGTCCAGGGGAAGGCAATGTTAGCGACGTCACCGAACTCGCAAGTCTTGTTGACCCAGTAGTGAACTGGCAGGTGTTTTCCGGGGAAGAAGAAGGCAGTGACCCCTACGGCTCTGTGCTTGGCGACTTTTCACAGAGCATCACCGCCACAGAAGCAGCTCTAGAGCGATGCGGTATTGGAACACTGTCACCGGTCGTCGTGTCCAGTACCGTCAGTGGAGGAGTTCGAGAAAGTTTCCTTCACATCATCAGTGGCAACGATGCTAAAATCGCATGGAAAGCCAGCCTAGGGGCTACCGAAGCCATTCGATCAACGCCGATTATCACTGATATTAACGGAGATGGATTCCAAGAGATTATCGTAGTATACGACACGAGTGGTGCACTCAGTATTGACGTGTGGTCACCCCGTTTAACCTGTACAGAATCCAACTGGCAGACTACCGGACATTCAAATGAACTCATGTGGTCATACACAGACTCAGACGTTAGAATCGGCTCCCCTTCACCTCATTTTGCGACTTCAAACAGCGACCATCAGGCGGTCACTCAACCGTTGCTTGCTGATTTGCAACTCGACGGCACCCCTGAATTGATTCTTGCTGTCGTGGATGACCCAGACAACAACCCGGTTGTCAAAGTTCAAGCCTACACCCTCACTTCCTCGCAACCTTCTGAAGCAGTTTGGAGCGTCACGCTTGACCGAGGTAGCCACCCCTCTGACCCAGTATGGGCTCAACTTGATGATTCAACCACTTCCGTATTGTTGACGACAATTGATGCCACATCAGGCAACATGTGGATTTGGAAGATTGACGGCGGAACTGGCTCACTCGATTGGGAACGAGTGGCAGTCCAAGGAACCGACTCCGACTCAGATGCACCGCGTTTGCGGCTCCCTGGCCCGGTCATTACCCAGCTTGACACCGATGCCGCCCCAGAAATGATTCTCACCGTCCCAACCGATGCTAACGGTCGCAGTTCAGGCAACGGAGCCCGCTTCATCGGCATGGAGATCACCTCAACTGAAGAAGTGTTCAACTTCCGAGCTCAAAACGGGTACGCAGACGCCCAACCGCTCCCTCTAGACACGGATGCAGACGATGTTGCAGACCGTTTGTGTTGGGTCACTTGGTATTCAGAATCCGCCATCAGTTTCAACCGAAAGGGCATGGTTGGGTGTACCGACATCAGCGACGAGAATCCAGTTGTCGAATGGACCAGGGACCTGCAGCGTGGAAGTGGAAATGATAACGACGAAATCGGAGTATCGCCCCCAATTAGCATGAACATTGATGATGAAGGTGCTGAAGAAATCGTCGTTGCTTTTGGTCGCAGGCTATGGGCTTTTGATGGGGACACGGGAGCCTCGGCCGACATCAATGAAGAATGGTCAACATCCCTAACCATGCCTCACCGAACTTGGGCTGCGCCTGCCGCAGGTGACGTGGATGGAGACGGCCACATCGATCTTCTCTACGGAGACACGCTTGTGTCGCATCGTGCTCCAGACTTTGCCCCATCCGCTGACAATCGAGGCATTTCCTTCACTCCTGCTCAGGCGGACCCCGGTGACACTGTTACTGTCACTGGGCAATTCTCTAATATCGGAACTGGGGAAGCAGATGATGACTTGGATGCCGCTCTGTATCAAAACGGTGTTGAAATCAATAGGGTTCGGTTTACAACAAGCGAGCCTGTCTCACCATCCGGTGAAGGCGGCCCCCTCACCTTCACAGCACAATTCGTTGCTGAGTTGGGTGTTCATGAATTTGAACTCGTCCTTGACGTTAACAGCAACATTAGCGAACATCGGGAAGACAACAACGTAGAAACCATGACGTATACGGTTGTTGAACCGTACGTTGCACGTATTGACGGACCCCTGGCCACGCCCCGAATCAACCCCGGGGCATCTCAAAGCATCGAGATTGAACTCACCTCCATTGGTTCACAGACCGCATCTTGGACGCTTACTTATGACACTTCATCGCTCCCAGACGGTTGGTCATTTGATCCGAGTGGGGGGCAAAACCTCAATCCGGAATTGATTCCGGACCAGCCTTACATGATTGTATTTGATGCGTCGCTGCCGTCTTCTGCACTGGGCGACGAATCAGGATACGTTGACCTTATGCTGCGACTTGATAGCGATTCATCAATCAATGCAACCTACAGACTTCCCGTTGAAGTGTTTCGAACACGGGGCCTGGATTTGGCTGGCCCATCAGGTGTGAACGAAACAATGGGCCAAGGAAGACCCAGTACCGTTGCTAAAGCTTGGTTTATGGTTGAGAATTTAGGAAATGCTCAGGAGACCACCACATCGCTGCAGTGGACCGCTCCCTCGTGGGGAGGTTCCCCTTCGCTCCACGATGGAAATGGAAATGAGTTGTTCTCCATCACACTTCAACCAGGAGAATCCCGTGAGTTGTTTGCCCATCTGAACACACCGAGTAGCGCTTCTTGGGGGTCCCAAACCGAAACCACCCTGACCCTTTGCCTCGGCAGCGGTGAAAACTCCCTTTGTGAATCCCTTGAGGTCGGCTTCACCGCAGTCAAAGTATCCGCTACGCCCACACACCATCGCTCGCTTCCAAATGCTACGTTATCTTGGCAAATTGAAGGAAACCTCCCCGATACAGGAATGATTCAATGGAACATGGCGCAAGCCCAGATGCTGCAAACTGAGTGGCAGTGGTCAGCAAATGGAGACTGGAGCATTAATGGAACATTCCTTGAGGCAACCGGAACCAGTGGACAAGCCATTGGCGGCCAAGTCACTTTGTTCCTTCCACCAAATGCAGTACCTCAACGACACACCTTCATTGAATTTGATGATCAAGACAACCTCCTTGAACTCAACATATCCCTGCAGGTATTGCAGGTATTCCGCTCGAACGTTTCGATTCTTGAGCCACTTCCATCAGAACAAGGTGGCGTCCTTCCTCTGAACGTAACTCAAGAACATATGTTCCTGATCTATCTCGAAAATCCAGGGAACGGAGAAGACACATTCCGCCTCACTGCCCAAACCCGAACCCATCAAGAAGCGATCACACCTGAAGTAAATTTCACTTATTTTGGTGACGACAGCAACCACTACGAAGCAACCCTTGGGGCAAGGTCAACCGGTGTCGGGCGGGTTGACATATCCCTATCACAAGAAATCCCTGCACAGGTCCCCTTCGTGTTGGAATTCACATGGACATCCCTCGGAGGCGTTGAGATTGCTCATACAACCTCTTTATTGATCCAGGCTGCTCCAAGCAGGGAATGGAGTGTCACAAACACTGACTCACAGAACCTTACTGTATACCCTGGAGATGAGGTCGCCATCAATTTGACCGGTGTGAATCTTGGGAACGCTCCGGACTCCCTCACACTCAGCCCCCTCTTGTTTGTCGAGTACATGGGCTCTGACGACACCCAATGGTCTGCTCTGCCGTCCACCAGCGACACCGTGGAGATCAATCAGTCAACAAACGGAACCGTAACGATTCATGTTCCAAACGAAGCATGGCAGGGTACCGAAACAACGGTCATGATTCAACATCAATCGAACGGATTTGTCCTCGGACATACGAACGTCTCCTTGACGGTTGGACAAACCTCTGGATGGAAACTCAACCTTACTGATGCCCAACTTGAAATTGACCCTGCTGGTCAAAACATGACACTCAAGTTGGAACACCTGGGCAACGGGTTCCAAATCCCGTTCTTCAGCAAAGCAGCCGCCGGATGGAACATCACGCTCCCGGATGACCATTCTGAAATGTCCCCTTATGCCACTGATACACTGGTCGTATACGTCCAGCCACCTGCCGACGCAGTAGCTGGAGAAGTCGGTATGGTCTCAATTCGAATCTCAGACGAGGACCTATCCGGGCTCGTAGTTCAAGAAGTACCCGTTCGAATTGGTGCTGCACCCAACATGACCGTTGACCATCGAAGCTTTTGGATGGTTTCTGACGAGGGTGGCTACCCAACTGCGTGGGTAGAGAACAATGGAAACGATATCGCATTGCTCTCGTTTAGCGTAAGTGGGCTCCCAGAAGGATGGACTACACAACAAGGTCAACAACTTGTATTGGCCCCAAACGAGATCAAAGGAATTCCCCTCAACCTGCAACCAGCATCAGAATGGGACGGACAACGCTTCTTGGTGGCTCTTCATGTAGACCATCCGCTTCTTGGTACAACGACCCATGACATAGAAATTGAACGCTCCATCGTATCCTTCTCTCAGTCCCCTGTAATTGACGCATACATCGGCGTAGACCGATCAGTGTCTCTCTATGGACACAGTCTAGGCAATTGGGCCTACTCATCAAGTTTGGATGTTGAAGAGACACAAGGCAGTCTTCTGTTCACGCAACCAACAACTTCGGGGGAGATTATCGTTGATTATTCGAACGGAACCACTGAGGGAACACTTTCCCTCTACATTGTAGCACGGACCTACCCAGATGCTTCAGCAACATGTGAATTGGACCTGCAAACAATAACGAACTTAGGAACTGAGCCATTGGATGGAATTTTTGGCACCTGTGAATTGGTTGCAGGAGATGATGATGATTTGAGAGCGGTAGTTACTGCAATTACTTCAAATGGAGAACTAATTCCTCTTGATGAATCTTCTTGGTTTGTTCCTGCAGGAGGTAATCGTACCATTGACATCGCTCTTGATAATTGGGATCCTGCCCCCGGAGAGTTTGTCATTTCCATCGTCATCTTGGACCAATACGGCCGGACACTGAGCCAAAATGAAGAAGCGGTAACCGCTCGTGAAAGCGGATGGAACATTGGAATCAGTTCGTTCAGCAGTGAGGGGTCAATAACGGTCGGAATCAACCGAGTTGGATACGAATTGCTTGATGCATCGATATGTCGCCTCACTGTTGAATCAGATAGTGGATGGTCAATTGAATACATTGTTGATGTCGCAAATTCTGATTTCGCTCCAATCATTTTCATTGAAGACCCTGGAGTTTTAAGAAAGGATGACAAAATAACCGCTTCCATAGCATGTGCTACACCGTTTGATATTGATGACAATCCTGATGACGATTCAAAATCCATATATTATCAACCAGAAAACATCCTGAGCGTGTCATCAAGCGATGCTGGTTGGATCGTTGGAATCGCCTCAGTGATCCTTGCCCTGGCTTGGTTTGGTGGGTTGATACGCCCACAAGACGAGCATGATAGTGGACCGACAAGTAGCCCGGACCTAACATCATCATCATCAGTTCCGACCCCTTCATCGGATGAAGTCGAAGTCATCGAGCAAGAAGAGGACATTAGCCTTGAGAAGATTGAGCCCGTTACGAGTGAAGTAATTCCAGTTGAGGATGAGGTCTTACCGAGTACCATTGAAGTCTTTGAGGCCCCAGAACCTGCTGACGTGTCTCCAAGCGGACGACTCGCATCGCTACGCTCTGAACTTGACGATACTGAAGATGTGGAACCAAGTGAACCCCTTGAAGATAGAATGAATCGGTTCTTTGGGAACTGAACAAACTGGAACCAAGCCCTTATGACGGTTCGGCAGGGGGTGGAAACCATGGAAGACCTCCCACTCGCCTCCACTTCACCGTTTTACACGCTTGATGCATGTAATGGTTCATTGGCTGAGAAAATCATCAATTCACTCGAAGGGACTGAAGGGGATTCAGCAGGAAGTTGGAAGAAACTCGTCAACGACGAAGCGGTACTTCTTGACCGGCTCCAATCACAGGGCATCCAAAATCCACATGAACTCGCATCAATTGATTGGGATCAAGCAACACTCTTGTTCACCACGACCATTGAACTATCAAAGGATGGACGCCCCGTACCGCTTGGAGAAATATTGACACGTGAGCGATTTGGAAGGTTTCCATGGGACGACGGCTCGCTTCTCGGTTATTTCCTCACCTACATCCGACCCAACCGTGCGATTACAGAAAACGATGGGCAAGACATCTACGACACCATTGTCAGCCTCTTGACCAAATTGACATCATACTGTACTGAACAACACCGTGGACATCGAGATTACGAGGATGGATTTGGCGGCATGAAAATTAAGGGATTCATTACTACAGATGAAGTGAAACTCCTGCGAAGAAACCTGTCCAGTCGGACCTGGACTGCTTCGTATGATGAACCCCTGGACGGCGGTGTCGCAGATGCTGCAAAGCACTTCATGACCCTGCTAAAGTCTGCAGAACGAAGAGATGTAGGTGTGATGTTCCGCACCCATGCTTAAACTCAGAACGACTGTGAAGTAAGTCGCTCGTACATTGACGCATACAGAGCAGCTGTTTCGTCAATTACCGATTGCGGAAGGGCTGGAATCGGAGGTTCTTCCCCTCCTTGGTCACGGGCAATTTTGAGTTCGGTTTGGTGGCCTGTTCCAATGTAGTGAGAGCGGACAAATTCTTTGGAGAGTTCTATGCATTCCCCATTGGCATATGCTTCCGAATCCCACCAACGGTCCTCATCTAGTGTGCCGAAGGTATCAACGAGAACAACCTCTCGGTTATCGCCAAGAGCGAATTCTTTCTTACCGTCAACGTGAATGAGACCATTTTTGGCGGCCTCTTGTTCAATGATTTCGTCAACTGCAAGTGCTGCTTTGACGATGGCTTCGTATTCTTCTTCAGTAATGTTGGAGATTTCCAATGCTTCATCACGACCAATGTTTCGGTCAAACTTTTCGAATTTCGTTGTCACTTCAACGAACGGTTCGCTTAATTTAACGCCGTATTCACAATCTGGAGAGACGCCAAGTTCCTCAGCAGTGAGTTCACCACGTTCATACCGCCTCCAAGCTGAGCCTGAAAGGTAATGTCGAACAATAACTTCGAGAGGCACGAACACCCATTCCATGTCGCGAGGGATGGCCCCGGGCTCTTTGATGACCTCGACTTTACGAACCAAACATCGGTCTGCAGCATTAACTTCAATCAAATGAGTTTTACAAATCCCTGCAGATTCAACAAGATTAAACCAGTGGGCAGTGGTACGGTTCAAGGATTCTCCTTTACGAGGAATAAGAGAGGGGATGATTTGATCAAACACAGAAATTTGATTGGTGAATCGAAATTCCAACATGTTTGGATCATCGGTTGACCATACTTGCTTCACTTTTCCTTGGTAGAGCATTTCTCCCATGTAATTTGGTTGGGAAATCGGCCTTTGAACCTTTCACATGGTGCAAACGGATTTGAATCACAAAAATCCGAGCGCATCTTCAATACGATTCAGTTCAGGACCAGTGGTTTTCGTACCAGAAACTGCCCCTGTATTGGAGGCACAGACACCGGCACCAACGTATGGAGAACCAAATGAAACGGTTCCTACCATTGGTGGTACCCCGAGGATGCCTTCTATGAGCATGGCTTCATCTGGTGTAACGTCAGGATGAAGGAGGACTCCTTGGTCGTTGGCCACAGCAAGGCTTCCGACCACATCATGTCCGGCAACGGTTGTCGACACGATGTCAACACCGAGGACTTCGGCAAGAATCTCCAGTCCGTCGTGAGGAATACTAGGGGATGCCACTGCACCGTTCTCGTTAGCGACAAGGAGGTTTCCAGCGGTGTTAACACCGCCTTCCATGACCACGACGTCCCCAAAGGCAGTCAATTGGTCAATATCACCCTCTGTAGCGATATCAGCAACGGCGATGCCGCGTTGATTGCCACAGACCAAGGCTCCAATCAAGTTGGAACCGCCGATGGAAATGGGATGAAGTTCAAGCTCAAGAGCCTGTTCTATTTTTTCGAGGATTGGAGTTGGCATTTCAGGAGGGTGGAAGACCACACGTCCGACACAGGCCAAGTGAATACCAACTTGGTCGCTTCCAAAAATGTCTACGGTGTCGATTGGCATGGTATTACTTCCTTCTGTGTGCTTTGGTTCAAAAACATGGTGTTGATTGACAGAACGCAAAAAAGGCCGGTCTCCATGGAGGAGAACCGGCCTTAAGCGCCCTGACGGGTCGAGGATAGATCCGGGGTGAAAAGAGAGGGGCACAGTGACTTCCTTTCCCGTGGACTCTCGTACCACAGTAATGGGAGAGACGCAGAAGGGCTTGACTTCTGGGTTCGGAATGGGACCAGGTAAACACCTTCGCTGTGACCGTGCACCCATCTCTTTTCGAATTGGATCTGAGGTGCGACATAGCGTCGCTAATGAATTGGCATGATTTTTAGACGAAGGGCACTCATGGTGCGGTTACGTACACGGAAAAAGATGCTCGAACATTAGTGCTGCTGGACTGAATACGTCGCCGAAGCTTCGTACTTACATCCGCAGTCTATCATCTCGTCTTTTACGAGCGTTCTGAGGTGTCTCGTCTTTGGGGTGGCTTCGAGCTTAGATGCTTTCAGCTCTTATCCTTCAGGGCGTGGCTACCCAGCATTGCCTTGCCAGACAACTGGTAAACTAGTGGCCCCGAGCCCTCGTTCCTCTCGTACTAAAGGACCCCTTCCATCAGACACCTTACGCGATTCTACCACCAAGCAACAAACCTGTCTCACGACGGTCTAAACCCATCTCACGATCCCTTTTAATGGGCGAACAACCCCACCCTTGGGTCCTGCTGCAGACCCAGGATAGGAAGAGACGACATCGAAGTAGCAAGCCACCAGGTC
>JAQXEX010000031.1 GCA_029250625.1 Candidatus Poseidonia sp. | reverse complement strand
TGAGAATGAACTGTTCCGCAGAAGAAGTGATTCGCGCACCAAGCGACTTACCATGGCGTTGAATGACTGTCAACGTTCAATTGAGTACTGGCAGTCCGTTTTAGAACAGGGATTCGACCATTTGCTGGTTGACGCACACAGGGTCAAGCAGGGTGGAGCCTCAAGCTATGCCCTCTCACGGCAACAAAAATCAAACGGGGGTTCTCAGGATGAATCGTGAGATTTGCCCCCACACTGGATTTTCCACTGCACAGCAGAAGCAGTGGCCATTGTTGCATTCACATCTGCTTGGGACGCTTGAATTGGGAGACATCGAATCAATCTCTCCCGAATACTTGAAAGGCTTATCTGAAGAGATCAAAACCTCCATCAGTACATCAAGAATGAGCAAACAAGAAACAAAAGCCAGAGACCGTATCTTTCAACATCTGAAACGGAACATCGAAAGGAAACTGAACGGAAGCCAACTCCACGCCTTCGGGTCAACACAATCTCGCACTTCATTGGGAGTGGGTGACTTGGACCTGTGCTTGGTCGTTGATGCGCCATCACCACGAAAAATCCTGAACAAAGTGAGGAACATCTTGAATGATTTGGACATGACTGAAATTGAAGTGATTGGCCGAGCGAAAGTGCCCATCATTAAATTCAAGGACCCTGAAACTGGACTTCCCATCGACATCTCGGTCAACAATGAACTTGCATTGTACAATACTGAATTGATACGGGCCTACGCAGACACCCACCCAATGGTTCGCAACGGCGTCCTTTCGATAAAATATTGGGCGTCTTCTAGAGCCATCAATCAAGCGTTCATGGGTACGCTTTCATCGTACGCATGGACCCTTCTCGCGATAGGAAGCATGCAGTCAGACCCGCACATTAACCTGCCCAATTTGCAAAAAGGCGCCAAGCCAAATGTTCTCAATTTGGATGACACATACGATGTGGGCTTCCACTCAGAACCAGCATCACCTTGGACCCCAAACATGGACCATGCGACGTGCTTTGTTTCATTCATCCGAAGGTTTGTTTTTGATTGGCCCTTCGAGCACGATGTCGTATCAATACGAAACGGTGGAACTGTTTCACGAAATGAAAAGGGCTGGGCTGAAGGAGAACCCGATGCATGGACTCTATTGCCCGACCACCTCGATCGGAGGCTTGGGGAGCACAGCATGCCGATTGAAGACCCATTTTCATTAAACCACGACCTGAGTCGGGTATTGAGACCAGCGGGATACCTCACCATTCGAGAGGAATTTCTCAAGGCTTGGGTCGGCATGCTCAATGGTGCAACCTGGACCGAACTAAGTAAGAAAGAAAAGAGTACTGAGATTCAACCTTTTGACCTCTTTGAGGATTTACGAGATGTTCCAATGGACAAGATTCATGCCCTCCATCAGGAAACCGTTGACCAACTCAACCGGTCTGAAGAAGATGGAAAAAAGTTGAGTTCACAACGCCGGTCCATAGGCCAAGCCATACAATTTGCACTTGGAAAACGAACAACCCCCCCTGAAGGGCCCATCGACGATGAAGAATCGGTGTCAAACGAAATCAGCGAGTCAAAATCCCAACTGGATGAATTGATCGTGAAACGAGATGAGCTGGTGAGCAATATCGTCATTTCATCCCCTAAGGTTTCCGAAACTCTTCGACAAACTTTTGCCCGGATTACAGAACAATTGGACGTCATGAACATTCCGCTGCTCGAGCGGGAACAGGAGCTTGCATCACTCTTCTTTGAACTTCAAGAAATACACCCAATAGCAAAGGAAGTGGACCGTCTTAATCGAGAAATTCATTACATTAAGAAGCCCCTTCATGGCAACATCAAGCATCTCAATAAATCAGAGAAAAAAATCAAGCGGAACATCCGTTCTAATCGGAAAAAATCAAAGTCACTTCGGCGAGAAAAAGGTCGGCTTGAGTCGTGGATTCGTATCAAAGACGGAGATAAAAAAACCCGACGGAACGACCGACGCGGAAAACGTCAACCTCGTGGACCAAAACCAAGCGAAGTTAAGAAGAAGCTGAATTCTGGTGAAGCGCTTTCAATGGATGATTTGAGCACGCTACTGCAGCATGGGGGAGTTCTCAACATGAATGCTGGTCAAGACGACCCAAGAAAACAACGTAAAGGGAAACGGAATAAGAACAAATCCTCAAATTATCAAGTTCGCCGTGGTAAAAGAGGCCAAGGCAAAAACGAATCAAAGAGGGAATGAGACTCGTGCCGGCACCCGTTTGGACCCAAGGTATCGAACCTCAACACATGACTTCAGTTGCATGTCGCCAAGTCCTCACACTGTTTCTTAACGAGACAGGAGAGCAATATTCTGATGCATCTGTGCGCCATTTACCCATTCCAAACTGGGAAGGAAATTTAATCCTGAAAGATGAAACTCTAAGCGGTGAGAGTCCGATTATCGGACTGTTGTGGGCCACACCCTTCATGGATGACATCGTTCGGGTTGCAGCATTTGTAATCCATTCGAAGTTTCAAGGCAATGGACTTGGGAGCGAGGCTTGGAATCGATTCGTAGATGCTTCCCTCAAGGCAGGATACAAACGTGTCCAATTGGAAGTTAAGGCCAGCAATAAGAGGGCTCAACGATTTTATCAACGACGAGGCATGACAGTTCAGAAAAAACTCGAAGGATACTATCAATCCGGTTTGGGATACATGATGCGAGGGCCTCTTCTACGTCACGTTGAATGAGTGAAAGTCTTATTCGCTGTCGCAATTGATGGCTTCTTCATGCTCCAGCGAACAATGACGCCGCTAGTGGAAACAGCCGGAGTAAAAAGCGTCACTCTGTTTGAAAACGATGGTTTCGTCATCTACCGTTCCGAGGATGACCCGACCAATGAAGACGGGCAAATGCCACGTTGGATTTCAGCCCTTGACATCTCTGAAAAATCCAACCGTCTCACCTTCATCATGGAGCATGGAACGGTGATTCTCTACCGTGGCGATCGCCTCCACCTCGCCGTGCACTGCGGACCCTCAACCAATCTTGGAGAGGTTCGCCAAACTGCCGAAAGATGCCACGAATCACTGCATAATCTGGCCTAGCCAGCAGCACATCTGCGTCATTCAGTCCGTGAAGGGTTAAATGGGGGAGCAAAGTCCCCGTGGATGCGGGAAGATGGGAATCTTCTGCGACCAGGTGAGATGAACAATGGCAGAACTCAAAGATCTTCTGAACGAGCGACGAAAAATGGTTGACGAAAAGGCCACGCATCACCGCGAAATTCGAGACGATTGGAACGAGAAAACCAAGGAATTCACCTCAACCCGAAACGAACTCAACAACGAAGTCCGTGAACTGATTGTGCAGGTTCGAGAACAACGTGAACTCAGAGACAACATGAATGAGCGAGTCCGTGACAAGAAGAAGGAGCGAGAAGAAGCAAATCAAATGGTTCGGGATGCAAAAGATACAATCAGGGGCACACAACCTGAAGCACCCCCACAATTGGACAAGCGTGGACGACCGATCCGCCCTGATACCGTGCAGTCTCTGACTCGAACCATGGAACGACTTGAGCGAGAATTTGAACAAGGTAAGCACCAAGGTAAAAACGAAACCAAGTACTTCAAGAAAATGAAGGAACTCAGTGCAAAGCGCCGAAAACTCAAGGATTCTCAGACCGCAAGCGGAGAAACAGAAGGCAACGAAGCACTGCGAGAGGCCATGGCCAAGCAGGACAATGCTCACAACGCCGTCAAAGAAGCGGCTGAAGCGGCTCAGAGTGCTCACGATTTGATGATTGAATGGAATTCTGAAGTTGACCGACAACGTGAGAAGGCCGAAGCCGCTCACCGACGATTGCGAACTTCAAAGAAGGAAGCCGACAAGGAACACAGTTTGTACATTGTCTCCCTTCGATGCCTCCACTCAATTCAAGACATCTTGCGAGCCATGCGAGGAGCAAGTGCCGGACAAGGTCAACGGCCGACTGCAAGCAATGAAACTCAAGATTTGATGGCAAAGTTGCTCTCTGGTGAAACACTTTCAACAGAAGAATTGATGCAACTTCAGCGTTTTGATTGAAGAATGAAATGGGGAACACCTCAAAGACCCCCGTTAACAGCAATCAGTTTAGCAAGGTGAGCCTGATGATTCAGAACGACGAAATTGCTGGAATTGTAGAAGAGTATGACCGCCTTAAATTGCGGATCGGCATGACTGCATCACATTCTGCCTTGGACATCTGTGACGGTGCTATTGAAGAGGGCTTTCCAACCGTTGCTTATTGCAAGGAAGGGCGTCACAAGACCTATGCAAACTACTTCAAAACCCACCGCAGTTCATCGGGTCGTGTCGTTCGAGGAATGGTTGACAAAGCCATTGTTCTCAACGAGTTTAACGATGTGATGAAGCCGAGCATGCAAGCTGAAATGAGGAAAAGAAACGTCATTTACATCCCAAATCGTTCGTTTACTTCGTATTCTAAAATATCAGATATCGAAGACAATTTCCGCGTCCCTATGTTTGGGTCAAGAAACATGCTCCGCATGGAAGAGCGAACAGAAGAACAAGACTATTACTGGATCTTGGAGAAAGCAGGACTCCCTTATCCAGAAGCCATACCTTCACCCGAGGACATTGATTGCTTGGTGATCGTCAAACTCCACCACGCACAAAAGAAACTTGAACGAGGATTCTTTACGTGCGCATCCTACAAAGAATACCAAGAAAAGTCAGCTGCACTTCTCGCAGAAGGCGTCATCGACCAAGAATCTCTCGATGGTGCCCGAATTGAACGGTATGTGATCGGCCCTGTCTTCAATTTGAACTTCTTTTACAGCCCTCTCGCTGAGAAAGGAGAGCGCTTGGAACTTCTCGGTGTAGACTGGCGATTTGAATCGTCGCTTGACGGTCATGTTAGACTCCCTGCACCACAGCAGATGACCATGCCTCTCCATCAACAAATCCCTGAGATGACAGTTGTCGGACACAACACGGCAACCATCCGAGAATCACTCCTCGAAAAAGCCTTTGAGTTGGGAGAAAAATTCATTGAAGCAAGCAAAGAACATTACGACCCTGGAATTGTGGGTCCATTTTGCCTACAAACCTGCATTGACAAGGACATGAACTACTACATCTACGATGTTGCACCCCGTCTGGGCGGAGGCACCAACGTCCACGTTAGCGTAGGCCACCCCTATGGAAATGCTACATGGAGAAAACCAATGTCAAGCGGACGCCGTATTGCAATGGAGTTGCGAATGGCCGCTGAGCAAGACCGTTTGCTCGAAGTTTTGACGTGATACGAACTACTCAACGTCGTAGAATACTTCATTCTGCATATCGTACCAAGGATTGATTCCGATGTCGGATGACCCGTCGTAATGGCCTGTTGTTTCAACAAAGTAATACATGATACTGGATTTTGGACCTTCACCAGCGTATCCATCTCCAGAAAAGTTCTCCATGGCAATAACAACCCAAGCATGGCCACCCCAGTCTTCATCCGCAGTTGATTTGGTATCTCCGAGCATGAGGGCCGCATCATAGCCGAGATGTTCTACCAAACTGATGTACAAAGCACTTGCATCTTCACAATCCCCACCCTCTTCCCATAACATTTCGATCGGGTACTTTGGGTATTCTGTTTGCTCTTGAGAACTGTCCAAATCGTACAGATAGGGGATATCACCAACGAAGGCATGTATGAATCGAGCAACATCGTTGTTTGAAGTATATCCATTTTCTTGAGCCATGGATTGCAACTCTACAGCCAGTTGACCAATAGCAGGTTCGTTAGGAGTTGAGAAGGCTGCATATTGAGGGATGATGTCATCATAAGTCACTGCGTTTGACCAATCAATAGCATGATTCATCGTTCTGTACGATGCATAGGTGCTGTAGTTGAGGACCCATGAAAGGCTGTAATAGCCGCCCTCAAAGTCCCAATAGTAGTCACGGACATTACTCACGAGATTGTCAAAGGGCTGAATAGAGAATTGCAACACTCCATCGTCCTTTTCCCCATCAGCCGAGCCGTTCCCTACGAGACTCACATTTTCAACCATGGTTAAGCTGTCAAATGTAAATTCAATGGCTTCTACGTCTGGAAGAGGATTAAGGTCCAATTCATCGTCTGAAAATGCATCTGAATCATGGGCTGTAATTTCAATGAAATGGTATCTAAGATTTTCTTCGAGGTCGATGTGATAATTTTCATTCAGGAGTACTTCGGTTCCAGTTTCAACTTCAATGTAGTCTGACATGTACGAAGGCATGCACCCAATGGAGATGTTGTTCACGCTCGTGCAGAAATAGATCTCACCTACACTGTCGAAGAGGTCAACATTGTCAAGCAGAGTAAAGGATTCAAGGCGAATATAGATTGCAGAATCACGATGATCGTTCATGTCATAGAGGTCAAGAACGCCGTCATTATCATCATCATCATCACCGTTGTCACCTTGACCGTCCAGGTCAAAGTCAACCCACTCAAGAGGATTGGTCGGAAACTGGTCTGAATTGTCACCGTATCCATCCCCATCGGAATCCTGCCATTCCATGGCGTCGTCAGGGAACGGGTCTGCATTATCTCCAGTCCCATCACCATCGGCATCCGCCCACTCGGTTGGGTCCAATGGGTACAGGTCGGTCAAATCGGTAACGCCATCGTTGTCATCGTCAAGGTCTTCACCAGCATCCCGACAGCCATCCACATCACGGTCAGTCTCAAAGTTACGCAGCCAATCCATGTCGCCTGTTGCGCAATCATCACTCACATCGGGAAGCCCGTCGTTATCATCGTCTTCATCCTCCGAAGCATCACGGCATCCGTCTCCGTCATGGTCGGTCGCAACCGAGGACGTCCAGTCCCGTTCACCGTCGTAACACGAATCCATGAGATTGGAAACTCCATCTTCGTCAACATCGTCTTGATCAACCACAACAGAACTGAGAAGGCTGTAGATGCCGCCTAAAGTGATGGTTACCAATAAGAGCCCAGCCACAATAAGGACAGGCATGACGTTACTTTTTGCTGACGTGTCTGAAACAACGACGTGTTCTACCGTGGTTTCCTCAGGGGCTGCCTTGGGCCACACGACATTTTCAAATTCTGCGAACTCATCTTCTGACATCTGTACCACCATGCGAATGTTCTTTCAAAAGGATTTAGAGTTGTTCCCTACGCTGGTTCATCAAAAATCTGCATTTACCAAAAGGTGGAAATTTCGTCCGCTTCAGAGTCTCCAAGGGTAGGTTGATCGTCCGGTTGAACAAGAGATCCATCCGATGGCGGTGCGTCGGTACGGTCGTATTTGACATTGAGTTCATGCTGGCGATTCTCAAAGAGAAATCGGTTGATTTTCGACTTTATCTTTTCCAAGTGAGACCGGCCAAAAATTGACACGAAATGGAACGGTTCTCCCTTCTCAAAGACCAGATGAAGAACTTCGTAGGTTTTTACTTGGGACTTTCCTGAATCGTTAGTCACCGTGTACTCAACAGTGACAAACTTTGCAACACGCATCTGAGAAACACGTCCTGCTTCGACCCATGATAATGACAAAAGCATGAACGTTTGATGGTATCGAAAGAGATCTGATTTGACATCAAAGTGGAAGGTTTTTCCCGTGCTAAAAATCGCGAGAAGAAGGAACAAGAGTCCGGACACCTGGGTGCGATAAGCCGCAAACGGTGTTTCAAGCATATAGACGGCGAGAATGCCAGCAAAAGAAATGGCACTCAATCCTTTCCGGAAGCCATTCCAAACAAAGCCAATGTAGAGTTCATCGGAACCTGCAGAGTCCACCACATGCTCTTGTGGAACACCCATCAATAAGCCTCAAGATTCGTATGGAAGCCATTCCTGTGAGGAGGCATCAAAATACGATAAGTTTCCTTGCTCGTCACGGGACCAATGAACTCCGCCCTCCTCCCATTGTTGAGAGGTTGAATCAATGGACGGAAGGGATTTTTCCTCTTCTGCAGCAAACTGTTCGGATGAAGCGTCGGTGGTTTGGTTGGAATCAAACATGTTTGAAGCTTCATTCGGCTTGCGCACAAAGATAAATCCGCCACCGCCAACGAGAGCAAGAAGCAACAATGTGATGATGGCGTAGAGCATACCGTTTCCAGATTCAACAACCTCTGCAACGGAGCGAGTACCGTCTTCGGGGTAAGCATCCATGCTGTCCGCAACTCCGTCCCCATCTGTATCTACTGACAGATTTGAATCGAATTTGAAGTCGTCTTCTGCGTCGCTCACACCATCGCCATCCGAATCCAATTGCAACAAAGCACAGCCGCTAGCATCGATCAGTTCCCCGACCGGTGTGTTCGGACAGTTGTCAAGATGATTCTTAATACCGTCTTTATCATCGTCCTTTTGCTGGTCTGCACATCCATCAAGGTCCACAGGTTGAGTGACCGGAGTGTCTGGACAGAGGTCCATATTGTTCATGATGTCATCCATGTCTTCGTCTTTTTGAGACGATGAACAACCTTGGTTGTCTGGTTGCTCACCGGCTGGAGTCACGGGGCAGAAATCGTTTGCGTCAGAGATGCCGTCGTTATCAGCATCCAGTTGATTGGTAGCGCAGCCGAGAATGTCAACAGTCAATCCATTTCCGGTCCCAGGGCAAGTGTCCATATCATCACTTACATCATCGCCGTCGGTATCCTTCTGAGAAGGTGCACAGCCTTCGGAATCTGCAATTTCATTGGTCGGGGTTGCATCGCAAATATCGTTGGAATCAACGACGTTGTCTCCGTCTGTATCTCGCTCGTTTGCTGCACAGCCTACACCGTTAACCGGCAAACCTGCCGTTGTTGTTGGACAATCATCACGGTCATCAGTGATTTCGTCATTATCAGTGTCAAGTTGACTGAGAGCACAACCTGCAGCATCAACTTGGAGGCCAAGTGGTGTATTTGGGCATGCATCAAACGCATTCATCACCATGTCGTTATCACTGTCTTCTTGACTCGAAGAACAGCCAACATTGTCGACTTGTTCACCGGCTGGCGTGTCGGGGCAAGCATCAGCGGCGTCATCAATTCCGTCCAAATCTGCATCCAGTTGAGAAGCAGCGCATCCAGTTGAATCCACAACTTGTCCTGGTGGTGTTCCGAGGCATTGATCACCGTTTACGCCACTTGCGTTGTCACCATAACCATCGTTGTCTTGGTCGGCATGCTGCGTTGGCTCGTTCGGGAAAGCATCTCCATTCAGTCCAGCTGCATTGTCTCCGTAGCTGTCACCATCGACATCGCTCCACTGTGTGGAATCATTGGGGAATGCATCCGGATCGGTACCTGCTTGATTGTCTCCATAGCCATCTCCGTCATCATCAAACCATTGCGAGGAATCGGAAGGGAAATGGTCGCCATTTGTACCGGTTGGATTGTCACCGTAACCGTCCCCGTCTGCATCCTCCCACTGGGTGTTATCCGAAGGGAATTCATCAGGTGATGTCCCTGCAGGGTTGTCACCGTATCCATCGCCATCTGAATCGGACCATTGAGAGGAGTCGTTAGGGAAAGCATCTCCATTTGTTCCAGACGGATTATCACCGTAGCCGTCCCCGTCAGAGTCTTCCCATTGAGTGGAATCTGCTGGCCAGGCATCAGGATAGTTGCCGCTGGCGTTGTCTCCATAGCCATCACCGTCTGAATCTGACCATTGAGTTGAATCGGTTGGGAAGGCATCCGGGTAGTTTCCGTTTCCATTGTCACCGTAGCCATCACCGTCAACATCCGACCATTGTGTTGAATCTGTAGGGAAGGCATCTGAAGAATTGCCGCTGGCGTTATCTCCGTAGCCATCTCCATCCATATCTGAATACTGGCTTGAATCATACGGGAAGGCGTCAATGTCGTCATTGTATCCGTCACCGTCGCTGTCTTTCTGGTCCAATGCACATCCGTACTGGTCCACGGTGGCGCCGGTTGAAGTGTTTGGGCATTGGTCAAGTTCATTGGCCACGCCGTCGTTGTCATCATCAAGTGTCAATGAGAAACAGTTCGAGTCTCCGATAAGTTGTACATTTGCAGACGAGTAGAGGTCAGCAAAGACACAATACGTTCCGGATGAAGCAGGTGTTGTATAGTTGAAGTATGGAAGGGACATGTTCTGTGCTGTTGCGGTGATTGAAGTCATGGTTGAAACGACAAGGTTTGCGCCGGAGGAATCTTCAACTCGGTATTGATACTTGTAACTGTCACCGGTCACCAAGTCCAAACCTTCAGCACGGACATTATTTGTTGCAGCAGTTGAACTTGTGGAATACGAGTTGATGACTAAGGCTGGAAGTTGCGGAATAAATTCGCTGATGTGAAGGCCTGTGATGTTATCACTGGTATCAATGTCCACGACAGAGTTGTTGAGCGAAAGTTCAGCATAGAATAAATGGTCGTTCATCGTAGTTGGTCCTGCCCATGTAATCTGATAGTTGATGGAAGATGTGGTCGGGGTAAAGGTCCAGTCATCAGAGTCGATCATTGATGCGTTGAGAGCGGCATTTGTGTCGTTGGAAACAGTGATGTTATTTTCGAATTCCGAGTAATCAAGAACAATCCAACGCAGATAGTAATCGGTTCCAATGGAGAGGTTGGTCAGGGCGATTTCACCGGTTGTTGAAGATGTCTGAGTGGTCTGAACCATTTCGAGGAGGAGTTCATCAACGTCACTGTTCAAAGCCATTCCGGAGGCATCACTGAGAGTTGATGAGACCATCATCATCGATTCATCATAGGTTGCTTGTGTGGTGATGTTCACCATGTAAGTGGTATTCGTTGCATTGAAGGTGCCGTTGGATGAGGAGGCCCAAACCTCGTTGCCATCAATGTACATTTGTCCGTAAGAAGAGTTGTAAGAATACGTCGTACCTGTGGTAAGCCCGGCGAATGAAAGTGTCGCTGAGGTTCGGTTATTGATGCTAACATCAACAGTTTCCATGCTTTGTCCGCCACCTGGATTATCCGTTGAAAGTTCAATGTCATATATGTTTGATGTTGCCGAGCTAAATTGGTACAGGAAAACCCTCAGATAGGATGTGAAATTCGTGGTTGCTGTAAATGATGCGGCTTCATTGTCAGATCCAGAGCCAAGCGAACCAAATCCACTCAAACTGAGAGAAGAGCCGCTGGAGTCCATCCACTGCCCATCAATGTCACCGTTAGCGTGAGTAAAAGTCAAGTTCACATAATAGGTGACCCCTGAAATCATATCGATTTCAAAGAAGTCTTCGTCGATGGATGAATGAATGGAAAGGCCTGAGCAATACAACGGAAGCAAGGAAGCTGATGTCGCTGCTGTCATGGAATCGTTTGGTTCGAGAATGTCTGGGGCAGTTGTCCCATTTCCTGAACAATTTGTGATGGAACTACCGCCACCGCCTCCGCTTGTGCCGTTGCTTACAGTGAATTTGTTCAAGGTCAAACTCCATGTACCTGCGCCATCATATCGGAAAATCTCGATGTAGACCATTCCCCCGGTGGCCGCAGTGGTGTTTGTGGTAAGTGTCTCAGGATTGGAAGCGTATGAATCATCAAGAAGATTTAGCGAGGAGTCGTAAAACAACAAGTCGAAATCATTGCTAACTGTTGTTCCGTTCGAGAAGGTCGTTGAAGCAGGGAATGAAAGGGAGGCAGAAAGGCCTTGAGTTGCGGATAATGCGACCTTCAGTAAATCAGAATCATCACCGTAGTCGAGTTCACCGTTACCGCTGTAGGATCCAGAGAAAATGTAATTCGTAATATTCACCGTAGAGTTGTCAGGCAAATCGCCCCCTGAATTAAGGTCATTTTGATTTGCTCCAACTGCAGAAACACTTGGAGCACTTAATGCGACAAGTGATGATACAATCAGCATGAACACTACTGAAACGGACCGGACCGGCCGTTGATTCCTAACCTTCGTTGGATGCGCCATGGGCTTCCTAAGAGTGGTAGGTATATCAGCATCACCACTAGCCATCAGATGGCAGTTGGGGCGACGTGGCCGTCCTTTTTGTCATCGGGCTTGCGAACTCGGGACCAAACGCCCCCCATGAGTTCATCATGATGCCCAGAGCAATAGTGGAAGCGACGATAGGCTTCCCTGAAGGAATACGCCTTCTTTCCCGTTGCGACGAGGTAACCTTCGGGAGAGAGCCGAGAAACGACGGTCCCTTCCTCTCCGCATCCGGGTAAATCACAAACGGGTTTGTTCGGCATGTGAGCAACTATCCTTCTATGCTTGATTAACTCTTGCCTCATCCCAGCGAAAAAGAATCATTCTTCTGCTTCGGGGTCAGGAATAGGCTCGATGACTACGAGAGGGACATTTGCCTCGATTGCCTCTCCTTCGTCGCAATGGACTGAAATGACAGTTCCCGTGACAGGAGCCTGGATTTCATTTTGCATTTTCATGGCTTCAAGAATGAGAATCACTTGCCCTTCCGCGACTTCATCACCCACGGAGACCTCAACGGTGACAACTTTACCAGGGATGTTGGCTGAAACCGTTCCCGACTTCTTTTTCTTACCTCCACCAGATCGACGTTGCTTTGGTGCAGGAGGCGCATCAGGCATTTCTATGTCGAAAGTGACCCCCTCTACCGTTGCTTTCCAAGATGTGCCTTCCCCTTCGAGTTCAACTTCGTATTCCGTGCCGTTGACAATGACTTTTCGTGTTTCTGACATGAGATTACCTCCATGGTGAGCGTTGGCTTCGTGCGTGCATAAGAGACGAGCGGCCGGTAACCATCCGCCGGTGATCTTGTGACCAGGGCTTCCCAGGCCGACGAGCAACTTCCGCTGGGTCTTCGCCTTGTTGCTTTGTAGCAGCAAGTACAGCAGCAATGGCTGCCATTCGCAATTCATCGTCTTTTCCAGCCATGGTTTCAACTCACAAAGGAATATTTCCGTGTTTCCGGGCTGGACGAAGTTCTTCTTTATCCATCAGCATGGCGAGCGCCCTGCACAACCGTTGACGTGTTTGGTTCGGTTCAATGACGTCATCAAGATACCCCAATGCCGCTGCCTTGTACGGGTTCGCAAATGTTTCTTTGAAATCCTCGGTCAACCGTTCTCGCTCCTGTTCCGGGTTGCGGGAATGGGCGATTCGACGACGATGAATGATTTCAACGGCGCCATCAGCGCCCATCACGGCCAACTCGGCGCTGGGCCAAGCCACATTGTAGTCACCGCGAATGTGTTTGCTGGACATAACATCGTAGGCTCCGCCGTACGCCTTGCGAAGAATAACCGTCAGCTTTGGAACGGTAGCTTCAGCAAAGGCATAGAGAAGTTTTGCACCGTGCCGGATGATTCCTCCCCATTCCTGATTGGTCCCAGGCAAGAACCCAGGTACGTCCTCAAAGGTGAGAATTGGAATATTGAACGCATCACAAAATCGGACGAAGCGAGCCGCCTTATCGCTTGCATCAATGTCAAGGCAACCTGCGAGAACTTTTGGCTGATTGGCCACCACGCCAACGGTGTTTCCGTCCAAGTGCCCAAATCCGATAACGATGTTCCGCGCCCATTCGGATTGAACTTCCATGAAACCACCGTCATCAAGGACTTCGGTAATCACATCAACAACGTCGTAGGGTTTTGAAGAATCTTCGGGTATGATGCTGTCCAGTGCATCGCACAAACGGTCTCTTGAGTCGCTGGTTTTCTTGATAGGCGGGCGCTCGAGGTTGTTTTGAGGGAGCAGGTCGCACAGGTCACGAGCCATCGAAATGGCGTCCTCATCGTCTGAGGCAGTGAAGTGGGATACGCCTGATTTTGACCCATGGGTTGAGGCGCCTCCAAGGTCTTCAAACGACACGACTTCATTGGTGACGGTTTTGATGACTTCTGGCCCGGTGATGAACATATGAGCAGTTTGGTCGACCATGATGACAAAATCGGTGATGGCTGGAGAATAAACTGCCCCACCAGCACACGGACCCATAATCACTGAGATTTGAGGGACGACGCCAGAGGCTCTTACATTCCTGAAGAAAATTTCTGCATAGGAACCTAACGAAGCTACCCCTTCTTGAATTCGAGCTCCACCTGAATCGTTCATTCCAATGACCGGCCGGCCGGTTTTAAGAGCCATATCAAGGACTTTACAAATTTTAAGCCCGTGCATTTCGCCGAGAGAACCACCGTAGACGGTAAAATCCTGAGCAAAGGCAAACACTTGCCTTCCGTTGATCGTACCGTGACCGGTGACAACCCCGTCTCCTGGAATCACGTTCTTGTCCATATTGAAATCCCGACATCGGTGTTCAACCAAAGCATCAATTTCTTGAAAACTTCCGTCGTCCAAAAGCATTTCAAGGCGCTCTCGAGCAGTCATTTTACCACGATTATGCTGGGCTTCAACGCGTGCTTGACCTCCTCCAGCCTCACTACGAGACTTTCGATTTCTGAGGTCTTTTAGACGGTCTTCTGTACTTGACATGGACTTCCCCCTTCGGATGGATGAAAACGCCGCCCTTATGCGTTGCTCTTGTAAATCCGTGAAAACGGCTGTTGAGGGCAGATTCAAGTTTCACCCAAGGGGTGTGTTGATAGGGAGGCGCCTGTTCCTCAGTTCATGGCCCAACCGCTTCGTATTGTTGTCGCCAAACCCGGACTCGACGGGCATGACCGTGGAGCCAAGGTCGTTGCCCGCACGCTTCGTGACGCTGGCCATGAAGTGATCTACACTGGCCTTCGTCGGACTGCGCAACAAATCGTTGAGACCGTACGAGACGAAGACGCTCGCTTCTTGGGCCTTTCTTCCCTTTCTGGAGCCCACAGCCACCTGTTTCCAAAAGTGTGCGAATTGCTCGTCAACGAGGGCTTAGAGGATGTCATCGTATTCGGTGGAGGAATCATCCCCCACGAAGACCGGCCTGAACTGTTCAACGCGGGTATCAAGGCCATCTTTGGCCCTGGAACGCCGACCTCGGAAATTCTTGAATTCATCCAGCATGCTAACAATATGGACGATGCTGGAGTTGGCCAAGGAAACGACTGGCATTGGGAATCCAAGGCATGAGGTGACCTTCCATGCAAGATGAAGTTGCACGTGCGCTCAACGGCGAACGTCGCGCCCTTGCCCGAGTCTTATCCGCCATTGAGAACGGGACGTTTACTCACGAGGAAGTGAACCCGCCCTCAACAATGGATTCCACCGAATCAACATGGAGCACCATGGCCATTACTGGAGCGCCTGGCGTTGGAAAATCGGTCCTAGTGGATGCTCTCATGACACGTTGGGCGAAGCAAGGCCACAAACTTGCTCTTCTCGCCGTTGACCCAAGTTCCCCTCGGACCGGGGGAGCCCTTCTTGGTGACCGAGTACGAATGACTTCAGTGGACGATCCCGAGATCAAAGACCACGTCTATGTTCGTTCAATCGCAACACGGACTGCATCTGGAAGCGTACCACTGATCGTTGAAGACATGGCTTCGTTTCTTCACGCCTGCGGGTGGAACCGAGTCCTGATTGAAACCGTGGGTTCCGGCCAATCTGAATTGCGATGTGCTGCGGTAGCCGACCGAATCATCGTTGTAGAAGGGCCTGCCAGAGGTGATGGTATACAAGCTGAAAAGGCTGGATTGCTCGAATTGGCTGATGCTGTACTCGTCAATAAAGCCGACCTTGACGGAGCACAAAAACATGCTTCGGAACTTCAAGAATCCTTCAACCTTGGACAAAGCGAATCTCCACCAGTGTTGCTGACGTCGGGCCTACATGACATCGGTATTGAACCAGCATCAGACCTGTTGCTTCATCTCAAGCCATCCGGACGAGCCACGCGAGCACGAATGAGAGAGCGATTACTGGCGAGTCATGAACGACGGCTTGTGACTCATCCATCCTACAATGAATGTCTTGACCTTCTCACGGAGGGCACAATTGATATTGGGAACGCATTGGGTATCTTGTTAGGGGATACAGATGAGCGGTCAAGTTGAACTAACAAACCCGGTCGAAACTTCTGTTGGTGGGATGACAGGTCACATCTTCCGCAGAGTCATTCATTTAGGCATGGCAGCAATCCCACTTCTCTACTTTAGTATCGGAGAGGATGTAGCGTCAAAGGTCAACATGGACTTGGACCAAGTCGTTGCTTCTGTCGTCCTGTTTGCACTTGTGGCCGAAAGCCTTCGGTTGCGATATGGAATCACCATTTTTGGACAGCGTGATTATGAGGCAAAGCAGGTATCTGCTCTGGCATGGGGGGCATTTGGAATTGGAATGGTCCTGCTGCTTGTACCGCATGAGGCATATGCATACCCACTGATTGTCTCATTGGCTTTTGGAGACCCGCTCATGGGAGAATTACGCAGAAAAGGAATCGCTACACGCCAAGTCATGATGATATCAACTGGTGTCATCCTTGCAATATGGCTCGTCAGCTCTTTACAATTTGATACGCCCCTCTGGATAGCCCTGCTCCTAGCGCCTGTGTGCATGATCGCTGAATGGCCGCGATTGCGTTACATTGATGACAATGCAACCATGCTTCTCATACCGCTTGCCTTGGTTCTTTTATTGGAACCATTTGCCCAAGTAATGTGAGACACAAACTATTTTCTGCAAAGAATTCGCTCAACATATTCAAATGGGGGGCATTCTTGGTTTCAATTGAGGAGAGCCCATGTCTGATGAGTCCCAACATAACGACCCGCCCCAAATCGCTTACTACGTTGGTTTTGGACTTGCAATGATTTTCCTCGTAATTACAATGTTCCGTTACCCACTTTGGTGATTTTTTCAACGATGGTTTGAACATTCCTTCAAAAGGAAGCCCCGTAACGGCAGGTCATGTGCGGTATTGGTGGGATGCTAGGCAACCCCGACACCGCCGTTGTTCAACGAATGAATCAACTGCAGGTTCATCGTGGACCTGACGGGCAAAATGTCTGGTCCAATGATCACGTCGCCTTTGCCCACGCACGCCTGGCAATTGTGGACGTTCACGGCAGCCAGCAGCCGATTCATGGGTCAAACGAACATACACTCATCGTGAACGGAGAGATCTACAACCATCGTCAACTCCGTTCAAAACTCACGAACTACCCGTTCACCACCTCGGGTGACAGCGAGGTCATTCTCGCACTGCATGAGCAATATCTTGCAAACAATCACCAGAGTCCAAGCGCAAGCGACCATGCATCGTGGCTGGAACAACTTGACGGAATGTACGCCATAGCGTTGTGGGATGGCTTGAATCAACAACTGATACTCGCCCGCGACTCCCTTGGAATCAAACCGCTGGTAAAGACTGAAGTGGAAGGAACGCTCTTGTTTGCTAGTGAAGTAAAAGCGCTGCGAGCTGATGAACGACACGTCCCCGAACTGGACGAGGTTGCACTCGCTGCACGGATGGTTTGGGAATACCCTCTTGATGCCACAACGCTCCTCAAAGGAGTCACTCAAGTACGCCCCGGCACGGTTGAAACGTGGGAACTCAACGATGAGGGCGAGGCTTTTATGTCTGGAAGAGCCACGATTCGACGACAAATCGTGGACCCTGAGACCTCTTGGAATCCTGTAACACAAGGACCGATGCTCCTTGACTCGTTCGTTTCCAGCGTCCAACAGCGATTGATGGCGGACGTACCGGTTGGCATCGTGCTGTCCGGAGGACTTGATTCAAGTCTTGTTGCAGCGGTTGCTCAAGAAGCTGCTTCACGAGCGGAACAACCCGTACCCGAGTGTTGGACTGTGGCGGAAAGCGAAGACAATCCAGATTGGAAAGCGGCGGAACTGGTCGCCTCGCATTTTGACCTTCGCCATCATCAACACATTCTCGAACCCGATGCGTTTGAACGGGCTCTGCCAAATTTGATTTGGCACGGGGAAGACATTGACGTAACGGTTCTGTTTTTCCAACCCCTCTTCGAAACGATGGCGAAAAAGGTCAAAGTGGGATTATGTGGCCAGGGTGCTGACGAATTGCATGCAGGATATCCTCGCTACAGGGACCTTCCCCAACACGCTCATCTCCTTCGTCAACGGCTCCAATCCCTTCCCTCAACCGTCCAAAACTCACTTGAAAACGGCCCGCTAACCGAGGAAGAGGGCTGGTTTTCACCCCACCAACGACCAGAAGAACAGACCAAGGACCTCAGCACGTTCCTGCAGTTTGAATTGGACCACGGCCAACTGAGCAATTTCCAACTGCGCCTTGTTGACCGCCATTCCATGGCCCATTCGCTTGAAGTGCGCGTGCCGTTCCTCGGAGCGCCTCATCTTAGTGCTGCGAACGCGTTGCCGATGGAGTGGAGATTGCCTCCGAACATGGAGGAAAAAGCTGCCCTACGAGAAGCAGCAAATCTTACTGGACTTCCTAAAGAAATAGTTAGGCGGCCAAAAATGCCGGCAGGAAGAGCAACATCACCGACCATGCTGCAAACTTTCCTTGACGAATTTTCTTCCGAAACAGAACAACTTGTAACCAAATATGAGAGTCTCTCACCGATCTTCAAAGGACAGTCTGAACTTGCTCTCGGACTTGGATTATTCGAATCCATGCACCTCATTAATGGTGGAAGAGTCAAAAGGGGCGGAGACATCCACACCCTACTCAGCGAGGTTTTACCATGACCCATGTACACGACATAACTGCCTTGCTTGAATCCAAGCGTGAATTGATTACGAATTGGATGAGTGCGAAGCGAAAAGAAGTACCGATTCCAATTTATGGAAGCGTCGACATCAGAGATGCTGGTTGGAAAGTAGGTGTTGTTGATGCCAATCATTTCCCTGCAGGTTTCAACAACGTTGCTGAAGAAGACCTTAGCGCCCTCTCGGACCTGTTCAAAACTCACATCACGCGAACACAACCAAACTGTACCTGGGTGCACATATATCCTGAAAGCCACACGCGAAACCAAGGATATATCGAAAACATTGCGACCATTCAACGATTGATTCAAATGGCGGGATTCAAGTGTACGATTGGCTCCCCTGAACTGGATGAAATGGGCTCATTGAAAGGAATTTCAGGTCCATTAACGCTTGACTTAGTGACTCTAGACGAAGACGGTGAGTTATTGGTTGGAGGACTGAAACCAGATTTGATTCTCCTCAATAACGACCTTACGAACGGAACATTACCGGGACTTACCGCACCCAACATCTCTCCACCTCCCGAGATGGGTTGGCACCAACGAAGAAAATCTGAGCATTATTCATGCTTGCAAGGATATGTTAACGAAATTGCAGAACTTCTACAGTTAGACCCGTGGCATTTGATGCCTGAATGGTTTGTTTCGGAGGACAAATGTCTGACTGAAACCGGGTGCCGTACAAAACTTGCTGGTGAAATTGATTCATTCATCGCCAACATTCAATCAAAATACGATGCATTGGGAATTGATAGAAAGCCAGCGGTGGTCATGAAAAACGACCGCGGAACCTATGGTTTGGGAATCATGGTGCTGACTTCAGGAGACGCTATATTGAATCTTTCAAATCGTAAAATCAACAAACTTCGCTATGCAAAGGGAGGCGCTGCGGTTGACAATTACCTCATCCAAGAAGGAATTCCCACCTCCATGCTTACCGACGATGGCGAACCCGTAGAACCGGTAGTGTACCTCGTTGATGGGGAAGCTGCAGCTTGGTTTTACAGAATTAATCCTAAAAAATCAGATATGGACAACCTTAATTCACCAAGTGCACGGTTTGAGGATTACTCGAGCTCCGGCCACATGTACGGAGAACACGCCCACGGGTGGCATGCACTTCTCGCAGAATTGAGCATGCTGGCAATGGGTGCTGAGTCAAACCTAGAACGGTGAACAATGATGACAACGATCCATTGCCTTGGAAGCGGCTTAGTCGGGGCATTCGTAGTACGGCATCTGGTAGAATCCGGACACGATGTTCACGTGTACGACCTCAAACCGAATTCCATTCAAGGAATCACCATGCACGTTGGAGACATCACTCAAAGGCTCAACATACTTCCTGACGGTTTGGTGGTCAACATGTTGCCGGGCGAAATTGGAGGAGGATGTACCGAGGCACTTGTTCGTCTTGGTAGAACCGTTGTGGACCTTTCCTTTGCAGAAGAAACTCCAGACCGCCTTCAGGAACTCGCAGTAGAATCCAACGCTACCGTTGTGTGGGATGTTGGCATTGCCCCTGGCCTCTCGAACATGTTGCTTGCAGAAGCACAAACCAAACTTGGAACATTTAGAAATGCTGAAATCCGCGTGGGCGGAAACCCTTCTCAACCCGATGACGATTGGTCCTACATGGCACCGTTTTCGCCAGCAGACGTCATCGCCGAGTACACACGACCTGCCCGTGTAGTCAGACAGGCCAGTGTAGCGACGCTTCCTGCTCTTGATGAACGACATCTCATTGAGGTCAGTGGAAAGGGTTCGATGGAAGCCTTTCTTTCAGACGGGCTAAGGTCGCTGCTCTACACCATGAAAGCGGATGAAATGTCTGAATATACGGTTCGTTGGCCCGGCCATATTCAACGCTACATTGACGAGCGAGACGCTGGAGAATTGAATCTGGATGCACTCTTGGAATCATGGACACTTGACAAAACACGCAGTGAATTCACATGGATGGAAGTCAAGGCGGAAAATGATGTTCAGAGGTTCATCTGGCGAGTTGAGGACAGCGGCTCCAAAGGCGACTCGTCCATGGCCCGAACAACCGGGCTGGTCACTCTTGCAACCGCCCTCACCATGTGTGAACACCCTGACGTTCTCTCACCAGGCGTTTACTCCCCCGAAGAACTCCCCTCGCCATTCCTGGACCGAGCCCTTTCTCTAATGGTCAAAAACGGTGTGAAAATTGAGCACCATATTGAGCGGTCAAACTGAAATGGAGAACCTCATCGCCTATACCATGAACCGCTCGCTTTGGTACGTTGGCACCATTGCGGTTGGCCTATGGATCTCAGCCACGGCTCTTGGAGGCCTACTCCCGGACTCCCTGGCGGAATGGCCGGTTAACATTTGGTGTTGGGCACTCTTTGGACGCATTTATGCGTCCACCGGCCGAAAAGAGCGAATTGAGATGCTTACAGTAGTTGCGATCGCAACACCAATGGAGTTGTTTTTCTCAGAGGTTTGGCTTGTGTATGAATATCAGCGGGACCTCATGCCACTGTTTGTTCCAGCAGGTCACTATTTTCTCTTTGATTTTGGCAGGCGAGCTGCACTTCGATTCAAGATTTCATGGGCTATGCCCCTTTTGCTACCCTTCGTACCCATGGTGTTGTACGGTCTGTGGACTGGAGGAGATACATCTGGAATATTCCTTCTCCTCCTTGTCCTTGCATTCACGCAGTGGGGACCACAACCTCGTCTCTATGCAGCAATGGCCTGGGCGGCTCTTGCAATGGAATTGCTTGGAACCTACCTCCAAAATTGGACGTGGGCTAATGAGGTCCCATGGACTGGATTAACCGCTTGGAATCCTCCTCTTCTTGTAGGAGCGTTCTATTGCCTAGGAGACGTATTGGTCAACTTGACCGTTGCCAAGTTTGAAGGGGAACCTCCAACGGTGGTGACAACATGACCAGCCCTGATGAGTTGCGTCGCCGGCGAGAAGAAGAAGCCATGCGAATCCGCACGGCTCTCAATCGCCAACGAGGGGAGCAACGCGCCAATACAAAAGGTGGCGAAACCACCGTAGCCTTTGTTGAGGAACGGAAATGCATCGGTTGTGACCAATGCACCATCGTATGTGATGACGACGCAATCGAACTCTATTTTGTTGATGTGAAAAGTCCACTGCTTTCAGTCGAAAGCAATCGTAAGGCCAAAATTATTCGAGACTCCTGCACGGGTTGCAGGCTGTGCGTGCTTGCGTGTCCAACGGACGCAATCACCATGATTGACCGATGAGGTAGGATAGTATGTCAAAGAAAGGAAAAGATCCATCAGCTCAACGATTTGGAGGAGAATTCGGTCCATACCGTAACCCCGGCACCACTGGAGTTAGCCTATCGACGTTCAAGACGCTCGTTTGGACTTCGAACATTGGAGGGCTCTTCTTGGTGGCCCTTTCACTAGAGTTGCTGATTTATTATCAGAACTTTACGTGGGGATTCATTTCTCTACTGGCCGGAATTATCGTTGCTCTCTTCCCCTCAAACTACGAAATCGTAGGTATGAACGAGGATGAAGAAAACGAATCCGATGATTAGAACCGGAGCACATCGTTTCGTCATTACTGCATCCAGAGGATGCAAAGAATTCAACCGCTTACTGTCAAATTCATTCAAGCTTCAACAGTTTCGCCAACGTTGGACTCAACTGCCTGTGCTTTCTTTTCGTTAACTTGGCGAGCAAGGAATGTTACGACGTCCAAAATCTCGATGTCTTCGTATGCTTCATCGCCTTCGAACTTCAAACACTCAAAGTGAGAAACACACTTTGGGCAGGACGTGAGCATGGTTTCGGCGCCCGTTGCACGAACTTCTTCCATACGAGATACACGCAAGGAGCGTGCGTCTTCGTTGCAGGACATCATACTGGAAACACCGCAACACATGGCGTCTTCTCCATGGTGCTCCATCTCAACAATTTCTACACCTTCAACCGCATTGATGAGGTCACGTGGCTCGTCGTAAATTCCCATTTGGCGGCCAAGACGGCATGGATCGTGGTAGGTTACCGTGGTTTCTTCGGACTTTAGATTCATGTCAAAGCCTTGTTCAATGAGGAATTCAGTGGTATGCATGACTTTGACGTCTTCCAACTCATAGTCTCGGGCAAACGTTCTGAAACATTCTGCACACGATGAAACGAGGGTGTCGATTCCAGATTCGTGGATCTTTCGTTGGTTGTACGCCTTGAGCTTCTCAAAGACTTCATCAAGGCCCTGCCACTTTTGGTCGTGACCACAGCATTTCAGGAAGTCACGGCCCAAGTAAGAAACGTCGGTGCCCATCTCTTCAAAGAGCGTAAACGCTGCAGTAGTGGAGTCTCCCAAATTCATGGTGCCTTCGTTAACGTGTGAGAACACCATTTCTTGGTCAAGGTAGTCGACACAGCCAGGGTAGTAGCCGATGTTTGATGTGATGGGGTAATCTTCGGTTGCGACGAATTCCACGTCTGCTGCTTCGTCAGCCTCCGCAGAAAGAACTGCCTGTAGAACGGTGTGAGGAATCTCAGCCTGTGGACCGCCAACGATGAGACTGCGGCGGATATCAACGTATGAGTCGTAGTCAACAAGTTGTGGACATGCATTGGTACATGCCGAGCATGTGAGACAGGAATACATCGGTACACCGTCGTCTTCGTTATTCCAAGTGTTGTAGATGATGTTCAATTTATCTCCACCGTTAAACAATCGAACTGGGCACGCATCGTCACAAAGGTCACAGCCGTAGCATTTGTTCATCTCGAACTCATAGCCACGGGCCATGTATCGCAACAGGACAAAGACAAGGGCTCCAAAGGTAACGCAAGGGATGAACATTGCATAGGTCAACTTTGCATCCAGTGACTTGGGGTTGGTGTGGTAGGTTGGGTTTTCAATCGATGAGAAGGCAGAACCACCAAGGGCCATTTCTTCTGCATTGGAGAGGTTCACTGTATGGCCTGCAAGCGAAGCTGGAGCATTTTCATTCCAGACAAGAAGTGGCTGGAAAGATTTCATCGAGAAACTGGTCTCGGTCGTAATGCTGTCGTTCAAAGCAAGGGCGCCGCTGACGGTAACATCGTAAGTGTAAGAGTACGTTCCGACAGTCAACTCGGTCGTAGCGCCTTCGCAATTGGAAAAGGAAACAACCTCATTGCCTGCGGCGTTGGTCACAACAAGAGTGGTAGTCACCATGCTTTGAGTTGAAACATCGTTGATTTTACGCTCGCTGGAGCGGAACTCACATGAGAAATCCGATGTGATGGACGTTACTTCCTCATGGTGGCCATCGGGGAAAGTGGTAGTATCTTCGGTAACGGAGAAGGTACCGTTTGTGCTCCAACCTTCGCCTCCGTTGAAGGTTTGTGATCCTGCAGCAGCATTGATTCCGTTAGCAGCGTCCTGATGCCCGTTTGCATCAGCAAAATCTGTAATAATGTACCTTGCAGGTTGGTAAATGTTCCAATCTAAGAATGCAGTCGTCGGAACAACTCCTGACTCGGACCAACCCCGATCGTCAGTAAATTCATTGGTATCATGGACATGAACGTCAACGGGTTGGGTTCGCATTGCTTCCAGTTCACCGTAATCTTTGATGGTAAGGAGTCCCTTTGCATCCCAAAAACCATCGTCATATGTATCGAAGGTAGCAACGGTTGCCGCAGTTGAGATCAGAAGAGCTCCAACCAAAAGTTGACGGCTCTTAGCAACGTTAAAACTCGTACCCCATGCACGGACCAAGAGTCCTCGACCTACAAAGTAAACTACAATCCACATTAGAACGCCGGTCATCACCCACGGTATGGAATTGAAGACTTCTGCAATCCACGGTTCCCGATAACCACACAGTAAATCACCGTGTGAATCTAATTTACAAAAATCAGACCTGTTTTTGCCGTAGAGTTCCAAGAAGATGTTGATTGAAAACACAGAGATGAACCAAATGTGGGCGAGATAAACTGCTCCTGCTGCAGCGAACCATGGGTCCTCTACAGGTCGCTTTTCACGGCCACCGAGGAACGGAGGAAGAGCGAGAATACCCACTGGGATTCCAGTAAGTGCAGCGCCCCACCATGCAGCGTTCCAAGGGAACATGGGCTGACCCACAATTTCGCCTATGAAACCGGTCGGTACAACGAATTGAGGCAAATATTCGCCCCATCGCAAGTATCCGTACGAGAACAGAACGTACCAGTCAGGGAAAACGAATCCTGCCTGTGCATAGGGGTCAGCCGCACCGTGAAGCGGTGGCGGAATAAGCCATGCATAGAACAGAAGAATCGCAAGCATCGATGCGAAAATGATGCTATCACGAAGAACTTCATGTGGCCAAAATCCGTGTCCCGTTCGGGTGCGCTTACGCTTCTCTTCAGCTTCCTGAAGGTGTTGCTTTTCCTCCATGTACATGGAGGCAACTCTGCCAAAATTATCGATTAATCCCATATTTTACCCTCCGTATCAATGCGGCTCCGCAATGCCTTGTACCCAGACAATGAACAAATGTATGATGATAAGCGTTGTAACAATAACCGGTAAGATGAACACGTGAATGAAGTACATACGTGTAACCGTCAAAGGAGTCAATTCAGAGCCTGAAAACAGCAATGTTGCGACGTACTTCCCAACCAGCGGACTTGAATTCGCCAAGTTGATTCCAATAATTGCGGCACCGTATGCCAGACTGTCCCACGGCAGAAGATATCCTGAATATCCAAAGACAATGGTCAGAGCCATCAAGGCAACACCGATGAGCCAGTTAAGTTCACGAGGGTTTCGGTATGCACCCGTAAAGTAAACACGACACATGTGCAAAAAGACGCTTGCGACCATGAAGTGAGTCGTCCAGTGGTGAACTGCCCGGAGGATGTAGCCAAAGGGAAGTTGCGTCATGATGTATTCCATGCTCGCATAAGCTGGCGATGGATCTCCTTCTCCTCCAGGAACATAGTAAATTCCCAGAACGGTACCTGTGATGACCAAGATGATGAACGATAGGAACGAAATTCCTCCCAAGCAGTAGAGTGGGTACCAGTACCAAATGATACGCAGTTTGTACTTTTCAGCGTGAGTAAGAGGCATTTGTCGGTGCATGTTGTAATATGCGCCTTTGGACATGTTCCAGTAGTCCTGAAGACGGAATCGAGTATCAAGCCACGAAAAGACCCACAAAAACGACCGTTCAGCCACGCCCATCTTACCGGTCGATTCTACAGCACGTAGAATGTCACGGCGGGGCATATCTTGGTTTTCCTTGCGCAAAGTAAACGCAACGAGAACCACCAAGAAGGCGATAAAGAACCAAAGAATCCAGAACATTGTAGTCATCATATCACCTCAGTCACAATATGTGTACCAATCCACGTAGTCGGTAAGACCTTCCAAAACATCGCCATTCAGTTGAATGGGGATGATGGGGAGACCCACCGGTGCTGGCCCACCTGAACGGCGGATTCCAGCATAGTTGAATGTTGCACCGTTGGAACGGTTGCGGTTCGTATTCATTTCGAGAACAGTTGGGTCGAAACGAGAAGAGTGACAGATGCAGAACAGTTTCGTCCCGCCGTCGTCTCCACCGCCAGGCGTCCATGAGTCTTCTGTGTAGGAGTTGGAAACAAGTTGCCATCCCGGGATGCAACACAAGTGCGTGCAACGACCGAATACCATGACAAGGTCTTCGCTGGGCATCAAACGTGGGTCTGCTTCAGCGAGGTCATCAAAGTGGCCGACGTATTTTCCGGTTTCATCAATACCTTCAGTGAATTGGAAGCGTGCTTTACCGTTGGCTTCAGGTGTGCCTGCATACTTTGAATGTTCGACGTACATGACCACAACAGGAACTCCGTTCCACACGCCGGAGGCGCCAGCCGTTTTCGTTGAGGATGCTGCTGCCTCAGCCACGAAGGAACTCTTGGTCATGGATTGAAGGTGTTGCGCACCGTACCAGGCGGAGTCTTCACGACCCTTTGCCCAGAACTTAACGGCCAAATCACCGCCACCACCGCCACCAGGGGGCAGTAAAATAGCAGCAAAGCCGAGCATACCTAGAGATGCGGTGAGAACACCTGCAGCGGTATTGAAACCGTAGCGTAGGAACTGACGACGATTGATGGTTGTGGCTGCATCAAGAAGGCCTGATGCGCCTTCGCTGGGTGCTGGTTTGAGTTCGTATTCACGCGCCATGTTTCATCACCACTTGTACTCCCGCCAATCCTTCATGTGCTCAGGAACAAACTTGTTCTGAGAATGCTTTACGATGATTGTATCAGGCAAAACAAATTTGAGATAGATTACGCCGACCATGATGAGTGTGGTAAAGGTCATGGCGAGGTGGAAGGAAAGTTGTTGCTGATCCCAACCCTTTGCGAGTCCGTAAATCATAGAGAAACTCCAGTAGCAAATCCAAAACAGACCCCATCCCAAGAAGAACATGGTGAGATAGGAGCCGCCAGACGGGGCGAGTGAAGCGCTAACGATGGTTCCTGATTCCGCCAAATTGAACACGCCATGGTCGATGGCGGACGTCATTTGGTCTTCGGTCAAATCCACGTCTTCCAAAGCGGTCCGCGCATCATCTACCGATACTGAGCCGTCTGCAACACCGCGCAACAGGATTGTGATTGTGTCGTCCATCACTGGTCACCTCTTCGATTGAGTTTGTAGCGCAACCTGAGTTGGTTGCTTCGGCCCTTGTAGGACGTTGAGAAGCCATAGCGGAGAAGCAGACCAGCAAAGACGATAACGCCGATCACTGCACCGAATCCAAGCAATCCAAGCCAGTGGGCACGCAACTTTGCACCCATGTGATGGAGGTCAACGCCGTGATGGTCGGGCTCGGGAGGACTGACGTTTCCGTCGCCGGCAAAGAGGGTGCGGGTGCCGAGTGCAGTAGATGCGTCGTCGCCTTCTGTGAGTGCGAATTGGAGTTGATTCCATCGGTCCTCAACACCTGGCCCTTGGTCTCCGTTGACCGAGTTGCCCGAAATCCAGAAGGTTGCTGCACCAGCTTCCGCCTCAGCGGGAGCGACCCAATCAAAGGTCCACGAACGGTCGCTGGTTGCGGCTGATGCTTCCGTGTGAGTCAATGTCTGTTCGTCGACCGTGCCGTCGATTTCCCAGTTTTGGACGTCGTCTCCGGTCAGCGTCCCAAGAGAAACTCGCATTGCAAATCCAGCAGTGTAAACTCCCGTTGCATCAGGTCCGCCGATCAATTGGAGGCGGAGCGTGTAAGTTTCGCCTGCAACCCATCCATAAGGAACGTCATCGAGGATAATTTGGACCGAGTTGTCGGCTACCTCGTTGTGGCAGAGGCAGCCGGATTTGGCGACATCATCAATTTCAACGGCGCCGTTTGAGCCTTGGTGCGATTGAGGGCCACCAATGCCCCCGTGATAGGAAGATGCGAGTGCTGGAATGACCAGAAGAAGCCCCACCAAAACCAGCAGGGAAGTTCGGGACGTTCGTGTAGTTTTGAGCATAGCCTCACCCTTACATGTTTCCGACTTGCACGGACTCCTTAAACATTGTCAGCAAAACGCCACAAAAATTGCGGCGCAGTGTAGCGTTTGTTTGCAAAAAATGAACAACAGCCCCCCACGCCGTATTTTAGCCGGTTCAGTGCGGGGGAGATTTGATGGAGGGCGACCCGTTCGGAGAGTGTGAGACCCATGGGAAATCATACCTTCGACAACACATACAATCTCTCCGACAAACAACTCGAGTTGCTCGACGAGGCCGAGGATTTGATGCTCAAAGGAGCGCTTGGGGCTGCTGAGAAAATACTCCTTAGCATGCTGAAAGGCGACGAAGCGTGCATTCCTGTCCTTTCGAACCTCGGGCACTTGTACGGCCGATACCTCTCGGAATTTGAAAATGCAATTCAATACTACGACCGGGTTCTTGCCCTTGAGCCCGATAACGCTTGGGCGAGGGACGCAAGACGCCGATACCTTCGCTACGTGGATTAGAATTCCAACACCACACACACCAAAGTTCAAGGAGATGCTTCGGCCATTGCCGCCCATGGACCCTTCCAACATCCTGATTGCTGGAGTCGGAGGCATTGGTTGTTCATGGGCACACCAAGCCTACCTTCGCTGCGGAAAGGGAGCCCATCTTGCCCTAATTGACGCAGATGACAGCAGTTTCCAAACCGGCGAAACCATTCATGTCCTTCGCCTCGGACACGCCCTAGACAGCATGGGTTGTGCCGCCTTACCGCCGCTTGCCGAACAACGGATGAGAGGACTCAACAAATTGACTCAGCAACTCCTCAAAGACACTGAACTGGTCATCCTCCTCACCGGCCTTGGAGGAGGAGTCGGGACCGGAGCAGCGCATGAGTTTGCCCGCCAGGCGCGGCAATCTGGAGCCATCGTCCTCGCGGTAGCAGGCTTGCCGTTTGAGGCCCAAGCCACTCGCTTGGCCCTCGCCGAGGATGGATTTCAACGGCTTGAACGCATCGCACACGTCACCGTCCGATTGTCACTGGAGCGCCTTGCTCGCCAAGCACGAGAAAAAGGGCAAAGCTGGCAGATGGGCGCTGAGTGGATTGAAGACTTAGTGGACGGATTGGTTCGGACCTTGATGCGAATGGGGCTCATCAATCTGGACTTGATGGACCTGAGGGCCATCGTAGACCAAGAAGGAATGGCCACAATGTTGGTCGGAATTGGCCGCCCAGATGACCCCAAAGGCATTTTGGAATCAGCCCTCAAAGCACCACTCGCAGCGCTGGATGTCGGCGGTGCGAAAGGATGTTTGATCCAGGTAGAAGGTGGACTTGGAATGACCATTGGCCAAGTTGATGCAGTAGCTGAATTGTTTACTTCAGCCCTCGACGATGACGCCCAAGTCATTCTCGGCGCCCGAGTCAGTGAAGATTTAGTCGACACCATTCGAGTCGTCACGTTGCTTTCAGGAATTAAGCCAGCTTAATCGTCCATCAACTCAATGACGTCTCCGGCATTCCATTCAACATCTTGACCGATGTCTTTTGTATTGTGCTCAGACCATTCCTCGCTTACGGAAATACCAGCGGATTCACCGAACTCCTCCGCATCGGAAGAAATGCTGGGGATTGCTACGGGTTGATCATTCTCGCCAGCGGCATCGGAAGTCTCCTCCGAGGGCACTTTGCGAACCGTGCGCATAATCCCGACGGTCGAATCGTGGTCTGCAAGCACACTCAGCAAGACCCTTCGTTGCATCCACATGAAGGTAAGAATAACGACAATGTGACCACTGATCATGACGTATCGAATGTCGTCCAGAACGGTCGTCAACATGGCTACACTGCCGGCGTACGCATAGCCAAAGGCAAGTCCAATCGGCAATGCATTGTGTTCATCCACCAAGCGAAATGTGGATTTGTAGGAACGCGAAGTCAGCCCCCAAATGGCCATAAAGACCGTAGATATCATCAACACCAATTCTTCAACCAACATAATTGGACCGCCAGACGACATGACAGTATGACGCCAAACGGTCAAAAAATGCCATGTGATCAAGGCTTGAGTCAATAAGAACCAGCGTGAAGAAAAACGATGCAGGGAGCGATGCCTTGAGGCTATAATTCGATGCTTCCATGTAAGGGACGTTGACGCCAGAAACAATCCTGCAAAGCCGATAAAGAAAAGTCCATTTTCTGCAACATCCTGAGCCAACCCATCTCCGTCTCCTTGAAGAAATTCAACACCAGCAAGAATCAATCCAGAAAGGACAGTCAGCAATAAAAGATGAACGCCGACCACTGCATTCAAACCTCCGTTTCGTGGACCATCATCGGGCAATCGGAGAGCCGCTACAGAAGACAACCAGTGTCCAAAACTTCTTCCTTGCATCACCGCCCAAAAGATGAACAAACTCCCCATCACAAACGGCAGAGAGTCAAGAATGCTATTTCCAAAGCCGTCCCCACCCAGTACTGCGAGCAGCAGGAGCAACCAACCCAACGAAAAGGCAAGGGGGAGTAAACAGATACGGAACGAGAAAAAGAATCGTTTGATTCGACCCGCTTCGACGGCATCGCTCAAGTCTGGAAGGCGCGTTAGTCGGTCAACCCGTTCGTACTTTGCTAGCAACCCTTGAACTACATAGCCCCCTGTGAGGGACAAAAATCCCATCGCACTGAGGCGTTCGGCGCCTCGGGTCGACAACAGGTACAACAGGGCTGATATGACGAAAATGAGAATGACATGAGGCAGCGTTTTTACGTCCAAAAGCACCTTGATAAGAGCACGCAACGACGGGTCATTGCCCTTCAATTCGGTGAGTTTTGTTGAGTTGCCATCGCCCTCTTCTTGCGCTGAAGGGGAGGCCGCAACTTGGCTTTCGTCCACAAAGGCTGGTGGAGGTTGACCTTTTTTCATACTATGGTAGGAATTGACTCAAAGGTCATGAAGCAGGAATGTTTGGAACTGCCATGGCCAAACGGTTGAGCAAGGCGCTTAGAGGGAAGCGTCGTTGGATTGGCATTCTTGTCAGCAGCCGGTATCAAACGCGGTCATCCTTGAACGGGCTCATCAGCTCCGTAGCATCTACATTTCAATCTGAACGGCCCATCAAGCTGATGGAGTTCCATCCCAGTGAAAGCGATACTGCCAAGACCGCATTGGAACATCTCAACACAATGAACGAACAGACCGTTAGCAACCTAGGAGTCGCAATCTTGCAAGTCCCGCTGGAACTGACCAAAGGAGTACGGGCGCTGATTGAAACCGAAGACGCCATCCAGAGGATGGAGATCAAATGCATCACGACCAGCGGGAAAATTCGTTTGGTTCGGGAACGGATGGCCCTCCCGAAGCCAGCAAGGAAACGTAAGTGAGCCTAACCTTCATGGTCAGTCATTGGTTGGCCACCTCATGGGCGGTGGAGGAACAGCACCAAAAATGAAGATGAGCGATGCGCTCATCCTCACAGGAGTCACCGTTTTGCTCGGAGGACTCTTCATGGTTGCATGGGTCACGCCCGTGGAGCACGCTGAGGAAAGCCCACCCTACGTTAACGGTGCATCAATGTGGGCGGGAGATTCGTTTGAAATCGCCATCACCGTTGACAACGACACCACCGTGCGAATGGTCTTGAAAGCCGAAGACGGAACAATCGTCAGTGCCGAAAGCATCCCAATGGTAAGCGGTGTTGAAACGTCGACATCCTTAGAGATTACAGAAGGAGGGTACTACACCTATGAGATCGACACCAAAGGAGCGAGCGCAACATTAGACCTCGACATTGATCGCAAGTACAAGATTGACATGCTCCCCTTCCCAATCGGTGGGCTCATTTTGGCGTACGGCTTGTACCAACGCGACGGCCCTCAAGACGAAGAAGACCTCGATGATGAGATCCTTGATGCAGAATTAGATGTTTGACCATTCCAATTCATCGGGGTCATCCAATAAAACAGTTTCACCCAACTCTGTCCTGACCCGGAGGGAACCGGCGTCATTCAAGCCGTCTACATCAACCTTAGCGCCCCTATAGAAGAGAGGCCCTAAGGCAGTAGAACCGAATTTCAAAGCCTCATCAAGTGCGTGTTCCGACGGAGCAGTCAAAGGGATGTTAGGCGCATCTTGAACTTCAAACATTGAAGCCACAACCGCATGAAGTTGAGGCAGAACGCCCTCTGCATCAACACGTTGATCCAATTCAGAAAGGCCTGCAAATTCGGAGTCGGAAGGCGCTGCGAGATTAAGGCCAATTCCGAGAACCGTCCGTTGCCCACTGCCCATCGTCCTGCCTTCAAACAAAACTCCAGCGCATTTTCTCCAAGGAGTTGACAATGAAGAACGGATGTAGAGGTCATTGGGCCACTTGAGACAGATGCGGTCTGAACCATACGATTGGAATAATTTCATGAGATTGTATCCGAGATGTACTTGGTCAGCCGGCTTGTGAAGCGAATTGGTTCCAGCATCGACTACCCAAGAGGCGGCCAAAGCGCCCTCCAGAGACTCCCATGTCCGCCCTCTCCGGCCCCGCCCCTGCTGCTGAACGTTTGCTGTTTGACGGACACCGACAGGGTACGAATGCTCCAACAAAACGGAATTGGTGCTCTGAACAACCGGTTCGTGCAGGCGTTCCTTGCCCGCAAATGGATGCCACATAGCGATTAAAACCAACGATTCACCGTCTTCGAATACCTCTTCTGAAAAGATCCTTGCAGCCAGCCCGTGCCTCCATGCGGTTGAACATGCATCTCGGCCGTCGAGTAGACTTGAGACGACTGCAAGGGCGACTCCATGTTGTTTGATTAACTGTCCATGAGCAAGCCGTTCCACGTACCGAATGAAGAGGCCTCTTTCGTCGCTATCAATGAGTGCTGATTCCTCCATTGGCCCCAAAACATCCTCATCCTCCGCCGGCTGAGGCAAATATGGAAGATTCCACATGACCACGTCGTAGTGAGCATCACCACCCCACTGGTTTGCTCCACCATCGAGCTCGGGGCCAGGTCCCCCTTCCAGTACCGTAATTGTTTGACCGTACAACGAGGCATGATGACGCGCACAAGCGACTGCAAACGGGTTGATGTCACAAGCAACAACCCTCCACCCCAGAGTTGCGGCATGAAGGGACACTGCCCCGCTGCCGCAACCGATTTCAAGGCAAGATGTTCCATGAGGCAATCCCAGTCGATGAAGTGCTCCCGCCAAAAGAGAAGTATCTTCTCTTGGAGGATAAACTGTCACGGGCAAATCGAACTGAAACGACTGGCGCGTTGGCGAGGTCCAAACCACTTTTTGAGCGGGTCGTTGAAGCCGCATAATTTCCTCCTCGGCGGCCTCGGCGCTGAAGTTCGGCCCTGTTTTCACATGGCACTCCAAACCCATCAGCCTCAAGAGTCTATGCGTCCATCAATCCCGAGGATTGCCCATACAAGGCCGAAACGCAGTTTTTATCACCCTATGCCGGAAATCATGTGTTATCGGGGTCGATGAGTGCAGGTCACCCACCCCCCGAAACGTATAATAACACCTTGAAGGTCGGACGGAAAGCCCAAGTTGCTACTTTGGGCCTGTAGCTCAGTCAGGTAGAGCGTCGGACTTTTAATCCGATGGTCGCGGGTTCGAACCCCGTCAGGCCCGCCTGCTGAATCTACCGGCTCATGTGCAAGGGCGTTCGCGGGGTGTCAGAATGGTAGTAAAAAGTGCAACTAAAAAACGCTTAATGGAACTGGGAGTTTCTGAGGATTACGCTCACAAACTCGCCACAGACCGAAACATGACCGACATCAAGAACTTGGGCCACGACGAAGTCGCCTCTGTCCTCGGTATTTCCAAAGACGCAGAAGAATTCGTCACCACAATGAACATCATCGCAGAACAAGGCTCCCGCCGACGTGCTGCCAAGAAGAGCAAGAAGATCACCATCCGCTCAAAGGCTATTGACGACTTTGACCGACCTGAGATTACTTCTCGCTTCAACGCACTCAATCACATTCTCGTACCTCACCAAGAACTCATTGGAGAGCCAAATATCTCTGACGAAGACCAACTCGCCATTGAATTGTCCGAACTCGCCCCGTGGAACATGGTGCAACCAGATGCCGAGACCGGTGAAGATCGTCTCGCCAAGGAATTGCTACCCAAGGTCCTGATCACCGACCCGGTTGTCCAGGTCATCAAAGAACTCGCAGAAGCAGAAGACATGGCCCGGCTTGCGGCTAACCCCGACCACAAGCCACTGGCTGCTGGATGGATTGCTGACCGAGTGTTGAAAGTCGTCCGCCAATCCCCATCGGCAGGACGCACAATTGCCTACCGGCTGATTGTGGAGGGGAACTGAGGAGAGGATAACATGCAAGAAATCATTCAATCATTTTTCAGAGAACGCAGCTTGGTCAACCACCAACTCGCATCATACGACGACTGTATCCCAGCTACAGAGAACTCCCTCTCCCGCATGGAGAAAATCATTCGTAACATCCGTGTCGGAACCGACGAAGATTTCAACGACGATGAAGGCGGATACATCAAACTCGACGTAGCCGACCAAGACATTGTCATCCGAATCAAGAACGTGAAACTCGGCAAGCCAATGGTCAAGGAAGCCAACGGAGCCCTCAACGACTCCACTCCAATGCAATGCCGACTGCGAAAGCTCACCTACATGTCCCCTGTTTCGATGGATTTCACCATCAAGCGAAACGGTGTCCCGTCTCCTACCGAGAAGGGCGTTCAAGTTGGTTCCATGCCGATCATGGTCCGCTCAGAACGATGCAACCTCCACCCCAAGCACATTGCTGGAGACCGTGTCCTCGCACCAACCACCTCTGATGAAGACAAGGCAAACTGGCATGACCTTCTGCGCAAGAAAGGCGAAGACCCTCTTGACCCCGGTGGCTACTTCATCATCAACGGAACCGAGCGAGTCCTCATCTCAATGGAAGACCTTGCTCCTAACCGCGTGACTGTTGAAATCAACAAGCGGTATGCTAAGCAAACTGAGGTTGCAAAAATCTTCTCCCAGAAAGACGGTATGCGCAAACCACTCACCGTCGAAAAGCGTCGTGATGGAATGCTCATGGTCAAAATCAGCACTGCTGGAACCACTGCAATTCCCGTCGTCCTCCTTATGCGAGCACTTGGCGTTGAAAACGACCAACAAATTTTCCAAGCGATCGCTGGAAACACCGATTCATTCAAGTTTATTGTTGCCAACATCAACGAAGTCAAGGACAACGAAGAATACGGCGTCGAAACCAAAGACGAAAGCCACGAATGGCTTCAGAAGAAATTCGCAGCTGGGCAACAAAAAGAGTACCGTGAAGCTCGAGTCAACCAACTCCTAGACCGTGAACTTCTTCCTCACTTGGGAGACAACCAAGAAGACCGTGACAAGAAGGCCATTTACTTGGGCCGAATTGTCCGCCAAGTTCTAGAAATGGCCATTGAAGGACGAGACCCGAACGACAAGGACCACTACGCCAACAAGCGTGTTCGTCTTGCAGGAGACCTCATTGAAGACCTCTTCCGTGTCTCCGCAGGTCAACTCTCTCGTGACCTCAAGTACCAACTTGAGCGACACCACAACCGAAAGCGTGAACTCAAGATTACTTCCTGCCTTCGCCCTGACGTGTTGACCTCAAAAATCATGCACGCACTTGCGACAGGTAACTGGGTCGGCGGACGCTCTGGTGTAAGCCAACTCCTCGACCGAACCACCTATCTTGCGGCCCTATCTCACATGCGCCGTGTCACATCACCGCTCGTTCGAAGTCAGCCTCACTTTGAAGCACGTGACCTCCACCCCACACAATGGGGACGCCTGTGCCCTAACGAGACCCCTGAAGGTCAAAACTGTGGACTGGTAAAGAACGCCGCACAAATGATTGACATTTCCGAAAACATCGATGAAGTGGAAATCCGAGAACGACTTGATGAGTTGGAAGTTTACCAACCTGATGACTGGACCGATGGTGACCGTATCCACGTGAACGGTGACATTTACGGAATCCACAAGAAGGGACAGAAATTGGTCATGCACTTCAAGTCTGCTCGACGTCGCGGTGTGATTCCATCTGAGGTCTCCATCCGACACGACAAGGAAAACAAGGACATTTTCATCAACACTGACAAAGGACGTATTTTGCGACCTGTCCTCATCCTCTACGACGGTGCTCCTCGCTTAACCCTGGAGCATCTTTCAAAGTTGACCAGTGGCGAAATGAATTTCCGCTCCTTGGTCATTGAAGGAATCGTTGAGTGGATTGATGCAGAGGAAGAAGAAGACCTCTACATCGCCCCACGCCCGTTCGTACTTCCAGAAACCGTCCCAGAAGGCGACTCTGCCGGCCTTGCCGGCCGTACCGTCAAGAACGAGGACATTGAGTGGATGAACCTCGGAGAACCAGGCGCACGAACAGCTCACCTACGAGCCAACGTCCGCATGCCCAACGGCGACTGGAACACGACTGAGTTCGAAATCCCGCTCTTGTACACCGAAGAACACACCCATTGTGAGATCGACCCACAACTGGTCTTGGGAGTATGTGCATCGCTCATCCCCTACCCAGAACACAACTCAACACCTCGTGTTACCGGTGGAACTGCAATGGTCAAGCAATCGCTTGGATTGCCGAGTGCCAACTACCGAATGCGACCTGACACACGTGCTCACATCCTGCACTACCCTCAGCGCTCGATTACCAAAACCCGAGCAATGGCTACTACGAACTTCGATGACCGCCCAGGTGGACAGAACTTCATTGTCGCCATCATGTCCCTGCACGGATACAATATGCAAGACGCTGTCATCATGAACAAGGGTTCAATCGACCGAGCCCTAGGCCGATCCACCTTCAACCGCACCTACAATGCAGAACGCCGCAGATTCCCTGGTGGACAAGTAGAAGAAATCGAAAAGCCCGGTTCCTCAAAGCAGGAAATCAAGGGCCTCAAGACGCCAGAAGCTTACATGCACTTGGAGAACGACGGACTGCCTGTTCCTGAAACCGAACTCATCGGTGGAAACGTGTTGGTTGGAAAGACCAGCCCCCCTCGTTTCCTAGAAGAGACGTCGGGTGGAGCCTTTTTGATGGCCCAAGAACGCCGGGAATCTTCAATGCTCGTTCGCCACGGCGAAAAGGGATGGGTCGACAACGTTTACGTCACCGAATCCCTTGACTCGGGCCGCTTGGTCCGTGTCATGGTCCGAAGCCACAAAATCCCTGAAGTTGGAGACAAATTCGCCTCCCGCCACGGACAAAAGGGTGTCATTGGACGCTTGGTTGAACCTGAAGACATGCCGTTCACCCCTGATGGCGTCGTCCCCGACCTCATCATCAACCCACACGCAATTCCTTCGAGAATGACCGTGGCCCACGTTCTGGAAATGATCGGTGGAAAGGTTGGAGCTATGGAAGGCCGCCGTGTTGACGGTACTGCATTCCGTGGAGAAAAGGAATCCAGCCTGCGTGATGGTTTGGTCCGTAACGGACTTGACCACACTGGCCGTGAAACCATGATCAACGGTGAAACCGGTGAATCATACCCTGCCGACATCTTCGTTGGATGTATCTTCTACCAACGATTGCACCACCTGGTCTCCTCCAAGATTCACGCTCGTTCCCGTGGACGTGTACAAATCTTGACCCGCCAACCGACTGAAGGGCGTGCCCGACAAGGTGGTCTGCGATTTGGTGAGATGGAACGTGACTGTCTGATTGCTCACGGAGCATCGATGGTCATCAAAGACCGTTTGCTCGATGAGTCCGACGGTATTGACATGTATGTCTGTGCCCAATCTGGACACATTGCATGGTACGACCCGAAGCGTGGAACCTACGTGAGCCCCATCCATGGAGATGGAGCAGAAGTCTACAAGGTGCAGACTTCATATGCATTCAAGCTACTTCTAGACGAAATGAAGAGTTTAGGAGTGGCCATGCGCCTTGAACTGGAGGACCGAAGATGAGCCGAAAAACGACAATGATTCCCAAGCGGATTGCACAAATCCGATTTGGACTGATGGACCCTATTGAAATCAAGAAGATGTCTGCCGTTGAGGTGAAGACTGCTGACACTTACAAGGACGACGGACACGCATACAAGCAAGGTCTGATGGACCCTCACATGGGTGTTATCGAACCTGGACTGATCTGCCCAACCGACGGTTGCAAGTACGACGAATCCCCTGGCCACTTTGGACACATTCAACTTGAACTGCCTGTGATTCACATCGGTTTCGTTAACCTCATCAAGACTGCGCTCAAAGCAACCTGCAACACCTGCAGCAAAATCCTACTTCACACCGAAGAAGGTACGAGCCCCTCCAACCCGGACCACTCCGAGCAAGATTACTACCGAAACCGCATTCGTGACGTCATGACGAAGCACGGTGTTGGTTCGACTGAATTCTCGAAGATGATCAAGGAAGTTGAGAAGGTCACCTCGGGTACTAAGCGCAAAGTGTGCATGCACTGTGGAGCTGCCCAAGGAAAGATTATTCTTGACAAGCCAACCACCTTCAAGGAGAAGAACGAAAGCACGGAGCGAAAGCTCAACGCTCGTGACGTTCGTGAATGGTTGAGCAGCATCCCTGCTGACCATCTCATCTTTATCGGAATGGACAAGCAGAACCGCCCAGAGTGGATTGTTCTCAAGGTGCTCCCCGTACCTCCAATCACCGTCCGACCATCCATTACATTGGACAGTGGAGACCGCTCCGAAGACGACCTCACCCACAAACTGGTTGACGTTCTTCGTATCAACCAACGTCTGCGTGAAAACCGTGACTCCGGTGCACCACAATTGATTGTTGAAGACTTGTGGGAACTACTTCAGTACCACATCACCACCTACTTTGACAATCAAACCTCGGGAATCCCACCTGCCCGCCACCGCTCAGGTCGTACACTCAAGACCTTGACTCAACGGCTCAAGGGTAAGGAAGGACGTTTCCGAAGCAACCTTTCCGGTAAGCGTGTCAACTTCTGTGCACGATCGGTTATTTCGCCGGACCCGTACCTCAGCGTGAATGAAGTCGGTGTTCCAACAAAGATTGCAAAGGAACTTACTGTGCCGATCCGAGCCACTGCTCGTAACCGAGAACAAATGCGCCAGATGATTCTTCGCGGACCTGATGTTCACCCTGGTGTGAACTACATCATCCGCGGCGACAACCGACGTGTCAAGATTAACGCACGAAGTCGACTTCTTAACGCTGGATTCCGCTGCCACAACCCGGAATGCAATGAAGACACCACGGGGGCACCTGACCTGCACCAAGTCATGCCTGCTCCGAACTTCCTCCCAGGAATGGTTATTCAGAAGCAAATCTCACTTGCCGGAATGGACCAAAGTATCGAAGAAGTCACCTACGCCGTCAACGATGCTGCAACACTATTGAACTTGCAAGGCATTGACGAAAGTGGAAAACCACTTCCCGAAGATGACAAACGTGCGATCCTCCACTACCGTTGGATGCACGAACTTGCCCAAGCTGACAAGGCAGACCCAGAACCCTTCCCTGAGCATCTGGAAGTCACCTGCCCGCATTGCCTCAGCCCTGTTGATGAGTTCTACGGCGAGCGTACCCAAGTTGAAGACCGTCTCGCAACGGTTGACCGCTACGGGAACCCAAAGCCTGGTCTCCAAGTTGAACGCCACCTTATCGATGGCGATGTTGCGATCTTCAACCGACAACCTTCGCTCCACCGCATGTCAATGATGGTTCACGAAGTTCGTGTCATGAAGGGTCATACCTTCCGATTCAACCTTGCAGTTTGTACCCCGTACAACGCTGACTTTGACGGTGACGAAATGAACCTCCACGTGATTCAATCTGAAGAAGCCCGTGCAGAAGCTAAGATTTTGATGCGTGTCCAAGAGCACATCCTCACACCTCGCTACGGCGGTGCTGTGATTGGTGGCATCCACGACCACATCTCCGGAGCCTACCTCCTTTCCCGACCTGGAACGCTGATCAGGCAATCCAACGGATTGGAAATGCTTGGAAACATCGGATACACTGGAGCGCTTCCTGAAATTGTCAAGGACGAAAACGGTGCAGACTGCTTCCGTGGACAAGACTTGATTTCGCTGATCATCCCCGAAAACATCCATCTTCGCTTCCGCAGTCGTTCTAACGACTGGGTTGTCGTCAAAGACGGTGATGTTGAAGGAACCCTTGACAAGCGAGCCATTGGGGCTGAAGACGGTCGTCTTCTGGACGCTATCGTTCAAACCAACGGCCCTGAACTTGGTGCTCGTTTCCTTGACGAGTTCACACAAATGTCCATCGCCGCTTGTACGTCCCTAGGATTTACGACCGGTATCGATGACGAAGACCTCTCTGACGAAGCTGTTGCTGCAATTGATGCTGCAAACGCAAAGGCCAGCGATGAAGTCAACGCAGAACTGGAGAAGTTCGGTGCTAACGGTAAGAATTACGAAGCCCGACCAGGACGTACACCCCGAGAAACCATGGAAGAAAACATCATGCAAATGCTCGACAAGGGTAAGGAAGAAGCTGGTGAATACGCAAGGGACGAGTTGAACAAGTCCGGTTCCACCAACGCTGCCGTTAACATGGCTATTTCCGGTGCTCGTGGTTCAATGGACAACTTGACCATGATGGCCGCATCAATCGGACAAGCAAAGGTTCGTGGAAAGCGCTTGGAACGTGGATACGATGACCGTGTCCTACCTCACTTCAAGCGTGGAGGACGTGGAGCACCAGATCGTGGTTTCATTGCATCCTCATTCAAGCGTGGACTAAAGCCTACGGAGTTCTTTATGCTCTCTGTTTCCGGCCGTGAGTCTCTGGTTGATACCGCTGTCCGTACTGCAAAGTCCGGATACATGCAACGCCGACTCATCAACGCAATGGACGATTTGAAGGTCTACGATGACGAAATGCTCTCTGTTCGAAACACTGCAAATCGTATCATCCAATTCAGCTACGGAGAAGACGGAATTGACCCGTCCCGTGGTGTACACGGATCTCCGTTCAACATCGACGTCATCGTTGATGCTGCTCTCGGAACATCCGGTGGATTGGAAATTGACCGTGACTCCTACGAGCGAGATATTGTTGAAGAAGATCTCGGCGCATGGGAAGATGACGCTGACGAAAACGATGGAGGTGAGAACTGATGGTAGTAAAGAGCGCAACCAAGAAGAAGCTCATGGATTTGGGTATTGCAGAAAACTTCGCACACATGCTTGCTGATGACCGAAAGTGGGACGATGTCAAAGTCATGACCCAAAACGACGTCGCTAAGTTTTGCGAAACAGACTCAGACACTGCAGGCACCATTCATGCCACCATTGTAGCCGCTACCCAAAAGGGTCGTGATGCAAGCAGCGAGGCGACTGGCCCGGTCACAAGTGTCCGTCTGCGAAAGACAACACGCCGTGCTCGAACCAAGACCGTAGTGGCCATTGAACCCTACGACATTGATCGTAAAATGAAGTCCATTGAAGACGAGTTGGCTGACGACCCTGTGTTCAAGTCACTCATGGCTGCAGCCGAAGCATCAGGATCAAGCCGCTTCACGAACCGTATCTTTAACGACCTAACCGTCGCATGCCACAGCCGTGGAAAGAAGAAGTTGACCAAGGCTCAGGCAAAGAAAGTTATCGATGAATCCATCGTTGCATTGGACCGAGCGAGTATCGATCCTTACGAAGCAGCCGGTATCATTACCGCACAATCAATCGGAGAACCTGGAACTCAGATGACCATGCGTACGTTCCACTATGCTGGTGTTGCAACGGTTAACGTAACCCAAGGTCTTCCACGTATCATTGAGATTGTGGACGCCCGAAAGGTACCTCAAACACCCACAATGACCATTCGAATGACTGCTGAACAACAGCAAAACGAAGGTGCAGCAAAGAAACTTGCTGCAGCCATTGAAGTCACCACTACCGTGAACATTGCATCGTTGGAAACAGACGTCGCTCAACGACGTCTGGTTCTCAAACTCAACAAAGGTAACCTCAAGCAAAAGGGAATGACCCCTCTTGAAGTGAAGGACAAACTTGAGCGTGCTACACGACTCTTTGTTCAAACGGATAAGGCAAAGAATCCCTCAACATTGACCTTGATTCCTGGTGTTCACAGCGAAGACGACCTCGCAGACCTTGGAGAGAACCCACCATCGTACACCATGCTGTTGCAACTTGAGGAGAAAATCCGAGACATGCGACTAAAGGGAATTCCTGGCATTGAGCGAGCGAACGTCCAACTGGATGACAAGACTGGCGAGTACTACCTCTCCACGATTGGAAGCAATCTTACCCGAGTGAGCGAACTGGAAAACATTGACCGTTCCCGAACCTATACCAATAACATCATCGAAATCTACGAATACCTTGGTATTGAAGCTGCTCGTCAAGCCATTGTCGATGAACTTCAACTTACGCTGGACGGTGCTCGTCTGGAAGTTGACGTCCGTCACTTGTTGATGGTCGCTGACGTGATGACCTCTGAAGGTGAAGTCCGTGCAATCGGGCGTCACGGTGTATCGGGTACGAAGCACAGCATCCTTGCTCGTGCTGCTTTCGAAGTCACTGTTAACCACCTGTTGAAGGCTGGTATCATCGGAGAGAAGGATTACCTTACCGGTGTTGCAGAAAACATCATCGTCGGGCAACCGATTTCACTGGGTACAGGAAGCGTAGCATTGTACTACATCCCTGAGGAATGACTTTCCCAACCATGAGAAACACATGTGGAGAATGGAGGAATAAAAAATGGATCTAAGCCGACAATTGAAAAATGCAATCGCAACAGGAAACCTGTTGTTTGGACAACGCCAAGCAAACGACGCTTGTGCTAAAGGAGAGGCAAAGTTGGTGCTTGTTGCTGCCAACTGCCCTGAAGAATATACCGACGCTTTGCGTGCAAGTCACCCTGAAGTGACCATGTACCGTGCAGCAATGGTGAACCGTGAACTCGGTATCGCCTGTGGTAAGCCTTTCTCAGTGTCTACCATCACCGTCCTTGACGCTGGTGACAGTGATTTGCTTGCTCTTGACTCCAACATGGAGTGAAGTTGTACCGTCAAGGAAACAAAGCCTTGATGGCCTTTGAGCCCTGCCCGTAAAGTATGCAGAGTGTTCGTAGCCATCGCCTACCCTTGTTCTTGGTCGTATTGTTTGTTCTGAGTGTTCTCAGTCCACTTACCATCTATCAACAACCGGTACCAACGGAATTGTCTTCACCCCAGAGCATCGACGAAGCCTCAGGCCGTGCTTCATCCCCTGAAATCTTTCTTTCTGCAGGAGGCTCAGCCACCGGCGAGGAATTTGACACCATGATCACGACTGGCCTTGACGGGTACTTTGTTGGCGGTGACTTTAACCGCTCAATGACCTTTGGAACCCATCAACTTCAACCAACATCTCCCTTCTCAAATGGAAATGAATTCTACATCGCAGGCATAGATTCAAGCGGTTCGTGGACGTTCCTGACCGGAGCTGATCACAGCACGGGTGGTGTTTCATTCCTCACAGATATCTCAACGGTCAATGGTATGGCGGTCATCACCGGTTATATGTTTGGTCAAGTGAGTTTTGGCCAGACCATCTTGAACACTCAGGTGCTGGACGGTTTCGTCGCTGTTGCAGACCCAACGGGAAATTGGATATGGGCTACTGCGTTCCAAACGCTTCCAAACACCACAACTGATGCGAGTATTCCTCAAGCAATATCCGTAGACACTGCGGGCGATATCGTCGTGGCTGGATATTTTTCAGGTGAAACCGATTTTGGTGGAACTGCAATTAACGTCTCAAACGAGGAGGTGTTTATCGCCAAACTTGACGGTGCTAATGGAGCGCTCAAATGGGTAACGAATGGAGGCGGCATTGGACAACAGATCGTTACCGACGTCGTAACTGACCTGAACGGTGACCATCACATTTCGTGCCTTACGCAAAACAATGTTCTTTTCGGGACAACGAGTTACTCCGTAGCGGGCACACAAGACTCCTTCATCGTCAAAATGACAAGCGCAGGTTCTGTTGCCGGAATTACAGGCTATGGAATTCCATCTCAGGTTGTATCCGTACAGCACCTGGATATTGACTCAACGGGTGCCTTGTATTTGGGCGGAACCTTTGAGGGAACTCTTGCCCAAAGCGGTTGGTCCATCACCGCAAATAAGGGTGGAACTGATGTCTTCTTCATTAAGAAAGGAAGCGGAGTTGCCAACAGCAACTGGGCTGTGATTGGTGGAACAAACACCAATGACGTACTGGAAGGAATGGATATGACATCAAAGGATGAATTGATTTTCACGGGCTACCTCCAAGGAACCTTTACCGCTGGGAATAAGGCAGTTACGCCGGATGGTAATTTTGATGGGATCGTTGGTGGTGTTTCTAAAACGGGCTCATGGGCATGGTTGGATGTGACTGATAGTCCAGATTTTGAAACAGGAAGAGGCATTGCAATCAACGGCACTGATGTCGTCGCAGTTGTTGGTGCCTTTGCTGGTCAAGGCTCATCACCAAGTATCACAAAAGGGACAACGACCGTTACCAGCACTGGAGGCTGGGACGTCTATGTTTGGGCCTTTGACTCATCCATGAAACAAGATTCTGACAGCGATGGAGTTCCTGATTTTGAGGACAATTGCCCAACCGTCTCGAACCCTGGCCAAGGCAATACTGATTTCGATGAGAACGGTGATGAATGCGATCCCGATGATGATAACGACGGACTGACTGACAACGCACCGGATAACTGTGCGCGTGGAGGTCAATACAACTGGACGTCTACCCAAGACTTCAACGACCCAGCCAACTCTACGGATTGGGACCGCGATGGATGTCGAGACAATATTGAAGACAATGATATCGACAACGACGGTGTTAACGATGACGTCGACGCATGCCCTCGCACATCATACAGCCCACCTCGTCCCACATGGATTTCTGATTCCACAACAGACATTGATGGTGACGGATGCAGAGATGTCGATGAGGACAACGACGATGATGGAGATGGTTTCAGTGACGGAAGCGATGATTGTTCCAGCGTTCCAGGAACCTCAACGCTTGGGGAAGTCGGATGCCTTGACACGGATGGCGATGACTGGGCAGATTCTTCTGACGATTGTCCAAATGTATACGGAAACTCTTCTGAAAATGGAAAGATAGCCTGCCCAGACACCGACGGAGACGGATGGGCGGACGTTGATGATGCATTCGTCAACGAACCAACACAGTGGGCTGACAGCGACATGGACACCTACGGAGATTCACCCGATGGGCTCAACCCAGACGCATGTCCAAATTCAGCGGGAACCTCAACCATGGACCGCATTGGTTGTGCTGATTCCGATGGAGATGGATATTCCAACCCCGATGCATTATGGAATGTGGAGGATGGAGCAGACGCATTCATTGATGACAGCACACAGTGGTCGGACTTCGATGCTGACGGTTTTGGAGATAATTATGCAAACCAAAGTTGGGATGACAGAAATCCAAATTGGCCTGGAATCTACGTCGCCAATGCCTACAATCAGGATGCATGTCCTATACGAGAAGGCACTTCATGGAAGGATGACACAGCAGGATGCCCGGATGCTGATGGTGACGGATGGTACAACCTCCAAGATGCATTCCCAGTTGACGATACACAATGGAGCGATGAAGATGGTGATGGATACGGCGATAACCAATCTGGAACAACGCCGGACGCTTGCATTCAGCGACCTGGTGGTTCTTACACAGACCGATTTGGATGTGGAGATTACGACGAGGACGGGGTCTCTGACCCTGATCCAGCGTCCAATTACTTCGTCTCCGATGGTGCAGATGCTTTCTTTGACGAACCCACTCAATGGGCGGACAGTGACATTGACGGATACGGCGACAACCCTCTCGGTTTCCAGCCTGACGCATGCCCTCAGATTCGTGACTCTTCGGAGATTGACCGCTTTGGCTGCACTGACAGCGACGGCGATGGACTTTCGGATCCTGATGACACGTGGACCACCGCCAATGGAGCAGATGCTTGCCCAATGATTTACGGTAACTCGAGCGCTGACCGCATCGGATGTCTTGACCAAGATGGTGATAATTACTCCGACCCAACTGACGGTTGGGGTCTCGCTGAAGGAGCCGATGCATATCCAAAAGACCCAACACGATGGATCAAAGAGGCTGATGATGAAGCCGAGAGTGCAAGCTCCATGACGACCTATCTTGCCGGAGGAGTAGGTATACTCATTCTCGCAGGAATTGCCGTGTTGGTAGTTGTTCGTAGAAAAGGCGAGGATGAAACAAAGATCTGGGCAGATGCTGTGGCTGGCCAAGTTGCTATGCCTAATTTCCAGGCACAACCTGCTGCACAAGTTGCTATGCCCAACTTCCAAGCTCAGCCCGTTGCACAAGTTGCACCTCAACCGATGGCGATGCCCGACCCTGCTCGTGACTACTACAACGGCCTGCTCGCCCAAGGCTACCCTCATGCTGAAGCGCTTTCCTACACTCAACAATACTTCCAAGAGTTCCGAGGATGAGCCAGAAAGATCAACTGGTGCATGAAATGAGTGAAGCATCTGATTCCACATCCTGGATGAGTCAAGCAACTGACCATCCTCTTGTGAGGGGGTTTCTTCTTTTCGCCGCCTTCCGAGCAGTATATGGAATGGGAATTTTGGTTGTCACCTACTTCTTGGTGACCAGCGAAGAAGCGCCATGGTGGACATCCATCGTCTTCCTCGGCATCTCAATGGTGTTCTCTCGACTTCTCTTCCGAGCACTCAAGCGACGCTGGCCGCATGTGTTCAACAAAGAGCCAAGTTCGACTACCGAAGCGAACTAGGGAATCAAACAATTCCTTGAGCAATCATTGCTTCGGCAACCTTGAGGAAACCAGCAACGTTCGCACCGAATACGTAATCTCCTTCACGTCCGTATTTCTTGGCCGTTTCCGAGGCATTCTTGTGGATGTTGATCATGATGTTCTCAAGACGCTCATCGACTTCTTCACGGCTCCAACCAAGGCGGAGGGAGTTCTGTGACATTTCAAGTCCAGAGGTAGCAACGCCACCGGCGTTACTTGCCTTGCCAGGTGCGAATAGAATCCCAGATTCATGGAAGACTTCTACTGCTTCTGGTGTGCAAGGCATGTTTGCACCCTCACCAACAGCGATTACGTTGTTAGCGACGAGCATCTTTGCCTCTTCCCCATTGATTTCATTTTGAGTAGCACATGGTAGAGCGACATCAACATTGATGCCCCAAAGTCCGTTAAGAGAAGGTTCTGGCTCGGATGCTGTGAAGGTTGCAGAAGGGAACTGCTTGGGGTACTCAGAGATACGTCCACGGCGGTTGTTCTTCAGGTCCATAATCCAGGCGAGCTTTTCACGGTCAATTCCGTCTGCATCGTGAATGAATCCTGAGGAGTCGGACATGGTGACCGGTTTTCCACCAAGGTCGAGGACTTTTTCGCACGCAAATTGAGCGACATTGCCGGACCCGGAAATTGAGACTGATGCACCTTCGAAGGACTTGCCTTTGGTTGCAAGCATCTCACGAGCGAAGTAAACCAGACCGTATCCAGTAGCTTCAGGACGAATCAGTGAACCACCGTAGGAAAGTCCTTTTCCAGTCAAGACTCCACCTTGGAATTCGTTTTGCAAGCGCTTGTACATGCCGAACATGTAACCGATTTCACGCCCACCAACACCGATGTCTCCTGCAGGAACATCGCAATCTTGGCCAATGTGGCGCCAAAGTTCCATCATGAAGGACTGGCAAAATCGCATGACTTCGCCGTCAGACTTACCCTTAGGATTGAAGTCTGCACCACCCTTTCCGCCACCCATTGGTAGTCCGGTGAGAGAATTCTTGAAAATTTGCTCAAATGCAAGGAACTTCAAGATCGATGCATTGACACTAGGGTGGAAACGCAATCCACCTTTGTAAGGTCCTATTGCACCGTTGAATTGGATTCGGAACCCACGGTTAACTTGTGTTTCTCCAGCATCGTCGACCCAAGGAACTCGGAAATGGATCAAACGTTCAGGCTCTACAACTCGCTCAACAACGGACACATATTCCGGATGAGCTTCGAGTACAGGCTCAAGAGATTCAAGAACTTCTTTTACCGCTTGGTGAAATTCAGGTTGGTCTGGGTCACGGGCTACGACTTTTGCATAAATGGCATCACTAGGGCTCATCTTTCTTCCTTCTAACACATAGGTGCTGGCCCGCCCTTGCGGAGACCCTTTCTAATGGTTGTCCCTAGTCCACCTCAACAAACCCCAATCAAGGAGCCAATTGGATTCAACGATAAGGGCATACGGTGATGAAGCGCTCAAGCCGTTCAATACGCCTTCGTCCTTTGGCGTCAATCTCACCCATAGCACGGATTGCTTCCTCTATGAGTGCGTGCTGATCTTCCTGGACTCCAATCGTTTGTCGCAAATGGTCAAGCATGGCCCATTCATCTTCAGAAATGACATCATCGTCAAGAGCGGCGATAAGAGTGGATTGGTACGTTGTAACGTCACCAATGTGGTGCCCTCCAAAAGAGTCATCGTCCTCAAACGGCGAGGGAACTTCTCCTAAAACTACGGAGCGGCATTCCGCAGTATCTGCCGGGGCAACTCCAAGACATTGCGAAAGGACGTGGAGGATTTGTGCTTCATCTTCTGTAACGATGGCATCGTCATATGCGATTTTAAGAACTTCAAGATAAAGATAGAGGCCACGGCTTGGAACAAGAGGCATGGACCGTGGTTCCGCCCACTTCTCTTTCAATCTTGGGTCGTTTTACGATGAACTCAGAGAGCGACTGAATTCAATTGTAATACAATTAATGACAAATCGTAATTATACAGTTACACTTATATGTCGCCCGCATCTGTCTATGGATAACGGAGGGACCAAGATGAGCCAACCAACCACAGCAGTATCACTCAGAATCACTGAGGATGATCTTGCACTGCTTGATGCTCAAGTTGGGCTCAAGGGTTCCAGGAACCGTTCGGATGTCGTAAGAATGGCCATCCAAGAATACCTCCACAACCGCCCACTCCTGCAGGATATGGAAACCATCCGAATTCCGTTGGGTCGCCACGACCAACAACAACTTGGGAAACTCTACGAGTTGCTTGGAGTCACTCCAGAAATCGCCGCTCAAGAAGGAATCAAACTCTACATCGCCAAGGCAACAGCGTCCTTGGCGCCGATCAATAACACACTCGATGCAGTCCTGGAGGCGTCCAGAGCAGCAACGATACGACGCAGTGAATACCAAGAATAATGGTGAGAGAGCGGAGGGGATGGGATGATTTGGCAAAACTCTGGATACAACCTAAGTGGAGCCACCCCAACGGTCAAGCAAGTTCGGTCAAACTTGCATGGCTTTGCCTCATTGTGTCAGCGTGCCCGTCATGCACGCCTTGGCCCTGGTTACCCCAACCAAAACCCCACAACCCCCCCCTTGGATGACGGCCAGGGGGACTCCGATTCCACTCCAGCTTGCTGAGTTGGTGGTTCCCGTGCCCAGCCCCCACATATCTGGGCACATCAAGTTCGAACCAGCGTAAGCCATCCTGCTCAATCCCAATCCTTTAGGAGGGTCGTCATCGCATGAGCGGTATGAACGACGAGATTGAGGTGATTCAACCACCGCAATTCCCGTTTCTTGCCCACACACAACCACGGCCTGGCCAACTTGAGATGATTCAAGATTCCATCAAGGCTCTTGAACAAGGCGGCTACCATCTTGCTGCAGCCCCTACGGGGATCGGAAAGACAGCGGCATCTCTCGCCGCAGCCCTTCAGGTTGCAAGCCAACAACCTCAAAGGAAAACCGTCTTCTTCCTCACCTCTCGACAAACCCAGCATCGAATCGTGGTTGATACCGTTCGTAAAATCAACCAGCAACGGGTTGGAATGGCACCCATCCGACTCGTGGATATGGTCGGACAGGCAGGGATGTGTGTTCAGGAATTCGCCAAGGAATCGTCAGTTGTGTTTTCCCTCATGTGCAGCCAAGCACGTAAATCAAGGTCATGCAGGCCTTGGATTACCACCGCACCAGGGCTCAAGGAGCGAATCCTTGAATCACCCCTCCACGTCGATGAACTCGTATCCCTTACCCGAACCCACACTGTCAACGGTGAAGTGACCCAAGCATGCCCCTGGAAAGTGGCCCGCGAAGCCGTGAACGGAGCAGATGTGTTCGTCGGAGATTACAACCACCTTTTTGATGAAGGCGTTCGGGATTCAAGTTTGAAAGCCATGGACCTCTCCCTTGAGGACATCATTATCGTTGTTGATGAAGCACACAACCTTCCCGACCGCATTCGGCTCACGCTTGAGAAACGACTTACACAGACCATGATCAGGAACACGTTTGCTGAATTGGAAGAGTACGTCGGTACGCTTCAACAATCCATGAACATGCCTGGGGGAGAAACCCTTGCAGCGACCCATGATTTGGCCTACTGGGCATTTGAGGTGATTCGAACATCCAGAAAGAGTTTTGCAGATTTTTTCAGTCGGCTTCGCTCATCCTTAACCGGTGACAAGGAAGAGTGTGAAGTTCAGGTTGAAACCCTCCTCAAGGTATTCCACCGTGCTTGTGATGAAGTCGACGGAATTGTCGGTCAAAAGAATTTGAATTCCCCCCCTGTGCAAAAAAGTAAGCATGGAATTGACCCTGCCGTCAGAATCCATCAACTGCGAGATATCCTTTCAACCGTGGATGTCGACATGGATGCTGGAGATGATGGAAATCCAATGGAGCCAAACGCACATCGCGTCGCCCAAATTTTGGATTGTCTCATCCGTTTCGGATCCACAACTGCAATGACGATGGTGTACGATACAAAGGGAAAGGACGGTCGAATCACAACCCACTTGCTTGACCCTGGATTGGTCTCGAAGCCTGTTCTCACCGGTTCGGCTGGAGCCATACTGATGTCCGGGACGCTGTATCCACCTACAATGTACGCCAACATCTTGGCGCTACCGACTGCCAGGACCACTGCTGTAGCATACCCATCACCTTTTGCCGCTATGCGACGCCCTGTATTGGTGGCCTCTGACGTCACGACAAAGTATACCGAACGGACCCCTCAAAACACGGATTTGATGCGTCAGCACATTCAATCACTCATCGACACGACGCCGGGGAACGTAGCCGTATTTGCTCCATCCTATGCACTGCTCAACTCCACTGTCGCTGAAGCTCATTTCTCTGGCGTTCGGATGATGGTTGAAGACCGAAACTGGACCAAACAAGATTTGGACCAAGTGGTGGAAACGCTCCTTGAGGAGAAAAAAGCAGGCCGGCGCATTTTACTTGCTGGCGTATTCAATGCCCGCCTTTCTGAAGGGGTCGACTATCACAGTGGTGCACTGGATGCAGTGGCGTGCATTGGCATCCCAAATTCACCGCCTTCGGTACTGTCATCTGCGCTCAAGACGCATGCTGAAGAGCGCTTTGGGAGGAATCTCGCGTGGAGGTATACCGTTTCTCAGCCGGCGATCAATTCCATTTTACAAGCGATGGGACGTCCAATTCGTTCGATTGGAGATAGGGCGCTCATCGTCCTGTTGGACCGACGAGTTACCGAGCGAACGTATGCCTCTTGTTTCCCAGACGACCTGCGAATGAACGAATCAAGCGGGCCAGAATCAACAGGGCATTTTGCTCGAAGATTTTTCTCTAAAATCCACCCCGACTCCACTCTGGAATGAAGGAAGAGCCGACCGAAGGTTCATGTGGGCTCGTCGTATCCAAACCTCATGGACGAATGGTCACCTCTCGCAATTGAGCAATCCCCAAGCACGAAGAATCCTCATTCGGACAAACCTTCCATGGACGGGTTTTCACCCGATGCATCGATGCTCCAGGCTCAATTTGAAACCGAGTCAACACATCTATCAGAAGTTCGCCAACTGCACTCAGAAGTTTTGGTCACAGCAGGCATGTTGCCCGAAACATCACTCGCAGAGATAGAACCTGAACGTGCCCTTTCTTGGGTTGTTGAATCCATCAATGGAAGAATCAACCCCGACGGGTTGACGATTCCGCTGTTGGGAACAACATACGACAGCCTCCATCTGAGATTCAAAACCATCAACGACCAAACCGTCGTTCAACTTCAAGTCGATGATGGCGACCTTCCACCTTTGGTCAAGGAAATTCCACTTCCAAAAGAAGTGTCGTCAAACCTTACTGCTGAATTCAGCAACGGTCGCCTTCATCTTCGCTGGTGAGGGGCGCCAACTCTGAGGAACTTCAACGTTGAGGGAACTTCTGAATCTGTTCGATTTCAGTACCCATTCGTGTCAATGATTGCACGGCAACTTCTTGATGTTGACTTCCCATTTCTTCCCGGCTGTAACGAGCCATTTCGAAGGTGTTGTCCAAGGCTGTGAGGGCTTCATCGGAAACACCATGCAACGCTTGACGAATCGCAAATTCAAACTCACGAACCGTTTCGAAATCTCTCCTCAAGAATCCACGTTGTTGGAGGAGACCGCAGAGGTCCTGATAACACGTGAAGATGGACTCACGGACGGCATCGCCTGCGGCAAGCAATTCAGCGGTGTAGGCAAACACTTCAGCGGCGTCCTTCAACAGGTCGTCTGAAGCAACCTTGCGTCGGTAGAGGACGACTCCGCCAGCGATCAAAGCTCCAAGCAACAAGACCATGACATAGGCCCAAAGAGAGACTGGTGATTCTTCTTCAGCGTAGGAATATTTCAATTCAAATCCTTCGCTGCGCAGGGCTTCAAAGTCTTGTGTACTTTGACTGGAAATACGTGGGTCGTTGATGACGATGTCCAACGTAACTTCGCCCCAGAAGGAATAGTCGCCGTACGGTGGGTCGGCGGGGAAGTCAAAGAGTACTTCACCGGAATTGTCGGTTTGGCGCTGCTGGGATGCGATTTGACTGTTGTTTTCATCGTAGAGATAGACCACGACGTCAATGCCTGGAATTCCATTCTTGGTATCCTTTGCAGTGATGAGGACTTCAATGTCAATCTCTTCTTGGACTCCTTCAACGATGCCTTCAACCGTGGGCACAATGTTGGCGTCAACCTGTACAAAGACTGCCTTGCTCATTGTTCCTGCATTCAGATAGTTTGAGTCGTTACGAGCAGAGTCGACTGCAAAGTACTGGGAACCAACGCCAAGCCAATAAGGTGCGGTGGCGGTTATTGAGAAGTTTCCGTTGGCCCATGTCGTGAGGATGGTGGGGAAACATTGAGCGCCTTCACGACCACTGCTGCATTCTGTTCCGTTACCGATGGTTAACACGAGGTCTTCAAAGACTTCTCCTTCGCCACCGACTTCCTGTATTGAACCGGTGTAGACGATAGGTGCAAACACGTCATCAGAACGTGTCACAATCGTCGAAGAGCTTGGGTCAAGCGTAATGATCACGTCAGACCAAACCAACAGATTGCTGTTGGTTGAAGCAGCGAGATGAGCCATTGTACCTTCGAAACTTACGGAGAGGGTGTGCTCTCCACGAGCGAGGTCCATTGTTGCAGGGATGCTTGCGGACCAGAATCCGTCGGCCCCGGTCACGGTTGAGAACAACGGAACTCCGTCCATTGAGATGTCAACCATCATTCCAACAAGGCCCTCTCGTTCGACCGTATCATAATCATACAGACGGCCGTTGACCTCCCATGAATCGCCACGGGTAGCCTCAATGCCGTCTTCAAACAGAAGCGTAACCCAAGAGCGGTGCGAGAGGAAGAAGGTCACATTTCCTGTTCCTGCGCGGTAGTACCCTTGCGAAGCCACGTCGGCATCGAGTGTGTGGTTACCGAATGCAAAGATATCGGGAACCAACCAATCATAGGAAAAGGCCCCGTTTTCATCGGTCGTGATTGAGGTGATCACGATTCCTTCTACAACCAATTGAACTTCATGGCCAGCGACTCCAAGGAGTTGGTTATCTACGACAGTTCCGCTGACAGTCACCGTTTCGTTAACGGCAACTGGAGAGGTCATATCAACGGTCACGAGAATCGGACTGAAGATGTCCCAAACACCTGTTGCATTGCTCGGGAGGTATGCCACAGTCCCTGTGAAACGAACTTCAACGGAAAGCGGACCAAGTTGTGCATCAGCAGGAACCGGATGGACGGCGATGAAGTATCCATCTTCATCGGTTGTTGTATTGGTCAACCATTCTCCATTGAGCCAGATTCCAATCGTCAAATTCGGAAGGCTGTTGTCAACAAGGTCGACCAGTTGACCTTCAAGGGTCATGGTTGACTCGCGGTCTGCTTGACCGGTTGGAGTCAAGAAAATAATCTCAGTAGGGACGCTGACGTTGAAACCAACGGTTTCTGAACTGGGCCTGTAGTATTCAGGATTGATAATGTCACCGTAGCCGACAGGATCGACCCAGTCGCGGCCACCGCGGAATTCAACCCCAATGACGTGAGGTCCGGCTGCCGTGTCATCCGGTAGCGTGTATCCGAGGGTGTAGGAACCGTCGGTTGCATTGGTCTCAATACTGGCCACTGGAACACCATCGATCGTAAGATGAACAACGCCGCCTGCAGGCACTCCTGCTTCCATGAGAGGCATTCCAAGGTCGTCAAGTAGCGTACCGCTGACCGTTAATGAATCTCCGGCGGTAAGCACCGTTGGAGCATCGGCAATGGTAAGGTTGGTTGTGGCCAACACGACAAAGAGCGTTGTACTGTTTGAACCAATGATTCCTGTTGTACCTGAAATTCCAGCAAAAGATGCCTGAATGTCTGAGGGACCGACCGATGAATCAAACGGTACGAGGAGCGTACCAAAGGCGCTACCGTTAGGGGCAGTTACGAAAATGCCGCTCACGCTGGTTCCTGGGAGGGATACTGTTAGTGATTGATTGTCCAATGCCTCGCCTTGGTTGTCACGCAACAGAATTTGGAAGGACACGTTGGTTCCACGGTCTGTACGATCGTTCAGCGAAGGTTGACCAATTCCGTCAAGGCTTGGTATGATGAAATCCAGCGTGGAGAACCCTCTGGAATCAAACGTTGTGTTGTTTTCCGACCCAGTGTAATAGTTGACATTGGGGAGATATGTTGCTTCTAGAACATGAGTTCCAGCGCCGAAGGTTTCCGTGAGGCGCAAGCTTGCATTCCAGAATCCATCTGTACCAATTGCTCCGCCAGTTACCGTAAATCCGGTTGGAACTCCATCGATAGAGAAGAGCACATTGGCATTGGGCAGCGTTACGTTATTGCGTTGAGTCAATCCTGAACCGTTGTCAGAAGTGACGCGCCCGGAAATGTTGAATTCATCACCGGCGACTGGATTGTCCGTGATGCTGTCCACCACCATGAACGTCAATGAACGAACGGTGATTGATGTCAAGTTTGCAGAGGTTGAAAGGAGGTCAGATGAACCGTTGTAGACCATTTGGACCACAATCAGACCAAGCGGATGGTCGTAAGGGATCGTGTACGAGAAATTCGCAAAGCCTGCTCCGTCAGTCGTTGCGGATGGCAGCCAAGTTTCGTGGAATTCAAGACCAACATCGTATCCTGCAAGAGGTGCAAAGAGGTCCGATGCTTCAACAAGTTTAGCCGACATATTGACTGTGTTTCCTCGGTTGATGACCACGGCGTTGAGCGGAACCAGATTTTCTAATCGAGAGACGCCCATGACCTGGATGGGTGTTTGAGCTGTTGCAGTGAGATAGAACGGTGATGATTCGTTGACAACCGAGATGACCAGTGTATGTGGACCTCTTTGAGTTCCATTGTTTGCGGTATCGGTTGGAACGCTCATGTTGAAACTGCCGTTGTTGGTAGTGGAGAATCCGTTCAGAAGCAGTTCGTCAGGGTATTCAAGCCAAAAGACATTGAGGCGCACTGCTGAGATCAACGGTCGTGAACTGTTTTCTGCGTCCAGGACCTGCCCGACTACATTGAATGGAGTTCCTGCTGCAATGGTGGTTGGGACATTGTTGAATTGGATGTCACTCGTCACTTGGATGGTGATGTTCAGCAAGGTTGAGTTGCCGAGGTATCGGGTATTTCCTGCAGTTAATGGAGAACTGATATCGTCCTGAATGATGACCATGAGGTCGTAGTATCCAGGGGCGATACTGGAAGGTGTGAAACTGAAGGTTGCGTTCCCGTCTGCATCGGAGGAGACGGTTCCCAATGAGGTGTTGCTGTTTCCATAGTCCCAAATGTACTCAACTGATGCTCCAGTGACGTTTGAACCGTCTGCAACATCAGTAATCTTGGCGATCAAATCAACGGTATTGTTCATTTCAATGATGTAGTTCGGACGTTCAGCCGTCACGACGACTTCAGATTCAATACCTCCGAGAGCAGAGACCAATGTTGGAGGACTTGGAGGTACACTCGTGTCGAGGTAAGAGTAGTAAGCACCTCCAATAGGCGCCTGAGATTCAAAGTCAAACTCAACAACGAAGTCGTAGACACCTGAGCCAATTGTAGTCGGCATGGTGATTGGTATGTTGAAAGCCCCAGTCGAATTGTTCAATGAGGACTGAGCAAGGTCAACCGGCCCGTCTTCGAGGTTAAGAGTTACACGAATCTGAGTGCTGTTGTTCAAAACTGGTGTGTTGTAAAATGCATCGAAAATGTCACCGAACAGGAAGGTGGAGTTACCAATATGCGTCCAATCCTGTCCGATGGACAGGTTGTACCCAATCTCTGCCTGGACTCGGATGCTACCGTTACCAATTGACGGCTGGTAATATTCTGAACCATTGAAAGCGATATCAATTGGATAGTCGTTCGCCACGAGGTCAGCCGCAAGTGGCCAAGAAAACTCAACGATGTCGCCGGCAGGATCGGTGGTCGTATTGTACCATGTCCCGTCGAAGGAGAAGTCATAATCCCCCAAAAGAACGAGGTCTTGAACAAATCCACGATGGTCAGTAATCGCTACTTCAACGGTTCCGTCAAAGCCACGCATTTGAGCAGAATCACCCACTTGGAACCCAAGGAAACCGCGCAAGAAGTACGGAACGCTGGTACTCACGTTAGCGTCATCTGTTGCAGGGAGTGTGTCTGGATAGAAGCGCAGACGCACTTCAAGTTCGCCTGAGCCTACCATTGTGGACGATGGAAGGAAATGTTGGACTGAAAACGTCCCAGTAACGCTTGTGTTGAACACTTCAAACCAAACATCTCCACTGTTGTTGCCCCGAATGGCAAATTGCAGGTTCCCGGTCAAAGGAACTGGAGACGCCCCCACAGAAACTGCAGAGCCGTTCACCCATATGTTGTCCTCAAGAAGGAGAATGCTCTTGTTGGTCAAAGGACCTTCGATGACAGCTGTTAGATTTGGTGCATCGGTCACGTTGAGGACGATGGAGGTCGTCGTGGGGTTGAGATGGAAGGCCTCGAGAGGAATGCCGGTGATTGATGTGTCCTGCCAGCCGGAATATCCAAGCGTTGCTGAAAGATTTCCTTTGGTTTCAAATTGACTGAGATTCATGGTGATTGCGAACGCTCCAGCACTGTCAACAAG
>JAQXEX010000030.1 GCA_029250625.1 Candidatus Poseidonia sp. | reverse complement strand
CACACCCACCACAAACATTGGGCAAAAAAGATCGACCCGACTTCGTCGCCGTTGGGTAGAAGTGTTTACCGTCATTTCATCACAACAGTACCGCTTCAAGTTCGTGGGGCTTATCGTGCCCGACCCGTGGACACCCGACGTTCGCTGATGCTAGAATTCATGTTCCTGGTGGCTCTTTATGCTGTTAACCCCGAATGGTTGTTGGCCTTTGTCGGCCAAGCATTCATCGCTGTATTCCTTCTTGAGTTTGTAAATTTCCTTCAACATCATGGATTATCCCGAAAAGACGGAGAACGGGCTGGTGCCCAACATGCTTGGGAAAGTCGTCACCGTCTGTCTCGATGGACATTGCTTGAGTTACCACTTCACCCGTCCCATCACATGAAGTCCAGTACGCCTTATCATCAGCTCAGAACCCATGATGAGGCCCCTCAACTCCCCTATGGATACTATGTTATGTTCTTGCTGGCATTGGTCCCCCCGGTGTTCAATCGAGTTCTGAAGAACCGATTTTGACCCCATATACACGGTACTTGACAAAAAATATGGCCCGAACCGATTATCAACAGTTGGCCCTTGAACCGAGTTGAGGGGGAGCAATGCGAGACAACTGGCCACCTACAAAAGTCGCTTTGTCGCCCGGAAAGCGGGTCTTATTCCTAACAAAAGACCTTCAACTCATCAAGCAACAACTCTACGAGGGGTTGAATCTCAGGATGGAAGATTTGAACGTTGAAGATCTGCTTGACGACATCAACACCGACGTCATGACGCCTGCATGGGTTTGTTTTGACCACGACCCTGCTGAAATCGCCAAGAATGCGTACGCCGGGCTCATGCATAACGGGCTTCGCGTGTTTCGTGAAAATGCCTTGAAAGACGGTGGGTTTGAGGTCATCGTTTCAGGCCAACGCAAAGGTACCGGCTCAAGCCGTGAAACAGCCGCTCAATGCGAGCGATGGGCTGGAATCAACATTGTCATCGCAGCCTCATTCGCACCAATTCACGAGCGTAATAACATCAATCTTGGACAACTTATGGCCGGACACGACGTGCTGAAGCGATTGCAGGACGGTGAAGAAATTCCACTCGACGAGTTCACTGGAGCCTACGACCCTGTAACTCAGCTCATTCTTGAACGGGGAGGATTGTTTCCCTTTGCAAAGGCACTCCAAGCCGATGAGTTGGAACTCGCTCCACTCAACACACCCTCCAAGCCCATGACCATGGCGGAACACATCATCAGCCGCAACCTGGTCGGGCAACCTGAAGGTCAATGCGTTAAGCCCGGTGACCCGGTCATCGCCCAAGTTCAAGGAGGCTATTCCCACGAATTTACAACGGCGCAAGTCCACACTTTTCTCCAAGAAGAATATGGGATGGATTACTCGCTTCTTAATCCGAGTAAGTTTGCCGTTTTTGAAGACCATCTTCTCTATGCACACCACAATCCTAAATTCGTTCCGTTCATGGATAAAGTACAGACCTTGCGCGACCTGCAAGTGGCCTTTCAGCAACATGCTGGCGTCCGTGATTATTCTGCAAAAGACGGAGTGTCTCCCGGCATCTGCCACCAAGTCGCACGTGAGGAATTTATTGAAGTCGGGGACTTCATCCAAGCAACCGATTCACACACCTGTATGGGTGGGGCATCCAACGCACTCACATGGGGCGTTGGGGCTACAGAATATGCGAATCTTGTCAGTGCTGGATTTACCTTTGTCAAGGTCCCAGAATCAATTCGGTTTGAACTCGTTGGCGAACTTCACAACGGTTGCACTGCAAAGGACGTTATTCTCGCCATTCTCGCTGACCACGCTCGTCAAGAATTAACACTGAACCGCAGCATGGAATTCGGAGGGCCTGGGCTCACCTCCCTCTCCATCGACGAGCGAGCAACCTTGTGCAACATGGCCACTGAATGTTCGGGAAGAACCGGTATTTGTGAAGCCGATGACGCCCTCTACGATTGGATGGTTTCGGCCCAACCGCACTTGACTGTGGACGGGCAAAAAGCACGTTCTGTTCATCCGGACCCGGGCGCACATTACGACGGAGGCGTCCACACGATTGACCTCTCCTCAATCGTTCCCATGGTCGCTCACCCGGGCAACCCGGACGAAGGCGTTCCAAGCGACCCTACCAATGGAGCAAACATCACCGACATTGGGCAAGTGAGCATCAACATCGCCTATGGAGGCTCATGTACTGCCGGCAAAGAAGACGATATCGCCTACTACGCAGAAGTCTGTAAGGCTGCTCAAGAAGCAGGCCTCAAGGTCAAGGAAGGTGTTGAATTCTTCATCCAGTACGGTTCTGGCCAAGTCAAACAACTCGCTGAGGACAAAGGCTGGCATGAGCTCTTCCGAAACGTCGGTGTCAATCTCATCGACCCAGGCTGTGGCGCATGCATTGGTGCTGGCCCGGGCGTTTCAATCACGCCTGACCAAGTGACCGTTTCAGCAATCAACCGCAACTTCCAAGGTCGCTCAGGCCCAGGGAAATTGTATCTGGCAAGCCCCCTAACCGTTGCTGCATCAGCATTCACCGGAGTCATTTCTTCCTGGCATCCTGAACTCTTTGTTTGATTTCCGCGTCAGTATTTGACCCGAAAAGCGCGTGACTTCATCCCAATCTTACTGCTTTGTATATGTACCCTCAAAGAAGCGGGTAAGCCATCTGTCGGCCCGACGTCATCAAGACGAAGGAGGACCGGTAGGGTGGTGTGCGCATGTCAGGAACTGCAGAACGAATGGCGAAAAACCAAAAGCAAGTTGCAATTTCAGAATTTTTTGAGAAAAATAAGCACTTTCTAGGGTTCGATTCGCTCACCCGATCTCTGATCACAGCCGTAAAAGAAGCGGTTGACAATTCATTGGATGCATGTGAAGAGGCTCGTATTCTTCCCGAAATACGCGTTCAAATCACAAAAATTGATGACAAAAAGAACATCGTTGAATTAAAGTCAGAAGATAATGGCCCCGGTATTCCTCAACGTAGCATCGAGAAAGTGTTCGGACAGTTGCTGTTCGGTTCCCGGTTCCATGCCATACGTCAATCAAGAGGGCAACAAGGGATTGGAATCACTGGCGTGGTCATGTACAGTCAGCTCACCACAGGTCGGAAAACTCATGTTCGCTCGAAAATCGCAACTGAAGCATCCGCTGCCATCGTTGATATCGGCCTTGATACAAGGAAAAATAAAGCCACAAAATCCAATGAAACCCGCGAAATTTGGGAACGCCCCGATGGCTCTCTCAAAGAGCACGGGCTTGAGGTAACGACTCGAATGAAAGCGAAGTATCAGAAAGGACGGCAAAGCGTCTATCAATACCTCCGAATGACGAGTATCGTCAACCCTCACGCCGATATTACCTTCGTTGACCCAGAGGGTCAAACCCACCATTGGCCTCGTGTAACAGAACGCCTGCCAACGAAAGTTGAGAGCATCAAACCTCACCCGCACGGCATTCATCTCGGAACATTGCAGCGAATGTGTACTGAATCCACGGATTCACGCATGACCGTGTTCCTCAGGAACAATTTCTCAGGAATGTCAACTCGTGCTGCCAAAGAATTGTTGGAGGTTGCTGAAATCAGTGAAAAAGCAAAACCGAAATCACTCAAACCTGAACAGTATCGGGCGCTCTTGGAGGCGTTTCAGGGCGAACGGACGTTAAACAATAAACCGGTTAAATTGCTTAACCCGCCAACGAATTGTCTTTCGCCAATTGAAGAACTTCTCATCAAAAAGGGGCTATCAAAAACCATTGATTCTCGATTCGTTACCACCATGACACGGTCGCCTACAGTCACTCAAGGAAACCCGTACCAGGTTGAAGTTGGGCTTATCTTTGGAGAAGGAATGCTGGCCGACAAACCTGTTGAAGTCCTTCGATTTGCTAATCGTGTACCGTTGATGTATCAACAAGGTGGATGCTTGCTCACGAAAGCCATTGAATCGGTTGATTGGCGGCAATACGGATTGGACCAAGCCGGTGGAAGGGGCGTTCCAAAAGGGCCTGCAGCAATTCTTGTCCACCTAGCCAGTACTAACGTTCAATTTACTTCTGAAGCAAAAGAAGCGCTGGCCGATAACAGCGAGGTGCTGGATGAAACTCGTAAAGCTCTCTTAGAGATGGGTCGCGGACTGCGAAAGCATCTTGAGAAGAAGAAGAAAATGGCGAAAACTCAAGAAAAGTTTGAGTTGGTTAACGACATCATTCCCGCCATTGCAGAAAAATCCGCTCAAATTCTTGGTCGTCCTGTTCCCGAGTTAGCAGGTTCAATTACCAAAATTATGAGCGCTGTCATTGCAGAATCTGAAACCGTTTGGAACAAGGAAACGAAGAAAACCGAAGTCTCGATTACACTGTTCAATTATACCTCCCGTGCTCGCTCTTACACGCTGCTAGCCTCGTGGCCTGAGCGTGAAGGTGCTGCCATGGAGAACAACAATACCGGTGGGAGAAAAGAAGCGACGGGCGTATGGGCTTGGAAACTAGAAACTCTTGACCCGGGCCAAACCTTTGTCATCAAATACACACTCTCTGGCTTGGAAAAAGGCGATTGGACCGACACTGATGTGTTTTTCAGAGGAAGTCAAGATGTCATCGGAGCCACAAAGATGGACGAGAAGTTGTTGGAAGAAATCCGCAGGCAAGAGGCGGTTAGAACTACCGATGAGGAAGAAACGTCTGTTGAATCTAAAGATGTTGCCGAAGTACTGGCCGAGCCAGAAGTTCCTCCGCCCACCGGGCAACAAACCTTGTTTGGAGGTGGTGAATGATGTCAAGAACACATACGAATGAAGAAACAAAGATCGCACTGCATGAAGTGGTTGCTGAAATGTATGACAAAATCGTCAAAGGCGAAGCACCCACCATGACGCTTCCCGTCCGGACCAAAACCAACATCGCATTCGATGAGAAATTGGGGGTTTACAAATACGGAAAGAAGCGCTCAACGCGTGATGCTACAAGTCTCGGCTCAGCCAAGCAACTGCTTCGGGCTCTGCACGTTGTTGAATTTATTGAAGAAATGATTGACGCAGGAAAATCGTCAACTCTGAGAGAAATGTACTACATTTCAGAAGCATGGGGCCTCGGAAAATTCGGTTCGCAAAACGAATCGAACAATCTTGCTGAAGACTTGGAAGTCGTCACCAAATGCCTTCGTGAAGATTTCAAACTCCGCCCTGAAGAAGACGGCGCACGTATGATTGGAAACCTTACCTTGCGGGAGCGAAACCGACGGGGTGAATGGATGCGAATTAATGCCCGAGACGATGTAGGAGATTCTGGTTATGGCGTACCTTACAACGTTGAACTCGAAAAAATCGAGTTGCTTGAGCACGACATCAAATTCATTATGGCCATCGAGACCGGTGGTATGTTCGATCGGTTGATAGAAAATGGGTTTGATGAAGATTTCAACTGCGGGCTTTTGCACCTCAAGGGACAGCCTGCCCGTTCAACGCGTCGCATACTCAAGCGTATGAGTGAAGAGTGGGATTTGCCTGTTGTTGTCTTCCTTGACGGCGACCCGTGGTCGTTCCGAATCTTTGCTTCCATTGCATACGGTGCGATCAAGACGGCTCACATTTCGGAATATCTCGCCACGCCAAGCGCCACATATCTTGGAATCACTGCGGATGACATCATGGCTTACGACCTCCCCAATGACGACCTTTCTCCTCGGGATGTTGAGGCCCTCAAAGCCGAACTTTCCGACCCACGATTCGCTGACCCATGGTGGCAGGAACAGATCAACATGATGCTGGAGTTAGGGAAGAAGGCTGAGCAGCAATCTCTAGCCAAATACGGTCTTGATTTCGTAACCGATACTTACCTTCCAGAGAAATTAGCTGACCTCGGTTTGGCCTGAAGCCCATGAGCGAGCCTTATGGGGGAAGAGGGTGTGGAAAGCACCATGCAAGCCCCGCCGAAGGAGAAGGGTTCCCCCTGGCCCATGCGCCTTGTTGCCGTTGGAGGGGCAATGATTCTCGTTGGTATGGTCTTGCTCATGAGCCAATCATCCCATATCTCTGAAGCATTTGACCCTCGGGAAAACCACCATGCCGAATACACCGGAGAGGGTACGTTCCCCACGGGAACCGTTGACGATACGTGCTATCGTTTTTACCAGATCGCTGGGGATGAAAGCATGAAGGTTGAACTGAAGCGAGTGGCTGGGGCAGCGCCGATTGGAGACCCCATTACTGAAGCAAGATGCAACCTTGATTTCGAAGCGATGTCCGGGGACAACACTGACTTCGTAGAAGTTGCTTCATGGGAATTGAATGCAACAGAGAAGTATGTCATCGAAATTCAATGCGATGGTGACTGCAGTGAAACCGTTGGTTGGTTTGTCTCAATCGATTCATTTCAAAGCGAATTCTTCTCTTCGACGTGGCTCATCGCCGGCGGCGCAATATGTTGTTTTGGAGTCTTGATTACACCCATCGCCCTCATTGTTTACCTCGCATCAAAGCCGGGTAAAGGGCCACGTGTCATGATGATCAACGCCGATGGTTCCATGATTCCCGTAACCGATTTCACCCCCGACCAAACCGTTGAATTTTCACAAAATACCGGCACTCCGTCCAACATTGATGAGAGCGTGGCTCCACCCTTTGCCGATACGACAGCGAAAAGTCCGCAGAGTGAAGATTTCGTAGACGGTAAGTCGGATGTCGCTGCAGGAAACCTCCTCACGACTGAACAAGTTTTTGCCCTAATGAAGGGCGATGTAGAGGCGGCTCAAGACCACGCCAGAACCGACCGATATCAAGGAGAACAACCCGAACGAGCAGAAGCTGAGGCTGCAAACGCTGCGGCCATATATTCCTGGGACGAAGGGGTTGAGGCGAATGGAACTGTTCCTGAAAGATTGAAAGAAAAACCTGCAAGTCGAACCGCTTCCGATACCACTGCGTCGGCTGAAAACGATAGCGGTTGGAAAGACTGGGATGAGCAATAACCAAATCGGTGAGTTCATAGAGGTCTGAACACTACCCAACCATAGGTTGAGAAGATGACGGAACTTGATATGGCCCTTTATTTGCTTCAAAACAAGACACGTCGCCACATTGTAGAGCGATTGGTTCGTGAGCCGCATTACGCCATGCAACTTTCACAACTCATCGGTGTTAGTCAACCTGCAGTCGTCAAACATCTATCAGAATTGGAGAAGGGGGGACTGGTTTCGAAGGCAAAGGTCCCGTCGGAAAAGGGTGGACCTCCACGGACCGTCTACAGTGTTGATAGAGCATTTTCACTCCACATTGACCTCGGCCCTGACCTCTTTCGTTGTGAAACCCGTAAACTCCCGAAGGGTGGCCCGATGCGTCTTTCTCCAAAATTGCCCAAGGCGTCTGTACCAATAGCAGAATCCTTGAGCGGAAGGAAAAAGATCGCTGTCGCAGAAGGATTGGCGCACTTACGGACACTTGCCCAGGTCATGGATGACTTGGATGCACAACGGGATGCATTGGTTTCGTTGCATCAGCACATCAGACAACGAGTATCTGCTGGGGTCGAAGCCGACTTTACGCAATACGAAGAACGCACCATCGTACAATCCATGGTTGAAGCGAGCGGAGAACGGCTTGACATCACGTCGCTAATCCGAAACGAATTGGTTGGAGGAGCCAACGTAGGCGAGATGATTGAGACCATTCGTTCTCAGCTTGAACGCCAGATTGCACGTCGTTCGGGACACATCATAGCGGCCCCACTCAATACAGAGCTGCGCTGGTACCTTGGACCCGGTTCTAACTAAGCCCGAAGGCCGTTTGAGCCTTATACGTCTTCTTCGGAAAGAACCGAAACAAGTGACGATTGTTCTGCTAGACGCTTGTTGACATCATCGCGGCGTCCCTTTCCGACAAGGTAAACAACGCCGAGCAAAGCAACGGTAAGAACGATCACGGCAAACGGAAGGGCTGTCTTACCAATGACTTCACCAGCCACGTCCAAGAACGGGCTATCGGACTCTAGAGCCTCGCCTACGGCCTTCACGTTATCGCGCTCGTCAGATTCAACAATCTCGTTCATTGGGTCAACAACGACGTAGATTCCCTTGCTTCCTGCGCTAACAGGGTAGAGGAGGTAAAGTTCGATTTCCTTCGCATCTTCAGTAGCATCCGGTGCCAGAAGGGCTCCAACAACTTGACGCATGACGATGCGTTCTTCGTCACAGCCATTCTTGCGAATTTCCTTGATGGTGTCTTGGTCGTTGACCTTGTCGTACTCGCAGAGAACGATTTCGATGTTCGTTGCGTGGACGTTACCGGTATTCTGTAGAATAATTCCAATCGGGATAGTGGTGTCAACATCGCCGCTGAAGGATGGTGGGGAAATGATTTCCTTAATCTCCAAATTTGGCGCACGCAGACGTAGCGTAACAATGAATTCGTTGGTATCAAAGTCTGATCCACTCCATTCTGGTGATTCGTCATGGTCGCCATTGTCGTCCATGTTTCCGTGCATCGAGACGACCTTCAATCCAAGGTTTCGGGTGTCAAGTTTTGCGTTGACTCCAATGGACACTGCTGCAACAACAGATGCGACTTCATACGGAGCCATCTCTGGTAGACGGTACTCGTTGAGGTCGGTCAGGTAAACACAGGTGTCTTCGGGGAAGGAGGAAGCGGTCGAAACTTCTTCGACACATGCTTCTTCGATCACGACATCGGAACTGATTTGCTTGAGCATGTACCATTCGACACTCCATCCGTCAAGCATGTTCATGCCCGGTAGAACCTGCCAGACCAATTCGTCACCATCACGCTGAGCTGTGTGGTTGTTCATGCTTGGAACATCAGCCACGTTTCCATTGTTGGTCACGTTGAACGTGTATCGGACAATCTTTCCAGGTGCGGAAGTCTTGACAGCGTTGTCCACCCGAGGGTCCATTGAGATTTGCATGTCGTGGAATTCGTTCACGGTAATGGTCATTTCAATGGTGTCGCGTAGACGAGTTTCTCTACCGCTTGAATCGGGGTAGGATTCCTCGGAGTACGCCTGAAGGACCACGGTGTATTCACCAGCATCAACCTTGCTTGGAACGTTCATGAGAACGTCAAAGGCCTGATATGTGTCAGGTGAAAGTTCCATCAAACCATCACGAGGGATGTCTATGTCCCAGATGACATCAACGCCAAAGGCGTCTGTCACACGAGCAAGACGGAAGTCAAAGCGGTCGGGTCCATTTCCGTCGTTTGAGACGGTAATTGGCAGGGTGATTTGCTCACCAGGATTCACATCAATCGAGGTCCCGACGTCCGGGTCAATGCCTGCGTCGAGAATGTATTCATGGATGACGTTAGTAGACAGGATGACCGAATCCGAGATGCGCGGATATCCATCCAGGAATGCCTTCAAGGTCACCGCTGGCCCAAGACCTGCTGTTGCGTTGGTCGGGGCACAAACATCGACACTCACCGTCTTTGTTACGAATTCATCTCCGCCTGCTAGGGTCCAAGCAAGTGGTACTCCAAGAGCAGCGTCTGGATTGTTTGAGGCGTCCGAGAAGTCAACATCAACGACCCAGTTTTCGATGGTCCAAGCATCGTTATTGATGCCGTCCGGCTTAGCTTCTGGTGCCCCTGGTGTCACGAAGACGAGGTCACCGGAATCGTAGTTCTTGGTAACATCAATGTCGTACGATGCGCATTCTCCGGGCAGGACGTATGAACTGGTATCGTCGATTTCAAATTCAATGTTTCCGGTTGAACGGATGGAAACGAAGACGCTTAGTTCAAGGATGTCGTATGTTCCTTTTTCTACCGACTTGATCGGTTCACCTTCGGACCAACCCTTGACATAGACTACGAAGGCTCCCGGGTCTTCTGTAGTTGGAACGCTGATTTCCAAATTCTTGGTCACGGATTGTCCTGGATCAAGTTCTACGCGTGTCGGGAAGTTAATCTGCCATCCAAACGGCAAGAGCCATTCTTGCTGGCCTTCTAGACTGTTAGAATCCCAGAATAGGAAAGCGTCGTTGACGTTTCCTGTATTGGTGATGGTGATTGAGAAGATGGCTGTTTGGCCTTGTTCAATGTCCGCCATACTGTGCGAGGTATCCAGGTTGATTCCGTGAACGACGTCCATCAAAGTGAGCGTGGTTATGTCGTTTTGGATGGCTGGATCCTTGTAGGATTGAGCAGTGACCCTTATCTCGCCCAGTTCGTCTCCATTTGCCTGGTAGATTGACGGAGCTTGCACCCGCATGTAGAAACGGATGTCTTCTCCTCCTTCGAGGAAAATCGGAGTGTCTGGGAAGATACTGGAGTGGTTGGAAGCAAAGTAGAGGTTGGCGGTCCAGTTCAGTGGAACGCCGGAGATGTTCAGCCCATAGGTATCTGCAACCAAGTCCTTCGGCCCGGGCGTCGAGTTGTTCATCGTCATGTTGTAGATGGTTTGCTCTCCGGGTTCAATCACGTGGTAGAAGGTCTCTCCTTCCTCGTATTCAAGATCAACTTGACCGGTTAGTACGTGAGAGTAGCAGATGGTGAAACGATTGTTGTTCGCTTCATTGCCACACTTGTTGGTATCCGACCATGCAATGTGCGCGCCGCTTCCTAAATCGTTGTAAAAGGCTGGAGGCATACCAATACTTGGCTGCCGTCCGCTATTGGGCCCTAATTTGTTCGAATTCCAAGAGGTGACGGATATGACTTCCCACGGATCAAGAGCGGTGAGCCCGTCCCCGGTTAAGTCGGTTTGATTTAGACGAACGTACATGATTTCCTCGTTAGCGGATATGTTTCCTGAGTCAACCCAAGCGATGTGGACGTTGTTCTGATCGTCTGTAAGCAAGGATGGGAACACGGAATTTCCTGCATAAGGTGATGCTGGAGGGAGTCCGTTTACTCCTTCTACGTTGGAGATAGCGACGTCGTTAATCTTCTTGATTGCGTAGGTGGACAAGCCATCTTCGGCACCGTCCCAAACTCCGGCTCCTTGGAGACGAAGTTTTGTGTAGTAGACTTCGTAATTGGTGTCCTTCTCAAATCCATAATCGCGGCCGTCCATCCAAGCGATGTGCGTGTTTCCTTGCATGTCTACGCCGATGGAGGGGTGGAAGGAGTATGCGTCATCGATGGTAACACGGGTGTCGTTAACGACAACCAAGTGTCCGTCGGCAGCCGGGCCCGTGTCTTCGACATAGTTCTGTCCGTTGACGGAGTGACCGTGCTCTCCTGGAACGAAGCTTGGGTCGTTGTTCATCTTTGCATACGGGTCCAGTACCGTCATGAAGATTTCACGAGAGTTGTTGGTAGAGATGTAGACCATGGCTTCTACGAGGAGAGCCATTTGGTTGGTACCGCTTCCGGATGGGAACTCGTATGCTTGTCCGCCTGAATCGGAATTCGCAAGAGTGTTTCCTGGACAGTTGCGTGTGTTTGTAGAGACGATGCCGTTCGGGCACTGAACCAAGTCCATGAAGTGGGATTGGATGTTGCCTGCTCCACCGTATCCTTGCCCATAGAGGCCGACGGGGACGACTCCTGCAAGGAGGCAGTTGTCGTGAGCTTCCTGAATCGAAGACTTGTCGTCAGCTTGCTGGGATGGATCTCCGTCTTTTGGCCCTTCATCGGAAACAGGAATCACAATCTTTGTTGCGTTCGGGTTCCAGCGGTGGTCGTCACCGGTTGGAGGGTTTCCTGGAACGTTACCTTGTGCGTCTTTCCATGAAAGACAAGCCCAGTTTGAACCTGGACCCCAATCTTCTCCAGAATATCCGGAATAGGTGTTTCCGTTGTAAACGGTACCTGGGAGTTTGCGAATTCCACCTGAATCGTCTCCTGGAGTTTGTCCAAGAGGGATGGTTCGTGGTCCAGCGTTTTGGTTGTAACCTTGACAGTTTCCGGAGCTGGCCGCACCTGGAAGTGTGTTACCAAGACCGTAGATGGTTTCGTAAACGGTCATGTTTGCTACTTCAAGCATGGGCTTGATTCCTTGGAAATAACTTCCAGAAGCAAAGTTTCCACCGTATACGACAGTGCAGATGTCGGCCCACTCAGTGTACATTGACCCCGATGTGTCGACAATAAAGGCGAGTTCGACTTTACCACCGCGAGTATCGTCCCAAGCGATTTGGACGTAGTCGTTAGCGTCAATGACGATGTCAGGGTGGCCTTTGTGCCCGATAATTGGTGTGAGGAGTGTGTCGTCAAAGAGCGTGACAATGGCCCCCGATGAGATCACAGGTTGAATCATGGAGTAGTAGATTTGAGGTTGGTTGAAGAATTTTCCGAGCTCGTCGTAGTTGTCTTCCCAAACGATGTGAACGTTGTTTTGACTGTCGATGTCAAGGGCTGGCCAATCGCGATTTTGAGAGCGTCGTTCAATGATGGTGTCATCAATGGCCGTGATGGTCCCGTCGTCCGAAGCTGACCCGTCCATAGGCGCAGTCCATGGATTGAGTACGGTGTACATAATGGCGTGTTGACCAGATTTGTCAGCCCATACGAGGTGGATTCGGTCAAGTTCGTCAACCTTCATGTCTGGGTGCCAGACCTTGTGGAGGCCGGGGTTGGTGATTTGTGTCGCGTCGATGAGCGTTTCTCCACGTGGAGAGAGCATCGAGTAGTAGAGGTGTTGATTGTTGCGAGTCCATACGACGTGGACGTTTCCTGAACTGTCGGAGCCCACGGTGGCTTGCGCATCGGAAGAAGCCCCACCGTCAACGATTTGAACGGCTTCGGTAATGACAACTGTACTCGCTGCTACGCTAACGCTTGCAACGAGCAAACCGGACATAACGGACAATACCATAAGGGTTGCAAGGCTGATTGACTTTGTTTTTTGATTCATAGGGCCACCTCTAATGAAAGAACATTCACAGGGTGTTTGTCTTCCTACTTAACCGCGTCCCCTTTCGGTCTTATTTATCAAAGCCCAGTGACCCGTTTTCGGGCCAAAATGCTATTTTGGATGTTGGTGCATTATGCCCATTCAGAGGGGTCAAATCCTGACCCAAACGACATCTTTTCGTCGTATTCAATTTCCGGAGTGTTTGTTTCACTAACATCAGAAGATGGGCGGTTTTGCCCGTTCTTTGCTTTCTTCCAATCGTCAACAGGACCAGGCTTACCGACCCCAGGGCCGTAGGAATACTTGATTTCATGAATGAGTGCGAGTTTTGCAAGCCATAATTTGCGGAGACTGTTCATGAATTCATTCTTCGTTAGCCCGTCAAACCAAATGGGCAAACTTACGTTGAACGCTTGCATAGGGCCTGGTTTCTTCTCCTCTTGATGACCCATGTGAACGACCCAGTCAACGCCCGAAAGGATCAGGTGAAGTCTGCTTTCATGG
>JAQXEX010000029.1 GCA_029250625.1 Candidatus Poseidonia sp. | reverse complement strand
AAAACCTCGTCGCTCTCCTGTCGATGTCTTTTAAAAACCAATGATTCAGAAGCCGATGTTTAACATGAGTTATGAGGGAGAACTCGTTGGGAGAAGCATGGACCCTTACTCTACCGAACCCGTCGCCCTCATCGAGGAGGTTTTTCCACAGGATACCAATGCCTACAATACCCTCTTTGGAGGACGGCTCCTTTCCTTGATGGACAAAGCGGGAGGCATTGCATGTGCGAAATTTGCCCACCGTGAATTTGTCACAATTTCAATTGACACCTTGACATTTATCGCACCTGCACGCCAAGGTGACCTTTTGGAAGTTACCGGAGAAGTTGTGTTCACCAGCAGCCATACAGCATGTACCAAAGTCACAGCCTATACCATGAGCAAGGCCACATGGGAAAAGAACATTATTTGCGAAGGCTACTTTTTCTTTGTGGCCATCGATTCGATGATGCGTCCAATCCCAATTCCCCAATACACTCCAGAGACTGATGATGAAAAGGACGAGTGGGCAAAAGCGAAGGCCATCCGTGAGAACATGCTGGCTCAAAAGGCCAAACGGTCTTCTTGAAACCACCCCCACCTTCATGAGGAGGGCTCCGGTGGGCGACGTATGGTCGTACTCAACATCGCCATGATCGGATCAGATGAACTGGCGAAAAGCATCGCAAAAGCCGCAGACCAGCGGGACGTGCACACCTATGTCCACAAGGAGATGGACGGGGACGGGGCACGTATTCTCTCTCTGATTCGTCCAGCTAAATATCCCGAACGCCTCCCACCCTTCCTCAACGCCCTTTCAACCGCTCAGGTTGGAATCATTGAGGTTACTGAAGTCAATGCCACCCTTGGTGAAGTGCTGGTCGCTTTCGCCAGTTCGGGCATCACCCACGGAGTAGCTGTCCTGAATCCTGCAGACGGTTCATGGATTGACCAGGACCAAGTTGCTATGCTTTTCAAGCAAGCCGGTTTGGCGCATTGGACCTTTGAAAAGAACGACGGACCGCACCTTCGAGAGTGCCTGTACACTTTGATGGACCAACGCATTCCCGACTTGCTTGCAAATGCAGAAGCGCCCCTTGTCATCCCTGTTGACCAACACTTCAATGTGAAAGGAATTGGTTTGGTTGCTATTGGCTATGTGCAATCAGGGACAGTTAGCGTTCACGATGAACTGATTCTCTTACCTGCTAACGGAGGAGGGAGTGCAAAATCACTCCAAGTTATGGACGACGATGTACCCAGCGCAACTGCTGGAGACCGTGTCGGTCTTGCCCTTAGAAATGCAAAGGAAGAACACCTCACCGGAGGTACAATCATCGTGCATCCAGCAGTGGAAGACAAGCGAACCAACACCTCCGTGCCGCTAGCGGTTGAACAGCATGTCAATTCATCCGTTGAACTGAAAGTTTCTCCCTTCCAAAAGCGCGCCCTGGCCGTTGGTGATGTCATCCACGCAAGTGTTGACTTGCAATTTGTTGTTGGTCGTGTAACGGCTGGCGATGGCTCAAGCCTGAAAGTGACCTGGGAGAGCCCGCTTTTCATTCGCAAAACGAACCCGCCCCAAGTGTTGATTGCCCAACTTGATTCGAAACCGAGAATCATGGGTTCAGCCAAGCTGGACAAAGAAGAATGAACGTCTTGTCGGCGATGGAATTACGGTGAACTATTTGCCCCTGCTTTCCTCGGGTTCTGCGGTGGTTTGATAACCGCGCCCCGATGCTCCTCGGAATGGGATGCACGAAATTGGGCAGGAATCTGTACCAACGAGTGAAAGTGATACAGAGTTGTTCACTTCGCTACGTTTGGCGGAACCGTCGGAACGGGTCAATATCAGCTTAGACGAGCGCATGCTGACCATTCAAGGTCGGCGAAGTTCAGCGATCAACGTGCGCGTTGGAGCCATTGACAGCGTTCAACATCATTCATCCAACCTTGTACCGAATTGGTTGCTGATGATGGGTCTTGTCTTCATTTGGATCGGATGGAGATTGATGATACCCCCCACATACCGGTGGTCGTTCATGTTGCTTGGAGGAGCAACTGTTTTCGCACGAATCTTTACCAGACAACCTACCGTCACCGTTCAAACTGCATCAAACGACACCCATGTTTTGTTCGGCAACGAACACGTTCTCAGGCACCTCACCTTCATGGTTAACAAATTGTTGAAAGGCAAGAGTATAGCTTACGCTCGATTGGCCTGGAATGCCGTTGACCGCTCATATCATGAACAGGAGGGGTTGGTTCCAGCTCCAGAACTGCCGGTGGTCATCAATGCCCCAGTTCCGATCGATATGTTCCTTTCATCTCTTGGTGAAGATGAGGTGATTGAGACAGTGCCTCACTACCAAGAGCAGGAACCTGAATGGATGCCTACGCATGCACCCGAACCTTCCCAGCCTACGATTCTCCCCAGCTTCCTCTCCACGTGGCACTCTGAGCAGGCCGCTGCGGAACGAGCAAGATATCCTGCTGACCATCATCCAGTACCTGTTCATCTTCCGGTCTTGGAACCACAACGGCGACCTCCTATGCATCAAGAAGGGGCCCGGCCTTCCCAAGAGTACAGAACACCTCAACCCTACTTGCCGTCTTTTATCGGACAAGATGAAGTGCATATCCCGCAGCGAACTCAGGAACCGATGGAAGAGGAAGAAGAACCCTTGCTCTTGGATGCTGAACTGATTCCCTTCATTGACACCATTCCAGACGAAGACGAGGTCGAGATTCTTCCACTGCCTCGTCAAAACATTACTCTTGAACGTGAAAGACCACTCTTACAACCGCGTAAGCAACAGGATTTGGCTCGGTCCTCTTTCCGACCTCGCCATCGTCCGCAACCGCGCCCACGAACGGCAGAAAGCCCCAGGGGATTCTTTGGTCAGTTGCGCAAAGTAGCCACCGAGATTCTTTCAGGAACAAAGGGGCCATCAAGGCCTTCCCCTTACGGGACAAGCAATACATCATCAGCCCTACGTGAGCAGGCACAACAAGCTCACGAAGAGCAAACTGGCGAAGTGCTACGCAGCCTCGCTAGTGAGAACGGGGGCGTGTTTGGACAAGATGAGATGGACCGACTTCAAGGGAAAATCGATACCATGTTGGCCACTGTTGGGGAAATGGATACCGAGCGTCAGCCGACCAATCTTGATGACATCTCCTTTGCAGACCTCAAGGCATCGGTTCATGAAGACGACCGAAGAGTTCGACAGTTGGACGATTGAGCGTCATGATAGTTCAATCATGCCGGCGTAATCTGCGAGTCGTTGTTCAAATTGCTCGGTCGTCAACTTGCATAGAGCTTCAGTTCCAAAACTCATCAGAGTGAAACTTGCCGTAACGGTAGCAATAGCAAGTCCTTGCTTGAGTTCAGACAAGGTCACAGGTCCTTCATTGAGGGACAAATGCGCTGCTAGAGATCCTGCAAAACTATCACCGCATCCCGTAGGGTCAGTGATGTCTGCTGTTGGATATGCAGGGAGCGAAATCCACTGGCCGTTGTGGAGAGCAAGTACACCGTGCTCGCCTCTCTTGACCACCAAAGTCGACGTGGAAGTTTCCTTCGCCAAGGTGTTCATGGCTCGTACAATATTGTCATCTCCCGCCAACATCCTCACTTCTCCATCGTTGATGATAACCACGTCAGATCGGTGCATAACTTTCAGCAATTCCGGTTGAGCGATCTCGATCCACAGGTTCATTGAATCCAACATGGTCAACCTTTGGGGCGATGTTTGGTCCATGACTGAAGCCTGAATCCCCGGATGTAGATTTGCACAGAAGACGATTGAAGGTGTTGAGAGTGGGGTCGCAATCTCGGGCTTAAAATGTTCAAACACATTGAGATGCGTTGCTTTGGTCACCGCTTCAGCCATGGAGCCGTGATAACTTCCTTCCCACCTGAACGTCTTTCCCGGAGCAACTTGAATCCCCGTTAGATTCAGCCCTGCGTCGCTTAGTATTGTGCGGTCCTGTGGGTCAAAATCCTCGCCAACAACACCAACAAGCGCAGCAGAAGAACGTTGCATGCGGTCCAAATGAAATTGACAAGCAAGACCTGCGTAGGTTGCTGAACCGCCGAGAGCCTCACTCACCGACCCTTCTGGGGATTCGACTGAATCGTATGCTAAACTACCGACGACGAGGACGCTCATGCCCATCCCAAAGGAAGGGGATTGATGGTATTACCGATGACGGTTAACCCAACAGCTCTTGGTGCATGTCGATGTATTGAATGGTGATGTTCCCACTGATGAAATCGGGTTCATCCATGATTCTGCGGTGCAGTGGAATCAAATGTTCAACTCCGGTGATGACGGTCTCATCAAGGGCTGTCCTCATACGACGAACGGCGTCATCTCGGTCGTGGCCCCATACCAAGAGTTTGGCGAGCAGTGAGTCAAAACAACCCGGCATCTCGTAACCGGCATGAGCATGAGTATCGCACCGTATTCCAAACCCACTAGGGAAATGACATTCCCACAATCGTCCTGGACTTGGGATAAATTCACGGGGGTCTTCAGCATTCAAACGGCACTGGATAGCATGCCCTCTCCATGCAATGTCTTCTTGAGAAAGAGGCAATGCTTCCCCTTGGGCAACTCGAACTCCCAGTTCAACCAGATTGTAACCGGTGAGTAATTCAGTGACCGTGTGCTCAACCTGGACACGAGGATTGACCTCAAGGAAATAGAAGTCTCCATTCGCATCACGAAGGAATTCAAAGGTAGCGAGGCCCTTGTAACCAACTGCTTCTGCGCCACGGCAAACCAATTCTCCGATTTCAGAACGCTTCGCATCATCAAGCCATGGTCCTTCTTCGACCAATTTTTGGTGGCGGCGTTGAATGGAACAAAATCGCTCTCCGAAATGAATGGCCTTTTTACCGTCAGCCAAGACCTGAAACTCAACATGCTGCGCTCCGAGAATGTATTTTTCCACAAAGACTCGGTCGTCTCCAAAAGCCGAACGAGCCCTTGACTGGCACAACTTCAAGGCTCCTTCAAACTCATCGGCTTGCTCAACAATTTGCATACCAATCCCTCCGCCTCCTGCTGCTGCTTTGATGATCACCGGATATCCAATGTCGCTTGCAAGTTCTCGCGCGACATCAGCACTGGCGATTGGTTCAGAAGAGCCTTTTGCAGTGGGGAGGCCTGCTTCTTCCATGGCCGCCCTTGCTTGAATTTTATCACCAAGAAGGGTAATTACATCTGAAGAAGGGCCGATGAAGGTGATTCCTTCCTCTTCGAGGCGAGCCACAAACGTTGCATTTTCTGCAAGAAAGCCGTATCCGGGGTGGATTGCATCGCATTTCAATTCTTTAGCGGCTTGAATCACGGATTCTATGTCCAAATACGAGTCGAGAGGGTTCGTTCTGTAGTTTGGGTAAGCAATGTCAGCCATGCGTACCGGGAGGGACAAACGGTCCTCTCTACCATGAATGATGGCTACTTCTATGCCCATGTCGCGGAGTGTTCGGAGAATCCGCAGAGCGATTTCACCACGATTTGCAATCAAGACCCGTTTGAATCCCATGTTGGTGTGGCGACCGAAGTATCCTATGAGCAAAGCGGTCAAACGAGTTGGTTGGCGGTGATATCCAGCGAGTTCCCTTCTTACGGATAACCTTCTTTTTATTTCGGTTTCGTCCACATCATAGAAAATATGGAAATTATGTGTCTTTTTTCCGGTAAGTTTTACCTGGATTTCGTATTTTTCGTCTAATTTCGTACGAACATTCATATCCTCTTACCCCCATCTAAATTTATGAGCCGAACAACGATGACCGGCAGCGAAGTGCTTCAGCAACTCGCTGGGAAAGATTTGAACAACGATGGAAAGGTCATCAATTTGGTGATCTGTGGGAATTCTAAATTCTATGACTATGGATTTCTAGAGGACGAATTGGACACTTGGGTGCGCTACAATGGGTATCCCGATGTGGTCATACTGGGTGGCGCAAGTGGAGTCGATTATCTCGCCGAGCGTTGGGCGGATAACAACAACATTCCCCTGGCTATTTTTACCGAAGCATGGGACGCTCCTCGCCCTTCGCAAGCCGAGGATACGGGCCGACCAGAAGCGGTTGCTGACCTCGGCCATCGAATGATTAAACACTCAACGCACATGTTGGCCTTCCCCGGCCCTGATTCGGTATGGACCAAGCACATGGAAGCCATAGCGAATGGAGCGGGTGTGCCTGTTGTAAGCGTCCCGTTGCCGATGCAGTAGGATCAGTAAACGTCACGAAGGTAGCGCTTCTGTTCTTTCATCATGGTTTTCTCAATAAAGTGAGTGGCATCTGCTTCCGACATGCCGCCGTGTTCGATTGCAATATCGATGAGCGCCTTGTGGACATCTTTTGCCATGTATTTCTTATCGCCACAGATGTAGAAATACGCTCCACGCTCAAACCATTCCCAAACTTCTGCACCGTGTTCTTTCAAGCGATGTTGGACGTAGATTTTTTCCTCTTGGTCTCGTGACCAAGCGGTCGTGAACCGGTACAGGTCTCCCTCATCCATCCATGTTTCAATCGTATCTTTGTAGTAAAATTCTGTCTTTGATGATTGGTCACCAAAGAACAGCCAGTTCTTACCCTTGCCACCGTCAAAGACCCGCTGTTCCATGAATGCACGGAATGGAGCAATACCGGTCCCGGGCCCTACCATAATGATGTCGACATCCTTGTCTTCGGGCAGAATAAACGACTTTGTGGGAGACATAAACACCCCGATAGGAGCGCCAGATGTATCGATTTCATCGGCCATGAATTGAGTACACAATCCACCACGAGGACGGTTGTTGTATTCAAACCGAACAATACCGACGGTAAGTTCAACGTATCCTGGATGGGCATCATGAGATGATGCAATGGAATAGAGGCGTGGCTTCAACCGATCTGCAAGGTCCAAGAATTCTTCTGGAGAATACTTGACATCAAACTCTCGCATGATATCAACATAATCTCGAGTCCATAGGTAATCTTCAATGGACTTTGGGTCGACGGTAATTGCTGCGATTTGGTCGCTTGGGTCGTCCGATGGAACTGAGGCTTGTAGGGAAGGCGGGAGTTGTTCATCGGTTGATGAAGTCCAGGATGATTGGTTCCTGGTTCGTGAAACGATGCTCATGGAAATGTTCATCCCACTTGATACCACCTTTGCAGCCAAGGACTGAACGAACTTCTTATTGGCAAGATGAACTTCAAAGTCCTTCTTGAGTGCGTCGTACAGGGAACGGTCCCCGTTGTGTGTGGTTACAGCATGGTCTCGGTCCCATCCTTGGGCTTCAATGATTTCGTCCACAATGTGTGGGGGGTTTTCAGCCAAGACACCCAATGCGTCTCCGACTTTGTAATCCAAGCCGGAATCACCCAATTCGAAGACCACGTGACGGGTTTCTTTGCGGGAACCTTCCCCGTTGAGAATGTAATTCTCTGTAATTTTTGTCATGTACGGATTTTTTGCTGACCAGTTCTCACCCATGCGCTCACCTCAGCCTCAAGAGGCCGATGATTTTCCCACTGATGTGGGCTATATCATCGTTCGTGTAACCTCACATCGCATATTCAAATCCACGGGAACCGACCGATGGGGAAAAGAAGGAAAAGTGCATGGCGTTGGATATGACCCCCCGCATTGATGTTCTCGGGACGGGTAATGCCTTTCTCCCCAACGGGCGACATCACTCGTTTTCTGTGTTTGACGGAAAGCACATCATCGACGCACCACCAACTGCATTGGCCAGCTTGCGAAGAGCAGGGATTCCAGTTTCAGACATTGAATCCGTATTCATTACCCACATACACGGAGACCATGTGTTTGGGTTCCCGTTCCTCCTTCTTGAGCGGAAGTACATCTCTGATCGTGAAGGGGCGCTACCCTTGCGCGTGATGGGTTCACCCTCCGTCAAAGTACGGTTAACCGAACTCTGCCACCTTGCATTCCCTGGGTCACTTGAAAGCATTCTTGAAACGGTCGAATGGGTTGAAGACGCCGTCGGTACAACCGATGATGGCTGGTCATGGGAACGATTTGAAGTCAACCACGACGATGCAGTTGACCCGTACGGTTATCGATTTGAGAACGCTGACGGCGTAACCTTTGTTCACAGCGGTGACTCGGGTCCATGCGACACACTGTACGACGCCATTGAGCGGTCAAACATCGCAATCCTTGAGATGGGTTTTCCCGATTGGGTGCCTTCAACACACCATCACAAGCCAAAGGATATCGAAGCGTTGGCGCAACGATGCTCAACTCCTCTCATCATTACACACACATTTGTTGATGATGCAACAAACCATCCCAAAGTCCTCAGCGATTCCATTCCAGAACATCCACCGCATGTGAGTCACATTTCAGACGGAACACGACTGAATTGGGAAAACGGCGAATGGGTAATTTTCCGTTTGGAGGATGTATAATTCTCTCTGGGAAAAAATTGTTCTTTTTTCCGAAATCATTGAATCTTTATATGCTAAACTTCGCCGTTGTCTTGTTCTAAAATAAGCGCCTTCCAATGGTTGTAGTGGACAGGCATATAAGGGGGACTCGGACTCATGGCGAATACGGCACGGAGTCATTTACGGACTCCTTGCATGTTGCTATAAATAGGGGGAGAAATTGAATGGAGAAGAACATCTTCGACAAGTTCATGACCCGGAAAACGTTGTTCCGAAATAAAGAGATTCTTCGGCATGATTTCCGCCCCAGTCTTCTGCCGCATCGGACCGAAGAAATTGAAAAAATTTCATACAATCTATGGGAAGCGCTCAAGGGACATATTCCATCAAACATGACGCTGTATGGTGTGACTGGTGCTGGCAAAACGGCTGTGACAAGCTATGTCTGTCATCACCTCAAGGCAAAGGGCGAGACCATCGGAAGAAAAGTCCATCCGGTCATCGTCAACTGCCGGCAAATTGACACACAATACCGAGTATTGAGTCACATTGGTAATTCTCTTCTTGAGGATTACGAGCAAGACGAGATTCCATTTACTGGATGGCCGACCGACCGTGTATTCAGTGAACTCGTCCGCAGAATGGATGCACGAGGAGGCGTCTTCATCATCGTCCTTGATGAAATCGATCATTTGGTTCGTAAGGTAGGAGACGATTTGTTGTACAACCTGACAAGTTTGAATTCTTCGCTCAAGAACGCACGAGCATGTGTCATCGGAATCTCAAACGATTTGAAATTCACGGATTTCCTTGACCCTCGTGTTCGCTCTCGCTTGGGCCAACTCGACGTACTGTTCCGGCCTTACGACGCAGAACAACTCCAAGACATTCTCCGACAACGTTCCCAAGAAGGACTTCAAGAGAGCGTGTTACAACCGGGCGTTATCGAACTTTGCGCAGCCCTCGCAGCACAGGAGCACGGTGATGCTCGATGTGCTCTTGACCTGCTACGAATTTCTACTGAGAAGGCTGAACAAGAAGGTGAAGCAATCGTAACCCAAGGGCATGTAAGAACCGCTCAAAGCCAGATTGAAGCAGACCAAATCACACCGGTCATCTCCTCCCTGCCGAGTCAACAGAAACTGGTCTTGGCTGCCGTGCTGATCAATGAAAAGAACGGTCTTCGTAACGTCCAGACCGGACAGGTATACGACATCTACAGGCAAGCATGCTTGCACATTAATCAACACGCACTCACGCAACGGAGAATTTCCGGCTTGATTTCCAATCTTGACATGCTCGGGTTGATTACAGCACGTACCGTTAGTAAAGGACGCTATGGCCGTTCGAAGGAAATCACATCTTGCGTCCCTAAGAACATTGATGCGCCCCACATCATGACCGAGTCAGAAGCCGAAATGGGAGCGGTATTTTCTGCGTCCTATCGTCATCAATCGGCTCTTTGAGCATTCGTCAGATTGACTGTATGAATCCAAATTCAAGGTAGATTGTTTTTCGGTGTTCTTATATCCGCCTCGCCGGTCGGCGTAGATATGACCAACGGCGAATCATCCGATGCGGCCGCACAAACTTCAGCCTCTGGACCTTCTCCGGTATGGGCAAATTTCATTGTCACAATTGGATTGTGGGGCTTGTTAATGGCTGTATTGAACATGTTCTCACTGGCAACACCATTCCAGCACGTCTCTTGGGGAGGGTTGTTCACCTTTGAAGCAACAAATCCTGCATTCGGATCCGCTATCGATGGATTCCACTATGAACCCCTCGGCGACACGATCTTCATCGCAATTTGCCTTGTAATGGTCGGATTTGGGATGAAAGCCATCAACGAAACAAGAGGAGTTTCCCAATGGGCTACTTCCTTGATTGTCAACGACACATGGACTGCTCTTGCTGACCCATCGGTTGGCGGTGGACAACGAACGATGTCTGCATGGTGTCTTCTTTTGGGACTTGTGTTCTACTTGTGGTTTGGAATCAACCACAGCGGATGGATAGATGTTGGAGTTTATTCCGTCACCATCGCTTTTATCGCAGCAGGCTTTGCTCTCAATCATGCCAGTCGCGTCCCACCCGGCGACGAAAACTTAGACTGAATCAATTCTTCTTCGTTCTTAGCAAGGGTTTGTGCCCGTGTTTTCCCGAGACTGCGTCCAAGCAACCAAGAATCAATCCATGCCAGAGAGCAATGCTCCAAAGTATGGTTAATCGGCGAACACCAATCATTGCTTTGATTTTGCTGCCCTTCGCTGAACGAAGTACAGTCCGGTTGACAACACCCAATGGACCTCTCCAGAGAATGATTTCATGGAGGAACAACAAGATGAAGGAACCGATGAGAACTTTTGTCTCCCATAACACACTGAGTTGTTCCCAATCCAATGTCCCTAGGCGGTAAATTTCGTAGAGAAACGGCAATCCCGATATGAAAATTGCTAACCAAAGCGGGAACAGAATGAGAACCATAGCAGAACTCCCCAAGAAATCGAAACCAGGTCCTGCTCGCTTCCCCTTTGGATAGTGGCGGACAATACGCACGTGAGCTCTCGCATCTCTTTTTCGTTTGTTCAAAAACCGAGTAATCCCAGTTTCGGGCACGTGACGCACCAATGCTTCTGGGGCGTAGACGATGGTCCCGCCTGCTTCAATCAACCTCAAACTCACTTCCATGTCTTCGGCATGGTACCATTCTGGATCAAATCCACCAACTTCGAGAAGAGACGTGCGATGGAACATCGAACAGGGACCGTTAGCAAGACTGGTTCTTCGAGGTCGTGAGCGATATTTAGAGGCGATTTCTACCGAACGAAAACGGCTGACAAGGTCGTCAGCCCGTTCGAATACGGTTCGGCCGGTGACCGCCACCACGCGTTCATCATCGGATACCGGTTGTATTTCTGCGACAAGATTGGAAATCCAATCCTGTTCAGGTCGAACATCAATATCGGTAATGGCCACCCACTCACCTTTTGCATGCTTGAGCGCCCATTGACGGCCAGCCGCTAAACCAAGTTGGCCCTGATTATGAACACGAATCGGGTGTCCGTTGAGGCCTTCTGGGTCATTCCATTGGTCCAATATTGATTCGGCATCATCACTTGAACCGTCGTTAACAACGAGAATTTCAATCGCCGGGTAGGTCTGCAACCGCAGTGCTTCCAAGCACCCCGAAATCCAGTCATATCCATCCCTTACACAAACGGTAACGGAGACAAGGAAGGGTTCCATCAAACCACCTCAAAAAATCCAAGCAGATGCCTGCAGCGTTCTTTGGTTTTGAGCGTTGTTTGTTGAAGAACGACACCTTTGCCCGGTTGCCCATAGATGATTTGTGACCCGATGGGCGCAACCAAATGGATGTAAAGTGGAGCGAGGTCTTCCTCTCCTTCTACATCAATAAGCGCTGGAGTCTCCATCTTGCATGCCTGCTCAATGGCTGCAAGCAAACTTGGAGTCAGTTGCCCCGCAGGGTTAACGGCTCGTAAATGGGATGGAAATCGAGAACCGTCTACTTGTTCTTCTTCGGCCAGCGGCGTGCGTTTTGTTTGGCCATCAATGAGTGCAATGTCTGGAACATAGTCCATATTGAGCAGGGTAGCTACCGTTACATCTCCAACCGCAATAAGAGCCATTGTGCTGAGGTCCAGCCCTTCTAAAGCCGCAAACATCGCAACTTCTGGAGCATCCTCAGGGCCTTCAAACAAGACTCCCATTGGTGTTTTGAGTTCCTGGTCAAGACGAGGGTGCATCAGAAGGGTTTGTTCACGATAGCGGGATTCAATCCATGGGTGGCCCTGAAGGTCAATATGGCCGTTACGAATTCGCGACGAACTGATGATGCCCCCTTCAACATCCTCCATATGAGCAACTTCAATGATGTTGAGGGGAGCCAACCCATTGGATGTCCGAACAGCATTGATGGATTCGCATTGTCCACGAGTTTCGGGGGTTGCAACGATACAATCCGCATGCTGATGAACAGGAGCAGGCCCCATTGCATCATTGAGCATATGAATCGTCACTCGCCCGGGGGCATGTGATTCTGCCCATTGAAGGAGAATTTCTCGACGCGTTTCAAAGGCTTGAATGAATGAAGATTTTGCATCAGCCATCGGGTCTGAGGTAACATGAATTTCAATTCTTTTTGCAGATTTTTGCGCAGCATCAAGAAGCAAACGATGGCCAGCATGGAAACGATCAAAAGTTCCACCAACCAAACAACAGGAGAAGGGTTGTGGTGGTTCCATAACTCAGTGACAGCGAAAACAGCCTTTGAGGTCATCGCCTCCTCTGAGATGAATGAAGTGAATTTGAGCACACAGCTGTGCCCCGACACCTAACGGCCTTTTTCATCGGTTACTCAAAGGCCTGACCCTCGGTATCGGGGCTTGCTGTCCAGTAGGGTGGTTGTCTTGAGGTCATCCTGTCGTCATTCAAGGACCCATAACCTACCGATGGTTTACCGCATTTGCACCGGAACTCACTCCCCGAAGGGTCCTCCCAGTCTTCGATTGCGGCCGTACTCATGGTGTCAGACGTCATAGCAATTTCACAGTAGCTCAGCCCGATGTTGCAGGTACGGTAACCAATGCTGAGACCGTTGCCTTTTCAATCCATCGTCATTTGTTGACGTGCTGAAAACGACCTTGAATAGAGCAATAAACCGATAGAAGAATCACCTTCGTCAATGATTTCAGGGGGGAAGTTTGGCCAAGACTCGATCGGTTGAACCAACCAAGCAGCCTCTGGGTGTGTTTGTGATGTCGGAACCGGCAACCCTTGTTCCAGTGCATATGTCATGTCAAAGAGATCGTTCAACGAGGGTGTCCCCAAGCCGGGTTGAAGCAATTTAACACCCATAAGGTCCTCCGTAGAAAGATTGTATCCAGGGTGCTGTTGATGGGCGCCTGGGAGTCCACCTCGTTGTCCCTTGGGATGGGCGAGCAGAGCGGGCCAAGAAATTGATTGTTCCTTCAGCCAGGTCCGACCCGATGAGGTGTTGAGTTGAGAAATGAGCCATTGACTCGCATAAGGCGCCCACCAAAGTTGAGGAAGATGTTGCATAAGAGAGCGCACATCGTCGGAAATCCACGGTTCGTTACGTTGTATTGTATGAATTGCCTTAGCCCATAAACTCATGAATGATTTTTCCGGGTGCTCCCGGGCAGCCTTCAGCCATTGGTCCAAGAGAAGGTGACGCTCGGAATCAATGGCTCTGTTTGAAGGAAAAACCATCGGGAGGACAAGATGCGGAAGACATGGATGGTTCAACCATTCCGCACTCCCTTTTTTCATCAATTCATCGAATTCGCCGCCCAGTGATGATGAGGCACCAAGGACAACGGCGGCAAGCCACGACTTCTTCTCATCATCACCCAACGAGGTAGAAAGGCCGAGGAGAATTTCTGGATATGACCGCAATTCCAAGGTTAATCGCCGAAATGCCTTCTCCTGCCATGTCCCAAGTCCTTTGTGAAGGGAATGTGCGAGCGTCCTGAGGTCAATGTGCTGAGGTGGCAGAAGATTGATCCAACCTCTTGGAAGGCGATCTTGAAGTCGAATCCAGCGGCTTACCCTCCCATCGGGGGGCGATGCAATCCATGCTGCGATGGGCCACTTCGTTTCCAATTCATTCGCCATTGTTTCGTGACCCGTGGGGAACACATCGAGAGCATTCATCATCACTTCAGCCTCTTTTGCATCAGAAACAATTCTTGTGAAGTGTATGGGATTCATTTCGGCAGTCATACATGATGCAATCAATTCTTCAGCATGAAGAGGAAAGAGTTCAAGCAATTGATGTTGCTGTGGAGGAACTGGCTTTGATTCCAGATTGAGCGGCAGAACTGCTGACCTGTTGAGATGAACCTTGAGTTGAGCGAGCACAGGTGAATCTTTGATGTGGACCGTTGCGCTTGGAAGCATCATTCCATCCAAGTGTCGGGTCACCAGCATTTTGCACATGGGGTGAGTCAAAACCCGCTCCAGCAGGGATTGGTCCGGGTGTGGAAACGGCCACTCTATTACAAAGGGAGTACGAGCATGGTTCAATACATGCTCACATAGAGCGTGAAGACCGAGAGGAGAAACACCGTACAGGTCAACTCGAGCCGCTTCGAAATGTAAATCACTCCAATGTACGGTACCAAAGTCGGCAATGAGGTCGCGCCTGATCGGCAAAGGGACACGGGTCATTCCAGAATCCAATTGTAACTTCAAATCCTCATAACGCTCGTTGAGCTTGTCTGTTGACATTCTCGGATGGCGTAAACGTAACCACGAACGGAGCACTTCCAAGGGCAAATCTTTCTGGCCCTCACTGTTCTGCTCACTCAATACTGAGCAGCCTTGACCCATGGCGTTGAATACCAATGTTCGGTCTAAGGAAGATGGTAAATCAGCATGGGTTCCATGAGGAGGAGCGTATCCGTATGACGTACCCTCAACCGTCCCTAGTACGGTGTCCCCTTGGAGCAGTGATGTAGGTGGTGATGTTGACTGGAGGGTTGAGAACCATCGGCCTTCAAGCACACTTGACGTATCGTTGCGCTCCAATACCGCCCCCCTAACAATACCTATTTTCGTTGGACTTACGCTGAAATCATCAAGTGTTCCACTCGCAGCATACTGTGGGGCTTCTGTAGGAGTGAGCGTTGCAAGATCATACCAGCGAATGTGTTGAGTTTGAAACAGCACCCACACCCCCCCTGCATTTCCATTGGAAGATTCAGAACGGGAGTTTACAGCATCGGGAATGAAATTCAAAGGAGATTTAGGAGGTTGAAGGTAACCAACCGAGATATGTTGGTCATCCGATTGCAGAATGATTCCATCCTTTCCGAACGGGATTGTACCAATGTGGAGTTTTACCTTAGCCAATCCATCCTCTTCGATTCGTTCAATGCCAGCCTGCGTGAGGTAGAGAAGGGCGTTACGAATGCCGCCTGCATCATCGCGGTAAACATCACCTGTAGCCCGTAATTGACGGCATGCAAGCGACGCGTGCGGCATTCGCATGCTGAATTGCTGAGCAATTTCAGAAACCGTACTCGGACCTTGACTCAACCAAAGAAGAATTCTGCGGTGGGCGACTGAACGAATCCTTCTGCTGGGCAACCTTCTTCACCTCAAACATCCGTAGTCGTCTTTCATTCATTAACTTCACCTCTAGAATTCATAATTAGTTACATTTAGTTATTCATTTCCACTGGAAAGGTGTGCGTTTACTTACTTGCCCGAGCCAAGATGTAAAAAAAACACCGTCAATCGGTCACCAAGTGTAACATAATCGTCATTCCAGAGAGGAAGCATTATATCAGCGGCCTCGCTCCTAAGAAACAGTGGCGCTACCTAAGAAAGACCGCCCTATATTGACCAGGAGGAAATGAATATGAAAACAACCCGCATCCGTGAAAAAATCAAGAAATTCCTAGGCGACCGCCCACGAAACACAGCTGAAATTTTGGAATACATCAACGGCTCCATGCGACACGGGACGACCAGTCAACAACTCGGTAACGTACTCTCCAAGGATAAAGACATCGTCAAGGTTGGATACATCAAGCGATCCGGAATTCTATCCGGTGGATATGACATTTGCGAGTGGGCCACACGCACCTGGGTCTCCGACAATTGCCCCGAATGGATTGAAGGAACACCCATCATCATCGACAGTGAAGGAAACTTCACCACGAACAGCAACCAAAAGTTGTGAACATTACTGGACCGCATTCTCAAGCGTCAAAGCATCCTCCCTCAGCTTGGCCTTAATGGCCATCAATTGAGACGTTTTACGCCACACAGTGCTGCCCACTTTCTTGTGCCCGGTTCAAATCCATTGGCTTCGCAGGGATGGCTTCAAAATAATGTCATTGAATGGATCATAATCAGCGAACGCAAGAACTCGTGATGAACACATTCACGCTTTGTTGACAAGAATTCAACATCGTAAGGTCTCAGCATTACGAATCCAGCAGAGTCTCACTGACCGTCAAAAATCTTCATGGCGGCGTCAACAGAAGCCCCTTCACAGATAATTGCGTGACATGCAGCAGTCATACGAACGGCTTCTTTGGTCGATTTCTGATGGATGTTACGACCTGTTGCGGCTCCACGGCATCCAGAAATGTTGATTTGGTCATGAAGACGCTGCAAGAAATCTCGAGGCGGTAGTGATCCGCCACCTGAACAAATAATCGATGTGCGTCCAGCGGCTTCCACAGCCACTTTGAACGATTCTGCTTCAGTCATCCCGTCCCAAGCCTTGGGATAGTTCACCTTGGCGAAATCAGCACCGAGACAGCCTGCTACTCCGGCCGCTCCTGCGATAAGTTGTGGGTCTTTTTCATCTGCAACAGCCTTTCCACGAGGATACATCCAAACCACTGAAATCATCCCTTGCTCATGGGCTTGACGAATGAACTGTGCTGCTTCAGTAAGCATCTCATGTTCGTATTCACTTCCGATGTAAACCGTGTATCCAATTCCTACGACGTTCACGCCGTTGTGGACCAATGACATGACGTCATCCATGTCCCACAGTGCTTGAGAAATAGGGTCTCGCTGAGAGGTTTTCACCATGTGGGATTTAGAGTTGAGTTTTACCAAGTAGGGAAGGTCTGGATGATCTCTTGCATATTGTGAGATGAGGCCAAGTTGACCTGCAAGAACACCAAGAGTTTGTTCAGAATGTGTTCGAGCCCCGATTTCAAACAAGTGACCTGGGTCATTTGAACTGAGCGGGACCTTGACTCCTCCGTCGTAGAAGTCGTCGTTGAGGTGCTCGATCTTCTGGTCGCACGCAAACAGATTCATCATACCGGTACCGGCTGTCGCCGCCATCAAATTATCAATGTAGTTCTCCATCAATTCGTTTGGAACATCGGCTGGAACATGAATTTCAGTCATGAAGTAACACTCCTATTGTTTGGATCACTGGCCGGTGAAGTTGGCAACACGCTTCTCAACGTAGGCTGCAATTCCTTCCTTTGCATCGGTACTGTTGAACAGGGAAGCTTGGAGTTCTCGCTCGAGGGCAAGATGGTACTCAAAGGGAATTTCAGGTCCGGTCTGGCATGAACGCTTGATGTTTCCAACAGCCTTGACAGCCTTGTTTGGAAGGGTGAATTGACTGCACCAATCGAGGACATCTCGGCGGAAGTCATCTGCATCTCCTTCCCAGATGTGGTTGATGAGGTTGCATGAATGGGCGTCCTCAAAGGACATGAGTTCCCCAGTAACCATCATTTCAAGCGCCTTTGCCTTGCCGATGAGGCGAGTCAAACGTGCTGTACCTCCGGTTCCGGCAAGGACACCGAGGTTGATTTCTGGAAGGCCAACCTTTCCAGAGTTCTTTCGTGCGATACGGATGTCTGCAGCCATTGCAATTTCCAGTCCACCGCCAACGGCGTGGCCGTTAATAGCGCAAACAACAAGTTTAGAGGTTTGCTCAAAGCGGGAAAGTGTTTCGTTTGCGTGAAGGCAAAAATTGTACTTGAAGCCGGGCGTGACGCTGTTCAACATTTGAATGGATGCGCCTGCGGAGAAAAAGGAGGCTCCGTTACCGGTCAAGACGATGCATGTGACGTCGTCATCAAATCGGGCTCGGACGACGGCTTCGTCAATGTCTCGCATCATGCCGTGGGTGTAGGTGTTTGGCGAACGGTCGTTCGTGCCTTCAAGAGGAGCTCCAGCGGAATCTGAAGTAAGTTCAATGACGGCGATTCCATTTTCGGTCACGCCGTAGTTGACAAGGCGGTTAGGCATAGGCTCGAGTTTCAATCCGTATAGGTCGCTCATGTCAAGAGCCACAAGGGGGGGCATTATGAAGAAATCGCATACAAATCTTGCATTTAAGATTCAGAATCCTTGGCTTCGGAAAAGGAAACTTGCCCGCCTCCACGGCGGATTTCGTCCCACTGCGCCTTAATTTGGTTGGCTTGTTCCGATGGCTCCCACTCATCTCGCTTCAATGCAGCCCTAAACGGCATACGCCTTACTCCACGTCCCATCGCCTTGGGGTCTTTTACCAACATAAACGGGCTTACACATCTGTAGACCAAGGATTTGAGAAGGCTTGGACGGAAAAGTTTCCCGATCCAAACAAGTCCGTCTCCTCGTTTCTTCTGGTCCTTCATCCATGCATTGCACATTCGTTTGAACGTCCGGTCGCCGACACGGTTCATCAACCACCGATTGGCAACGCTCGTGCGTACATACGGCATGAGATGACGGCGAACGTCTGCCTCATAATCGCCTTCGCCAAGAATATCACGAGCGGCCAAAACTCCTGACCAGACCGCCATCCTCATCCCGAAGCCCCACATAAAATCCTGCAGACCACCGGATTCGCCGACATAGTAGCGGCCATGTTGTTTGTAATGACGGTTGATGGTAAAATCTCCTTTGCCTCCCACTCTCTTGATGGGTTTCCGATTGAGACCTGGATAATGTGCATCGTACCAGGCAATGGTCTCGTTTAGGAAGCGATCGCTTTTCTTTTGCTTCCTCCACAGGCACGTGCAGATGAGTCCTACTCCGTCGATGATGATGAGGTACGAATAGGAGCCCGGTGCCAACTTATCATTGAGTTGAAATCCAATATGGTTCGGATGGTCCGTATTGAAAATTTCCCCATAGGCTACTGCTGATGTTCCTTTTGGCCCACAAGCGATGATGGTGCAATCTTCTTCCTTGACCCTAGATTTGTAATGAATCTGTGCTCCAGCGTCCAGGGCTTGTTGTTTGAACCCTTGATCAATCGTGTGGCTTGAAGTGCCTCGCTCTACGATTCGGTAAGCCACACTCGGCGTTTCGGCCTGGGAAATCACATCATCAGGATGGATGATATCTACGCTGCTGAACTCTGTAGCCTTGAACGTCGAAAGGTCAAACCCCCACTCTTTCAACTGGTCAAAGAAATCCACACTCATGCTCCAGTTTTCCAACGCTTGAAAATCTCCGTCGAACCGAGCACCTGAGTCGGCTCGGATATCGTGAACATGAACCTCCCTGCCCGCCTTTGCCAGGATCGTAGCCGCTGCCAGACCTGACAATCCTGCGCCCATGATGTGGACCGGTTTGTGTTTCTCGGCGGCGCCGGCCATGCTAGTCCATGGAGGGGTGAGGTTTGAATGATGTGTTTCGGTCGTTGGGCTATGTCCGACCGAGTTCTGGTTGAAGAAGCCCCAAATGCCCTTCAACCGGATGAGCTGTTGAAGCGATTGCCCACAGAAGGGTGCGGTGCTGTAGTGAGCTTCATCGGAATCACCAGGGAAACTGAAGGGACAGAAACAGTACTCCGGCTGGAGTTTGACGCTTGGAAGGACCGACTGACGCCGGTATTGAGCCGTCTTGGAAACGAAGCCATTGTGAACTTTGGAGTTCGCTTTGTTGCGCTATCTCACCGCACGGGTGCTGTTGGCCCACAGGAACCCATCGTCGCCATTCATGTCGCAAGCCCGCATCGAAAGGAAGCCTTTGAGGCCTGCTCGTGGCTCATCGACGAACTCAAGAAGCAAGCACCCATATGGAAGAAAGAAGTCACATCGGCTGGGGAGACCTGGAAGGAGGGTTTGGGATGAGGCAAGAACCAACAGAAATTCAAGGCATAGTTGAGATCGGGCAAAAACCCGTTGTTGCCCGCAAGGCAACGGCTCGGGGAAGATTGAACCTCAAATCAGAAACCAAAGCAGCCATCATCGGAGGGGCGATTTCCAAAGGCAATGTGTTGGAGGCTTCCACTATTGCCGCCATCCAAGCGGTCAAAGAAACACCTCGAATCATCCCTCACTGCCACCCAATCCCTCTGGAAGGAACCAAAGTCACGTGGTCATGGGATGGCAATGATTTGTGGTGCGAGGTTCACGTATCGGCACACTACAAAACCGGCATTGAAATGGAAGCGTTAACAGGTGTTGCCGCAGGCCTTCTGTGTGCCTTTGACATGGTGAAATCCCTTGAGAAAAACGACGATGGGCAGTACCCAGAAACCTCAATTTCAGACCTTACGGTTGTTGACAAATTCAAAGGAAACTGAACCGCTTCATTGATGGTTCACCCGCGCCCCCCTTAGAGCCATGGGAATGACGTCGGACCTCACACCTCACTTTCTAGAAGCCGTGGACCAAGCAGCCATTGCAAGCGCCGCATGGCGCGGAAAAGGCGATAAAAATGCAGCGGATGATGCTGCAGTAGAGGCCATGCGACGCACTTTTGACCACGTCCCCTTTGATGGTCGTGTAGCCATTGGGGAAGGCGAACGAGATGAAGCACCCATGCTCTACATTGGAGAGCCTTTAGGCAACATGGTCGGCGTTGAAGGCGCTCCTCAAATCGACATCGCCGTTGACCCGTTAGAATGCACCAACAATTGCGCTGACAACACACCCAATTCCATTGCAGTTCTCGCTGCGGCTCCCCGAGGGACGCTCCTGCATGCCCCGGACTGCTACATGGACAAAATCGCTGCTGGACCACTCCTCAACGGACATGTTTCTCTGGAAGGCGGTGTTGCATACAACATCGAACAAACAGCCCACGTACTTGACAAGGCCATGGACGAGGTCCGCATTGTGGCCCTTGACCGAGACAGACACAAGCAGTTATTTTCCGAGATTCACGCAACTGGAGCACAATTGGACCTCTTGGGTGATGGTGATGTTTCGGGAGCCATTTGGGCTGCTAAGCCGGACGGTCCTTACGATTTACTTTTAGGAATTGGAGCGGCACCCGAGGGCGTCATATCAGCAACGGCGATACGAGGACTTGGTGGCGTGTTTGAAGGACGACTTGTCTTCCGATCCGATGAAGAAGAAGCACGAGCAGAGACAATGGTTGGCGACGATTTGACCCGTCTTTGGAAAGCACACGACCTCTGTAAAAGCGAGGATGCTATCTTTGCAGCATCAGGCGTCTGTGACGGTTACCTGCCCGGAGTTCACATCGACGCTACGACGACGACGACCTTCAGCGAACTGATTGATGTCAGTACCTCAAAGGTGACGCGAGATGAAACCGTCCGCCCAAGAACCGTTGCATGAAGGAGTCAACAGCAATGCTTCAGCAAATCCGAATTGATGTCCGCCTTCCAGAAGGACATTGGGCAGGAGATGTTACGAGAGCGCACCCCTCCGCAACCCTTCGGATAGAACAGCACATGCCGTTGAGCAGAGGAAGAGGAACCGCTCGTTGTTGGTGCGATGAATCCCTTGAGAACAATCTCGTGTCACACGAAGGGATTGATGAGTACAACGGCATAGAAGACGGGCATTTCAGCGTCAACATCTCTGCCGGAGGAGGTGGATTTGTCCGCCCTCTTGTCGACATAGGAATCGTTCCAAGAACACCGTTTGAAGTGCGAGATGGATGGGTGGAGTGGACCATTGAAGGTCGCCGCGACGAGGTGAGAGAACTCATTCATCGCTTTCGAACCGACCAACTGCCTCACCGCCTGCTCTCCACGCGAAATTCTCGTTCACGACTCCTTACAACTCGGCAACGAGAAGTGTTTGAAGTCGCTACTCGCGAGGGATTCTGGGATGTGCCTCGACGGATCAATCTCTCGGAATTGGCCAAGGTTCTCGGCGTGGCAAAATCTACGCTTTCAACCCAACTTCACCGCATTGAATCCGCAGTATTTCATGCGTTCACTGACGAAATCCGTAGACAGAGCCCCTAACATGTTCGTGCGAATATGTTCGTAGAGGATATATACCGGACCCGTCCGTCATCAACCCATGGACAACCTACCGAAGACATGGGACGACTGGATTAGCAATTTCGCCACATGGCAAGATAACGTAGGTTTCAAGCGAGAATGGATGGGTGATTTTGACCTCTCCATCCAATTTGACTGGGAGCGCGCTGGAGACGTTATCGAATTTGGAGACTACGAAGGGCGAGCCAAGTGGGAGCGGTCGCTCCAAGTCCCTCATCAGAGTATGCGAGACGCCCTCGTCAGCATGATCACCGTCCAAGGAGACACAGAGTTTGCATCGGTCGAGCAACAACGACATTTGCTCGCCACAGCACCAACTGATTATGACCGATATGCAGCGGCTCGGATTATGGCGGAAGAACAACGCCATGGATGGCAAATGGCCTATCTTCTGATGACCTATTTCGGCCAACAAGGACGAAGAGAGGCGCAAAAACTGCTTGAGCGAAATGCACAAGATGGCGACCGACTGCTCGGAGCATTTAACCGCCCTATGCCGCATTGGTTGGATTTCTTTTGCTACACCATGTTCGTTGACCGAGATGGTAAATTCCAGTTAGGTATGTTGTCAACCTCTGCTTTCAAGCCACTGGCTGCAAGCATGGGACCGATGCTCAAAGAAGAATCATTCCACCTCGGAACAGGTTCTAACGGTCTCCGACGCATCATCAAGGCCGGAGTCATTCCAGGTGATATGCTACAGCGCTACATCAACAAGTGGGTCTCCACAGCACACGACTTGTTTGGGGTTGACGCCTCATCATCAGCACATTGGTCCTACGTTTGGGGCATCAAAGGACGCTGGGACGAGCGCAAGAAGCTCGATAATGGAGATGAGGTCAACAAGGAGACCCTCAACGAAGAAGCCAGAGGACACTATCACGACGAAATCGCTCTTGAAGTTGAAAAACTCAACGGATACCTGCCTGAAGGCGCCGTGAAACTCTATGTTCCGCACGAAAACTTCTATCGAGAAATTGGTGCATTCAAGCGCCAAAAGTTCACGGTCGAAGGAACAAAATTCGAAGGAAGCGATGAAGAATGGACCACCTACATCCACGAGCATCTCCCTACTGCACAGGATGAAGAAGACCTCAAGGAACTCTTCAAACTTGATTGGGTCGCCGAAAAACCGATGTCTGCTAAGCAAATCGCTTCTGGAATCGGCACGCAAGCTTGAACGGCGAGTGATTCAAATGATTCCCGTAGCCCTATACGGCATTGATGTCGCCAAGTGTGAACGTTTCTATGAAGAAATGCCGCGGTTGGTATCCAATGCATACGATGACCGCTCGTACATCGAGTCACTCTATTCCGTCACATCAAAACGCTCTGTTGAACACATACGAGTGGCTGATGAATGGGCTGAAAGAGATCCATATGCATGGCCCGAAGATGTTGTGAACGAAGTGGAAATGGTGCTACGAACCGCAACCTATCCAGACGTGTCTCTTCTTGAACATCTGCTTACGCTTGACGGCGTTGATGCTCAGCGCGTATCAGAATGGATGCACTTTTCCACCAATACCTTCCCAATATATTCGCAGAAAGCATGTGAAGCCCTTACCCAAATGGGACTTGAAACTCCCTACCGGCCCGACGATATTGCAAGTTATGGATTGTATGTCAGCAGAATTGAAGGCCTCAAGCTCCACGCCCCAGCCAAGGGACTGCCAGAAATCGGTTTGCCGAGATCTCGCATGTTACAACTTGGTTTGGAGCGATTTGAATGAAACATGCTCAAATTCATGCTAAACTCCTCGTTGTTGCAGCAATCTGGGGATTGGGTTGGCCGGCTGGACGGGTTGTGGCTGCAGATGTCAGCCCAATTGTCGCCGCATGGATACGTTATTTCATCGTAGCGGGCCTCTTCATCTTCTACCTGCAACGCAAGGATAATTGGTCATATCCATCACCAACCCAGTGGAAAAATATCGCATACATTGCTTTCTTTTCCACGTTTCTCTACCAGTCGTTGTTCATGTATGGAATGAAATATACTGCAGCAGGTGACGCATCCTTGGTGATCACCTTCAATCCGCTCTTTACTGCGGTTCTCGCCGTTATATTTCTCGGCGAACGGTTGACACGGAACCTGATTCTAGGGCTCACGATGGCATTGGTGGGAATGCTTGTGATTTTCACAGCATCGCCCAACACCGACATACCAGAATTGGACCGTTGGTTTGGAAACACCTTCATCGCTGGCGCCGCCCTTGCTTGGGCTGTATCCAGTATTTTGATGAAGAAACTCATGAGCGATACTCCCGAAGATGCTCAACAGCCGCTGACCCCCGTATTGGTTACGATCTGGGCGTCCCTCGTTGGCTTGCTGCTCCTCACACCATGGGCTGGAATCGAGATAGCCCGAGAAGGGCTGCCCTCACCGTCGTTTGAGGCATGGGTTGGAATCATATTTTTGGCCGTATTCTCAACAGTGCTGGCATACGTGTGGTTTGCAGACGGGATACTTGTCATTGGAGCCGGAAAGGCATCGTTCTACGTTTACCTCGTCCCTCCCTTTGGTATTCTCGGAGGTTGGTTTTTACTTGGTGAACAACTCGGAGCAACGCTCATTCTCGCCTTTGCACTGATTGTTGCAGGAGTGGTCATCGCTCAAAAGCAAGAAGAAGAAAACGAGCAACCATCATGAAGGTGGGCCTTCTCCCATCTCCATGAGCATTCGTAACGTTGCCGTCATCGGAGCAGGAACCATGGGCGCCGGCATTGCACAAATTTGTGCACAAGCTGGCTGGAATACATCCCTCTATGATGCCTTTCCTGACGGCCTTCAGAGAGGAATGGAGCGCATTGATGCATTTTGGGATAAAGGAATCGCCCGAGGAAAAACCTCTCCTGAACAAAAGGCTGAATGGAATACAAACCTCCACGCCGTTAGCGACATGGCTCAAGCCGTTGGAAATGCAGACCTGGTCATTGAAGCAGTTCCTGAACTTCCCGACCTCAAACAAAGAGTGTTTGAAGAAATTGACAAGCATGCACCCGCTCATGCAGTTTTAGGCACCAATACATCTTCGCTATCCATCGCTGACATAGCCAATGCAACGACACGTCCAGAACAAGTGATTGGGATGCATTTTTTCAATCCTGTCCCCATCATGAAACTCCTTGAACTGGTCCGTCATGATTCAACATCTGATGCTACAATCGCTCTGGCTCAATCGGCTGGAGACGCTATGGGCAAGACGACCATTCTTGTCAAAGACATACCTGGATTCGCAACGAGTCGACTTGGCGTTGTTCTTGGAAATGAAGCCATTCGAATGCTCGCTGATGGTGTGGCCAGTGCAAAGGACATTGATACCGCCATGGTATTGGGCTACAAACACCCAATGGGGCCCCTTGCGCTCACTGATTTGGTTGGGTTGGATGTTCGCAGAGACATACTCAAAAACCTGCAAACCTCATTTGGAGACGAGTCATATGCGCCTCATCCTCTTCTTGAACGGCTGGTTGAAGAAGGCCGATTAGGAAAGAAAAGTGGGAAGGGGATTTACGATTGGTCAAGCGGCAGTCCAGAAGAAACCTCAATTGAGTGAACATTCCCATAGATTCAATTACAAGGGAACTGAGCAGACTTCATGGAATCCAGTATTTACGGAACTGAAGGCGAAGGAGCAAACCCGACTGGCGCTCAGCCTGTTGGAGCACAAGTTAATGGCCATTCGTTTTCTCCAGTACCCGTTACCTTAGGCCCTGATAAGAAACCCAAAGTTCCAATGATCATCGCTGGAGTCTTTGCAGTTCTTGGAATCATTTCATTCATCATAGCCACATCTGCGGGAAGTCAGGCTGTCGAACTTTGGTCAGATCTCGACGGAAGTGAATATACCAAGGAGGTAGGCAGTAGTTTTGATGCGGTTCACACCGATGAAGACAATGCTGGAGAATTTGGATGGGGTATTTTCATCGCCGCAGAATATACAGATAGCGACTCAAACGGGATGGTTGATGCTTGTGAAGAATTTGAACTTACGGTTACCAACAACGGTATTGACGTCACAGAAAGTGCATTCATGATGACCTGTGAGTATAAAGAGGGGAATAATTCAGCAACCTATTTCGGATTGGATGGAAAAATACAGGTCGGTACGGTTTGTGGCACATTAGAGGTTGACCAAGACTGCGACATTGGATCAACATACACCGTCTCAAACAACGCTTCAGCAACCATGTTCCTCCTTGATTTTGAAGACCTTTTTGGCCCTCTGGTTGAGGAATCCATCGGGCTCGGAATTGCAGTTGCTGGCGGTGGTTTTGCTGGATGCTGTTCAATTTGTATTGGAATGATTGCCCTCATTGTAGGGTTGCTACGCTTCAGTAAGGGCAAGCAACCTCAAGTGGCCTATCAAATGCAATGATTCGTTCAATCAAATGTTGGTCGGCGCTTTTCTAAGAACGCTTTGACGCCTTCTTTGAATGCAGGAGTGGTCCCTGCCGCTTCAATCAACGTTCGTTCATGGTTGAGATGGGTCTCAAAGTCGTTATCGGCTTGAACATGAAGCAAATGCTTCGTAGCCTCTTTGGTATGCATCCCCCATGATGACCAGGTGACTGCCCACTCATGAGCGGTTGCGAGTAAAGCATCTTGATCCACGATGAGGTCAATAGCGCCGTGAGAACAGGCTTCTTCTCCAGACCAAATTTGATTTTGAAGGAAAAAACGACGAGCAACTGGCTCTCCAACAAAACGTGGAAGAAGCCAGGTTGTTCCTCCATCTGGAGAAAGCCCCATGCCAGAATAGGATGCCGCCATACGGGCATCCGAAGTTCCGATGCGAGCATCGCATGCCAGTGCTAAGCCTAAGCCACCACCCGCAGATACGCCGTTTAACGCTGCGATAACAACGGTCGGAGAAGTACGCATCCGGATCAGAAGAGGATGAAGGATTCCCGTGAGCTTTCGAATCAATTCGGGAGCGTTTTCATCATCAATCGATTGCTGAAAAGCATTGATGTCGGCCCCTGCTGAGAAAAACTTCCCCTCACCAGTAAGGACGATTCCTTTGACATCTCCATCGCTGAGAGCGTCGTCTATGGCCCGGGCAATCTTCGGAAGAAACGCTTCTGAAAACGACTGAGTTGAGGCTTGACCTCCCATACGTATCAATCGGATACCGTCGTTTGTTTCAATCTCAATGGCCATTGTATCACTTCACAACTTGACGTTGACGTTCTTGACCTTCGTGTAAAACCGCAAGGCATCTTGACTTTGTTCAATTCCAATTCCTGAGTGCTTCCAACCTGTGAATGCAGTTTGCGGGAACGTGATGGGGTATTCGTTGATGGATACCATTCCGCACTCCAAATCACGAGCCATTCGATGCCCTCGTCCCAAGTCATTGGTCCAAACTCCGTTTAACAAACCGAATGGAGTATCGTTGGCGAGCTCCAAGGCTTCTTCATCAGTACTGAAGGAAGTGACTGCCAATACTGGGCCAAACAATTCATCCTGGAAGAGAAGGTGACTGCGATCCACACCCGTGACAACGGTTGCTTCCATGAACGCCCCCTCTCGGTCAAGCGCTTTGCCCCCAAGAACGAGTTCTCCACCTTCTGCAAGGCCTTTTTCGAGTTTTTCCAATACTTCTGCACGGTGATTCAAGTGCACAAGTGAACCCATGCGCACGCCCTCTTCCATACCTGGCCCAACAGGCCACTTTGAAATCTCATCGCACACGGCCTTGACCAGGTCGTCGTGAACGTCTTCATGGACGAGCAATCGGGAGCCTGCCCAACACATTTGTCCGGCATTCATGAAGATACCAAAGCAAATCGCTTTGGCTGCGTAGCGCAAATTGGCGTCTGAAAAGACAATGTTAGCACCTTTTCCTCCAAGTTCCAATGTGACTGGCGTCAACTGCTCGCTTGCCTTGGCCATGACTGTTTTTCCGGTAGGAACTCCACCGGTGAGGACGACACCGTCAACACCGCTGTGTCCGGCAAGAGCGTCTCCTGCGAGGGCACCTGAGCCCGTCAGAACCTGAAGAACGCTTGAGGGAAGGCCAGTTTCAGCCTCATCGATGGCTCTTGCCCACGCAAGCAGGGACAATGGTGTCCATGAAGCTGGTTTTGCAATCACCGTACAACCCGCTGCTAGAGCAGGTGCGATTGAACGAAGGGCAAGTTGCAGAGGGAAGTTCCACGGAACAATATGCACCGTCACGCCCAAGGGTTGACGAAGAGTGTAATTGAGGCGAGGACCAGGTACTGGAATGGTCTTGCCCTCGATTTTATCGGATAGGCCTGCGAAGTATTCCAACGTCCAAGCTCCATAACGAATTTCAGAGAGTGCTTCACGGAAAGTCTTTCCATTGTTTGAAGATTCAATAACGGCCAGTTCCTTAGCCTTAGTATAGGTGACTGCAGCCATTTTGTTGAGGATTCTTCCTCGCTGTGCTGGGTCCATGTTCTTCCAATCGGAATTGTTGAAGGCTGCACGTGATGCTGAAACACTGCGGTTGACATCTTCAACGGTAGCGCGGGGTACCGTAGCCATGAGTTCACCTGTTGCTGGGTTCAGCACATCACTTGTTGCACCGTCAGTTGACGCCACCCATTCTCCTCCAATCCACATCGTTTCGTCGCCCATGTACCGTCCATGTTGACTCGCTTCAAAGGCACATCGGTACCTCACTCACCGGTTCAATGTGTTCAAAACACCATAAAGAAGGGCAGAAGCCTCATGTGCTCATCCCGACACGTACATCCCATGACCCGAAGAGTTGGTTTGGCGCAAGCAACCGCAAAAGCACTCGTCAGCCGACCTCCAAGGTTGTTGGTCATTGCCGGAGCAACGGGCGTAGGAAAGTCAACGGCTGCTGTTGGTTTGGCTTCAAGAGCCGGATTTACGCGCATGATGTCAACCGATGCAATTCGAGAGATCATGCGGGTGAGCGACCCAGAGCACCATCACCCCGCGCTTCACCGTTCTTCGTTTTCAATTGGAGCGAGCGGAGAAGCCGTTATCGATTGGACTGAAACTTGCTTAGCGGTTGAAGAAGGAATTCACGCTACGGTGAACAGAGCGAGACGCGAAGGAATTGATTTGCTGATTGAAGGCGTTCACATTAATCCAAGCGCCCGGCTTTTACGGGCCTGGGAAGATGCCGGTGGAATCGCACTGGGAGTTGTGATGAAGGTGGATGAAGAGCGAGTGCACAAGGATATGCTGAGGTCAAGAGACGCCCAATCCTACCGTCGCTCCGACCGATACTTAGCAGGCTTTTCTCGTATTCGTCACATCCAAGATGGACTCATTGAACGTGCAAGAATTGCTCATTGGCCAGTGGTAGACCCCACTCGGGTAGACGATGATGTTGAACGGATTTTCGCCTTGCTTAATCGAGCCATTGATGAACATTCACGTCCTGATTAAACATTCAAGACGAAGGCAATATCAGCGCTGAGCATTGCTTCACCGTCAGAAACACCAAGTTGAGCTGTAACACTGAGTTGATTGGAATCGATGACGGAAATGGTAATGTTGGTTAATTTCACTTCCACACCTCGCAATTCCCCATGATGAAGGAGGTCATCATGGATGGTCCCCAAGGCCAAATCAGCAGCCTCTACGACTTCCAATCCGCCCTCAATCCACATATCCGTGCGAGCCTGTGAAAGTGGCTGGAGCGATTCCATGACCTCTTCGGTAGTATCGATAACATCGTCGGAAGCTGCATCGTGAGGGATGGTTAGGCCGGCTACCTTGACGCCAAAAATGGCCATTGAAAGAAGCGACATCAGCAAAACAACACCCGTTGCAAGGAGCATTTGCGCACCGTCTCGCTGGCTCAAATCATTCTTCAGCATCAAGCACCACCTCCTCGGGCCCATACGTCAAGAGTGACGGTCCAAGCATGCGAGCCGACGACGACCAAACGGTGAACGGCCACAGTACCGCCTGCGGGTGTGCCTACGGTACCATGGGGAGTGGAAACAGAACTGTCTTTGGCCAGCCAACAATTGGATTCTTTACCGGGGGCTACCGCTGATTGCAAAAGGTCACAAACACCTTCTCTGTCGTCGTTTGCTAGCAATTCTTCCAAACGGTTTTCCCCGTTAATTTCAGCTTCAAGTCCCAAGCCGTAGCGAATGGCATCGCTGCCGGCCATTTCCAATGACGCATCAAGGGCAACGGATTGTGAATCAGGCACCTGAACACGAATCAGGAACGTCGCAGACATGAAAAACAGCCAAAACAGGGTCAACATCTCAAGAATGTGAATCTGTCCTTCATCGTCGCCTTTCATTCCGTCATCCCCAAAACAACGGCGAAGGAACGAAGGTTCCTCGTGACGGGTTAAGACCCGGTATTTCGGTGACACCAATCAAGTCAGGAGAGAAAGCGACGAAATTGAAGATTACCAGAGCAACGACAATCATCATTCCTGAATGCTTGAAACCTGTTGAGAATCGGCCCGTAGCCATCAATCCCGCCATTGAGCCGTTACCCAACGCCTGCATGGTCACTCCATAGTAGAAAATTGTCAGGAAAAACAGCGGATCGATGTTACGAATGGTCATGTTCCCAATGGTCTGACCACCGCTGTCGCCACCGTCATCACCGCTTGAATTTGAGCCTGCAATAGCAGGAATAAACACCTTGGCGAGAACGACGATAACCCCGAGGAAAACGAAGTATGATGTCCAGATGACAGCAATGTACGAACCAATGGCTCGTTTTCTTTCACCTTCTAAGAATTTTAATTCACGAGAGTCGTTTGCTGCCGTTACAAGAATGTCCGAAATTTTTCCACCCGCACGGTCTGCTTCTGCAATCAGAGCGATAGCACGACGAACAAGTGGCGTGCCAACTCGTTCTGCGAATTGTAGAATGACATCACTGAACTTGATACCCCAACTCAGTTGGTCTGACATCTTTTTGACTTCGTCATTCAGTGCTCCATATTCTGACGTCGCGAGGGTTTGAACCGCGACGGTCATCGAAAGCCCTCCCTTCCAGTATTCTGCGAGGTCACGCAGGAAATCCGGGAATTTTTCTTCAACCTCGTTCTTTCTCTCCTCAACTTTCTCCCAGTAATAAGAAGCAGGGAAGATAAACAAAAAGAATGTCAATCCGAAGAAATTCAAGAAAATCGTTGGGTGGATTTTGACAGGACCAACACCGACCTCCGGCCCAAGCCAAAGAGACATGTTGTTCATGTTAGCAGGAATTCCATCAAAATAATGGACGGTCATGTCAAAGGTAACCTTATCCAGATACTCGTTTTCATCGGCAGCGAGGAACATCAATTCGTAACGTTCCCCCGGTGCGATCGTTATGAGTTCAATACCGCAATTGCCCTTGTTAGCGGTTCCATTGTAGTAATCTTCAATATCGCCGCTCGACGACCGAATAGCGACCGTGTACTCTGCATTGGTTGATGCTTCCACCGTACAATTCAACCATAAGGGCTGCAGTACAGTGACAGAACCTGTTGCCGTATCCGGAACACCTGGCACGTCGAAGTTTTTGCCTCGCTTGGTGACGAGGCTCCACTCTTCTCCTTCCCACGTAACACGGTCAGGACGGTCTCTTAGAATTGAACACGTCTCATTTGCCTCGTAATTTGGCTTTTGATTGGTCTGGAAGTATTCTCCTGTCGGATTTCCTACTGCGTCCTGTGCCGTTGCACCACAATACAGGTTGGTAAACATGGGTTCGCCGTTTTGTGTAGGGACAAACCCAGAGTTTGCTATCCAAAAGAGACCAGAAGCAAGGCCGAATATGATTGAAAAGAAGAGGATGACATAGAGGCGAGTCATTGTAGAGTCGTCCTTGGGCAAATCCAAGTCAACGGTGATTTTTTCCTTTTTCCGTGCCATGATTTCACCTCCATCTACATGTCTTGTTCCTTACTACTTGTGTAAACTAAAATCGCGTAAGCAATGTGAATCATCGGAATGAAGCCCAGAACGATTCCATACAACATACCCTCACTCATCTGCGCACCTGAACCTGATACCCAGAACATAATGACCAGCATAACGATGAGGAAAAGGGGCATAGCAACTGCGACAACAATGTAAGATTCAGCAAGTAAAGCAATTGATTCAAGGAACATCTGCAGGCGAGTTCTGTTCTCACGCATGTAGTGTTCTGCTCGGTTAAGGAAATACAACTTGAGTTGGCCACCAGCCGTAAGAGTTCCAACCATTCCTTGGAAAAACTCGGTCAGCCAAACAGATGCAGCCCGGTCGACACTCATCTTCATCGCAGTGATGAGATCGTAGCCAAGCAAGGTTACATCTCGATACACCATCGCAGCGTCGTCTGCAACGTCTCCGTAAATGTCTTTATTCATCGCCAGGGAACGGAAAATCTTGCTTGGAGTTGCGTTTGCAGCAGACATGGCTGCAGTATAGGATGCAGCGTAAGGAAGATACTTCTCAATCATGTCACCTCGTCGCTTTGCTTCTCGTGCAGCGCCACCTTTGTTGTACTTGTAAGCGATGTACGGAATAAGGAATCCACCAATAAGAATGATGATGATTTTTAGGAACGGAGGGAACACTTGGAGAGTATATTCGGGGCATCCGTTTCCAGGCATGGCCGGATTGATCAAGTCGGGGTTCCAATATTCCCATTCGAAACAAGGACCAACGGATGAGGCCGCTTGTATTCCTTCATAGAACGCAATGACTCCAATTTCGGGGAAGAAGAAAATTCCAACAACTCCCCATGAGATCAAAGCGATGGCAATCGTAGTGATGATGACCGTTGCAAGATAAACTTCAGGCATCATCGGCATGGAGCCCTTAACGAGATTCGCCGACAATTCCTTATCGCTACGAGCTCGTTTGCGAACAGCACCCCCGAGAATTCGGTTACAGATTCGCTGCCATGCCGTTAGGTCCATGCAATCACCACTGTATTCTATTATTCACTTCAATCCGTCAACACGGGCCATGATTTCATTGGGCCGTACGTAATATTCTGTGACGAGTTGTGACACTTGGTCTGCCTTTCGGATATCGTTGAGAACCATCCATTCCAAAATTCGCTTACGTGTCCGCAATTCACGGCGCATCTCTTCTTGGCTGTAGTTGATTTTAACCATGATTTTCTCAAGGACATATGATTTTCCACTGAAGATAAAGTCGTCAGAGGTCACGTCCCAGCGGAACACTTCGTTGGTGATCACTTCGAGCGAATTCGGGTCAATACCCACGATTTCAACAATCTGTTTGGTTCTTCGTACACGCTTTCCATTGATACGGGTCTGAATCTGAATGACACAAGCCTCCAGAGCAGGAAGGAGAACACGCGGGATGTCAATTGGTTTATTTTCCAAACGGTGAACCAGAGAGGGAACCGAGTCGGCGTGGACCGTGGAGTATGCACAGTGACCCGTAGCCATGGCTTGGAACAGAACATAGGCTTCTGCACCACGAATCTCACCGACAATGATG
>JAQXEX010000028.1 GCA_029250625.1 Candidatus Poseidonia sp. | reverse complement strand
AACACCGGCGGTAACAACACCGGCGGCAACAACACTGGCGGAAACAACACCGGCGGCAACAACACTGGCGGAAACAACACCGGCGGCAACAACACCACCGTGTCACCAAATACTGCACCAGAGATTTCTGATGTCGCCATTACTCCGGTATTAACAACCGTTGATGACGAATTAAAGTGCGGGTATACCGTGTTTGACCTTGAGGGTGATTTAGTGACGACGACCGTAACATGGTCGGTCAACGGCAACATTATCTTGGCCGGATCCGATTCACTAACAGGAGGATTTTCAGTCGGCGACGAGGTTTCATGTTCCGTTGCTGCTACTGACGGCCAACAACCGAGCATTCCTTCATCCGCATCCACCGTCATCCTGCCAGTTCCATCTACGGAACCATCAGATGAGAATGGGCTCCCAGCCATTGGAACGATTGGAACCATGGCTGCCATCGCTGCAGGTGTCTTCGCTTCACGTCGTAAGGACGAATGAACGAGATACATCCGGAACGAGGCTTGGCGATGACAACGGTTGACCTGTTGAAAGAAGCCGCATTGAATTTGTCCAAGGTTTGTGACAGTGCGATTTCAGACCTCGAGAAGACTGAAAAAGTAGCCCACGCAACAAACCCTCTCGACTATGCTTGGGCTCATCATGAGCAATACCTGGAACAGTGGGGAGGACTGGGTGCGAAAACCCTCCTTCTTGGGATGAACCCTGGGCCGTGGGGGATGGCTCAGACTGGTGTCCCGTTTGGTGCGACCGGAGTTGCAGTTGATTTTTTGAAGATTGAATCCTGCCAACTTGAGACGCCACCAAATGCCCATCCTAAGCGACCCATTATTGGAATGGAGCTTGAACGACAAGAAGTTTCAGGCACTCGGCTTTGGAACTTAATGCAAGAGTATTATGGTTCTGTTGAGCGCACCTTCGCCAATATCTTCGTCGTCAACCACTGCCCCCTGCTGTTGTTGGGTGACCGTGGCCAAAACATCACCCCTAACAACATCCCATCATCTGTGATCGAACCGGTATTGAAGGCCTGTGATGAACACCTTCAACAAGTGGTTGAGGCAATGGGTATTAAGCGAATCATCGGCGTTGGAAAGTATGCAGAAAAGCGGGCAAGAAACGCATTCTCTGCCGGCAAGACCGGCCCTGGAGTGACCGCTTCCGGGCGAGAAATTACCATCACAACATGCTGGCATCCAAGTCCGGCAAGTCCGCTGGCAAATCGTAACAATGGAGCAGATTGGAAAAGCAACATCATCGGCGTTCTTGAAGAAATGCAGGCGTAGTCTTCAAATGCCTAATTGTTCAGTGGGGACGCATGGAACCTTCTCAACTCGCATGGGACCGACAGCCGAACGACCGACAATGGAAGGTGCCAGAGGGCGACGACCCCCGAACTCTTTACCAAATGCTGATGACCAGTGTTGACCGATTTGGCGACCTGCCTTGCTTTGGATACATCCCCGAAAAAGACATGCCACGTGTCCATCTCGACTACAAAACCTTTGGAAGCCTCTCTACTGCAGTTGGTAAGCAACTTGCGTCTGTTGGCGTCCAGGCTGGAGACCGAGTGGCACTCATCCTCAACAACTCCGTTGAATGGGCGGCATTAGCCTACGGAGCCAACGGAATTGGCGCTGCATATACCGCCATGTACACCCATCAACACGGCCAAGAATGGGCGTTTATCTTGAACGATTCAACGCCTTCGTTGCTCGCTGTTGCTGATACCACGGTGCTTGACAAACTGGTCGCCAATATGCCCGCTGATGCATCAAAGTGGCCATCGTGCGGAATTCTCCTCTTGGGTGATGAAGAAGCCAATGAACTGCCTCCTGAAGGAGTCACAGTCCATGCATGGAACGATTTCGTTGCAGCGGGACGAAATGCCCCTGACTTCGAAATTGCAGACGACCCGTTTGCATTGAACACGCTCATTTACACATCAGGTACAACTGGAAATCCAAAGGGCGTCATGCTTTCAAATTGGAACACGCTTTCCAACATCTTGTGTGTTCAATCTGCGTTTACCATCTATGTCGGAGACAAAAACGCTGCGTTCTTACCGTGGGCTCACTCCTTTGGCTCAACCTTTGACTTGCACTGGATGATTCGCTGTGGTGTCCACATCAACCTCATTTCGGACTTGACTCGTATTGCCGACGAATGCATAGAGATCAAACCTGCTGTTTTGCTCGCAGTACCTCGTGTTTGGAACAAGTTCTACGACCGTGTGAACGCTCAATTTGCAAGTGCAACTGGACTGAAGAAGGTCTTCGTTAACAAGGCTCAAAAAGCCTCTGCCAAGCGAATTGCGAAGGCTGGAGTTCAATGCGACGCTGTCGCTCCAACCAAGTTCTTTGACAAACTATGGGACAAACTCGTTTGGTCCAAGGTTCGCGCCCGATTCGGTGGGAACATACGATTCTGTATGTCCGGTGCGGCTGCACTTTCACCAGATGTTGCAGCCTTTATCCAACAAGTTGGATTCAGCTGCTACGAAGGATACGGCCTTACCGAGACCTCACCGCTTGTTTCCGCTAATGGATGGTCAGGCCCAGGTACAAGCAAACTCAACACCGTTGGCCGTGTGGCTAACGGCGTTACCGTGACCATCGATACCGATGCATGGGACGACCCAGACCGACCTGATGAAGGAGAAATCGTCGTCACAGGGCCGAACGTCATGATGGGATATTGGAACAACGAGGAAGCCACGAAGGAAGTCATCATTGAACCGGGCACATTCCGCACCGGAGACTTGGGTAAACTCACCGACGGTTATCTTTCAATTACCGGGCGAGTCAAGTCCCAATTCAAGTTGGAAAACGGCAAGTACGTCTCTCCTTCATCCCTTGAAGAGACGATCAAACTCAATCCACTCATCGAGCAATGTGTGCTTGACGGACGTAACATGCTCAACACCTTCCTCGTTGCTCACCCGAACATGGAAGCACTTCGTACAGCCCTCAAAGGCGCCGGCATTGATGCATCTGGTGATGATGCAGCGGTTTGCGCCGATCCAAAGGTTCGTGAATTCCTCTTGGCCAACCTCAAGAAAAACAACATGGTTGCACCGGATTGGAAAGGATACGAGGTTGCTCGTACCCTCATTCTTGATTCCGAGGAATGGACCACAGACAACGAGATGTTGACGCCGTCAATGAAGGTCAAACTACGAAACCTGTTGGCCAAGTATGACGATGAGATTCAAGCCATCGCTTGATGAACAGCAACCTCGTCGTTGAATCCCTTGTGAAGGGTGAGAGTTGGTATCGGTGGAGGAACCGCTTGAGTCAATAGACACGGCGTTTTGGTAAGGGCATGAAGCCAACAGATGAACAAGCGGGTGCGTGGACTGAAGCCTTTGAATCGGGCAATTTTGTCCGAAAAACAAGCGAATTTCGCGACCATATCGTCAAAGACGGCACCTTTGATGTTGAAAGCGGACGTTACCACCTCTACGTATCTCATGCATGCCCGTGGGCACATCGGACGCTCATCACTCGAACCTTGCTTGGCCTGGAAAATGACATCAGTGTAGATGTCGTGGATTGGCGTATGAACCGTGATGGTTCGTGGTCGTTCAACGATGAAGAAGAGGGAGCCACTGCAGACACCATCAACGGTGAATCAAGTCTTGAAGGCATATACAACCGAGCATTC
>JAQXEX010000027.1 GCA_029250625.1 Candidatus Poseidonia sp. | reverse complement strand
GTCCACCCAAAGTAGCGATAATCAGTGTCTCCATCCATTGGATTGAGGTCCATAGGTTCATCACAAGCAGAGCAGGAACGGTAAAAATTACCCCAGCAGCCAAGGATTCACCTGCAGAAGCCATGGTTTGGACTGCATTGTTCTCCAGAATTGATACGTCTTTGAACATTGTACGTAGGATAATCATCGACATGACTGCTGCAGGGATGCTCGCGGATACGGTCATTCCTGCATAAAGACCGAGATATGCATTGGCTGCGGTCATTAAAACCCCAAGAACGATACCTACCAGAATAACACGAAGCGTCAATTCTTTTGGATTTTCATTCGCAGAAATATAGGGTTCATGTCCTGCGGCCATGGTCCTCCCAGAGGGTGTGGGTAAGTATATTCTGCCCCCCATAGCGCAGGGGTTTTCTACACCAAGATATTAAGCAAGCATTTTGTCGGTGGAATCGTAGATGAGGCTAACCTTTGGTTTTCTTCATTCTTGCGTGGGTGTTTATTTTGCAAGATGAAAAGTGGCACACATTAGCCGTTGATGATTGTATTACTGTATTGGACTCTTCTACGGAAGGGATTCGCCCTGAGGATGTCACCAAACGGCAACAAAAATATGGTTTTAATAAATTAGCGGAACCTGAGAAAACTTCCGCTTTCATGCGATTTATTTCCCAATACAATGACCCTTTGAATTACCTTCTCATTGGTGCTGCCTTGGTCGCCCTTGCAATACATCCCGATGCCCCAGGAGATGCAATTTTCATCTTCCTCGTTTTGACAGCCAATGCCTTCTTCGGTTTCTGGCAGGAAGGCCAGGCGGAACTTGCAATGGATTCGCTCAAGCAGATGTCAATCAGCAATTGTGTGGTCATTCGTGGTGATTTTGAGAATGAAATTCCCACCTCCGAACTTGTCCCAGGCGATGTTGTTCGCCTAGAACAAGGACTCAACGTCCCCGCTGATGTTCGAATCCTTTGGTCACAACATTGTAAAATCGATGAATCGGCCCTAACAGGCGAATCCGATACTATCGAGAAGAATTCTGACAAATTATCATCCGATGCATTACTTGCTGACCGTAAGAACATGGCTTACATGGGTACAACGGTCGCCTCCGGTCGCGGATTGGGAATGGTTGTCGCTACTGGAATGCTAACCGAGCTCGGTAAAATCGCTAGAGATATCGCTGATGCCCAAACCCCCAAAACCCCACTTGAACTGAAATTGGAGAGTTTGGGTCGATTCCTTGGGTTCATTGCCCTCATTGTAGCGACTCTCTTAGTTTCGTTGCAAATGATTGTTGAATACGGTCAGCCCGATCCGAACTTAAAACAAGCGGCATTGGAGAGTTTTACTGTAGCCATTGCAATTTTCGTTGCTATTGTTCCAGAGGGGTTGCCCATTATCCTGGTCATCACGCTATCGTTAGGAATGCGTAACATGGCTCGACACAAAGCGATTATTCGCCGTATGAAGGCTGTGGAAACCCTCGGCTCAACCACGGTGATCTGTTCAGATAAGACAGGGACATTGACGAAGAATCAAATGACGGTTCGTCGTTTATCTACCCTCACTCAAGAATACGGGTTCACTGGAGAGGGATTCAAGCCATCTGGCTCGGTTGTAATCAATGGCGAGCAATTGAATGATGATGATTTGATGAAGCAACATGCGGACCTCAACTTCCGTCTTACTGCGGCCTGTCTCTCTCTATGCCACAATTCCAATTTGACGAAATCCGACGGCCTTTGGCAAGCGATAGGTGACCCTACCGATTCTGCATGTGCGGTAGCAGGGTGGAAAATTAACGGTGACGTCAAGAAATTTTCTCACCGACACCCTCGGCAAAATGAATTTTTCTTTGATTCAAACCGAAAGCGCATGAGCGTTATTCATGAATATGAAGGGGAACATTGGGTCTTTTCCAAAGGCAGTGGAGGTGGGTTCTCACCCCTCACCAGTTCAAAAATAGTTGACAACCAAATTGTACCGCTTACCGAAGAGGACCGTGGAGTGGTCAAGGAACTTAATCGTGAGATGGGTTCCCAAGCCATGCGTGTCATTGCATTGTTTGCAAGAAAGGTCGAAGAAGGCGAAGACATCACTGATGTCCTAGCAATGGAGAACAATTTGACCTTCCTTGGGCTTGTCGGAATTATGGATCCACCTCGTCCAGAGGTCAAGGATGCGATCGAGACTTGCCAGCGGGCGGGTATCAAGGTTAAGATGATCACAGGGGACCAGCATGTTACCGCTGCAGCGATTGGAAAGGAACTCGCCATCACTACGGGGACATTACCTCCTGTTGATGGTAAGGACCTTCAAGATATGACCGACGAGGATCTGCTCGAAGTATCCCAAAACATTTCCATATTTTCGCGGGTAACTCCTGACCAAAAGATGCGCATTGTATCATCCCTTCAAGAGCAAGGTGAGATTGTGGCCATGACGGGTGACGGCGTTAACGATGCACCAGCACTTTCACGAGCCAATATCGGCATTGCGATGGGCATTGCTGGAACCGATGTTGCAAAGGATGCTGCCGACATGGTATTGCAAGACGACAACTTCGCTAATATTGTCCATGCTGTTGAAGAAGGGCGTAAAATCTATCAAAACATTCGTAATTTTGTCCGTTATCAAGTATCCACCAACGTTGCTGCGGTTGCTTTGATTATTGTTTCAACGTTCATTTTTGGTTGGAATTTACCGTTAACAGCCACTCAAATATTGGTCATCAACATTCTCATGGACGGCCCACCTGCTGTTGCACTCGGTGTCGAAAAGAAGCATGGTAACGTTATGAGTCGGCCCCCGCGTCCGGTGGACGAAGGTTTACCGAATATGGGCGACATCTCATTGATCTTCTATCTTGGTGCTGTCATGGTAACAGGAACCTTGGCCATCTTCTTCCTCGCTGGTGGAGGTCTGGCACAATGCGAACTGCTGTCAACAGATTCTTCACCCGAATCGCTCGCTATGAGGGATGGATGTTTACTCGGCAATCAGGCAGATATTGATGCTTGGGAAATCTATGCAGACGGCCATTTTGAACATGCCCAAACAATGACGTTTGCTGTCTTCATCGTCTTCCAGTTGTTTAATGTCATGAACTGCCGTTCAAATGAGCAAAGTGTGTTAGAGCTTGGGTTTTTCTCAAATCGTGCCATCAATTTAGCACTGATTATTTCTTCAGCCTTACTCCTCTTCTTTGTTCAACTCGCTAATGCTGACATTCCGCTCCTCGGCATTGAAATCGGACAATTGCTTTCAACGACGACCCTAACGCAAAACGATTGGATCGTAATCGTCCTGGTTTCATCCAGCGTTTTCTTCATTGAAGAATTTAGAAAGTTATTGGTTAAATCGAAATTCTTTGCCATTCGTTCCCAGTGAAGAGAAGCACATCTTCATGAAGGCGTTGCGTTAGGCTGTACTATGGAGAACTGGTCATCCGACCGAACATTAGCCGGGTCAAACGGCGACTGGGCGAAACGCCTCGCTGGTGCACTCCTTCCCTTATCCGGCTGGTCCAACTCCATACAAGACATTGTTCAGCGGGTTATGGACGGGGTCCACCTTAGTTTGGATGATGGAGTGAGATTGTTTGAGCACCCCGACCTCCACGAAGTGGGTCGATTAGCGCATCATGTGCGAACGTCCAGGTTCGGAAATCATGCCTATTTCAACAGCAATGTTCACATCAATCAAACCAATGTTTGCGTCCTTGCATGTCGTTTTTGTGCATTTCGCCGCGGACCCAAAGCAGATGATGCATATTCCATGGGTATTCAGGAGTACATCGATGATCTCGAACGCTATGCACCGCATGTTGACGAGGTTCACTCCGTCGGAGGACTTCACCCTGATTGGGATGTGCCCCATTACGAATCGCTGTTTGAACAAGTTAGGCAACAATTCCCGCATGTCTCCATCAAGGCGTTAACCGCTGTGGAAATTAAGCATCTTGGGCAACTGTCATCCATTCCTACCAAAGAGGTCCTCAGGCGACTGCACGATGCAGGTCTGACCTCATTACCCGGCGGTGGTGCCGAAATTTTAGACGATAAAGTCCGAGCCATCATATGCAACGGGAAAGAAAGTTCTGAAGAATACATAAGGATCCACAGAGAGGCTCATGAGCTGGGTATTCCGTCAAACTGCACGATGCTTTTTGGGACGGTTGAATCACTGGCCCAACGTGTCCAACACATGATCTCCCTCCGGGAATTACAGGCCCAAACCTCTGGATTCCAATGCTTTGTTCCGTATCCCTTCCTCCCCGACGCTTCTCGTCTACCT
>JAQXEX010000026.1 GCA_029250625.1 Candidatus Poseidonia sp. | reverse complement strand
CAGCAAGCATGGGCCCTGCCGTCGGGCGATGCTGTATTGACGTTTTTTCCATCCAATGCACCGTTCCTTGTTGCTGCTATGACTGGCGTTCTCATCCTCTGGAGCAGTTCACCCCGCCTCCTGTCTCGAGCAACGGTACTGGCGCAATCGGGCCGAACATCACTAACGGTGTACGTGGCTCATTTTATCCCACTCGCGTTGTTCCATACGGTTGATCAGACCAACAATTGGTCGTTAACCCAATCATCGTTGGTTGTCTTGGCCTACACCACTGGATGGATTGTGCTCGGTGCATTGTGGTACAAGAATGCACCAAAAACCACCCTGGAGTACTTCATGCGAACACTCGGCACGGGTACACAATCTTCAGCGTCGAGGCCCTCCAAGAAATTGGAGTGACGGCAAACGGTTCATAGAGCGAGTATGCAAATGCCCGACCATGACATGGCCTGCGTGGGTAGCAAGAGGGGTTCTAAGCGGAGCTTTGGTCGTTGGAGCAAGTGAAGTTGCAAAGCGTTCTACACTTTACGGTGCCTTGCTCGTATCCATACCGTTCATGAGTATCCTCTCAATCATCTGGTTGTACAGGGACACTCACGACACGGAGCAAATTGCTGATTATGCTGAGGGCATTCTCTGGCTCATTGTCCCTTCGATGTGCCTGTTCGTTCTCTTGCCCTACCTCTTACGAAGAGGATGGGGTTTTGAGTTGGCTCTCATGTTAGGGATTGTGGTCACCGTTTGTGTCTATGCAACCTGTGCATACTTCGCAACGTCCGTTGTTGGCATTGAGTCGTAGTCAGATGTCACCGGTGAAACGAGACGGCCTAGGCCGCCCCGCCTCGTTGGGGGGACATGTTGATTGTGTTCAGGCAGCCATTGCTTCGGTTGCCTTCTTTGCACCGATCCATGCGACAATACCGAATCCGATCTTGTTGATGATGTCTGCAATGTTGTAGGCAATTGCCATGGCTTCTTCACCGCTTGTTCCAGCGTCAATCATGTTGACGGTGGGGTTGAACATGTATCCGAAGGGGTAGATGACCCATCCGACTACGATGAACCAGCGAAGTGCGTTGGCGCTCCACAAGAGCTCTGGCTTGATTTTCGAGTTATCGACACCCTTTCCGGAGGTCCATGGAGTTCCTGTAGCAACGACAATCATTGCCCATCCAACTCCGCCGAGAACGAGTCCAGCGATTCCGGGGATGACGCCTGCTTCGCCAAGGTATCCAAATCCAATCATGATGAGGGCGCCTGTGAAACAAATTCCGGTGAAGCCCATGCCGAGGAACTTTTCGTCGGTGATGGCATCTTTCCCTACGAGGGATGGGAATTTGAGTGCCATCAATGGAACGGTGATGATCCAATCCATGTAACGGTACTCAATCGAGACTACATCCAAGTCGGTGTAAACGCCTCGCATGTAATAATAGTGGAAGGCAGCAATACCAACAATCAACGCAGAGATGGTCATTGTGGTACGGTATTCTGGAGCCACATTGCTGCGCTCGCTCATGAAGAAGACGAAGGCTGCACCCATTGAAATGTAGCCGACAAAGAACAGGAAGAACGTAATGAGGCCCAGGGTGTCACCCTTGTATTTGACAGAGGGGTCAACAATATCAGCAGCGCTGACCGTTCCGGCCATTGCGAGGGCGATTGTTCCAATTAGCAGCAGGCTCGTGGTCTTAGAAAACTTTTCAGAAATCATAATTCTCAACCCGCCTTCTCATCATCATAGATATAAAGGGCTGTTTTTTTCTCTCAACCTTCAGAAGGAGAAGAATGGACCGCAGTGCCGCGTTTTCAAGGGGTCGAAGTCGAAGAAATTCCAGTTTGTACCGCCCAAAGGCGAGCATAGGTTCCGTTCAACTGAACCAAATCGTCATGACTTCCGTCTTCAATGATGTCTCCGTTCTCAAACACTAAGATGCGATTAGCATTTCGCACCGTAGAAAGCCGGTGGGCGATGATGACGGTGGTTCGGCCCTTTGAAATCCGACCGATTGAACGTTGTAGGGCTGCTTCGGTTTCGTTGTCCACAGCTGAGGTGGCCTCGTCGAGAATAAGCAGCGGAGCATCCTTGAGAACAGCACGAGCGATTGCAAGTCGTTGCCGTTGACCGCCAGACAAGCGGTGGCCTCCTTCACCAACCATGGTGTCCCATCCATCGGGGAGCTGCTCAATAAATCCGGTTGCTTCTGCAGTAGTGGCAGCCTCTTTTACCTCATCATCAGTACATTCTGGGTTTCCATAGCGAATGTTTTCCATAATGGTTGTAGGAAACAGAGTGATGTGCTGGTCTACCATTGCTATGGATGAGCGAAGATGACTTAATTTCCATTCTGGAATTGGTGCCTCTGACCATGTTATTGTGCCGGAGGTAGGTTCTGCAAAGCGGAGTAAAAGTCTAACAAGCGTTGTTTTTCCTGCACCGGTGGACCCGACAACACCCGTTGTGTGGCCTGCTTCCAGCTCAAGGTTCAGGTTTGAAAATACGTTGTCGCGACCTGGATAAGCAAAACTCACATCGCTCAACATGATGTTTGACGCCGCTACGTTCTCAAGCGGCGGTTGGCGTATGCCTTGTTTGACTTCTGTCGGCGAAGTGAGCACGTCCAGTACTCGGGTAGAGGAAGCCATTGCCCGTTGATAGAGGTCAAATGTTTCGCCAAGTCGCGTGAGCGGCCACAGAAGTCGTTGGGTCATGAAGACCAATACGGAGTATGCGCCGATAGCAAGCGTACCTTCGAGCGCCATCCACCCACCAAGCAACAAGGTAGCAGTGAAACCACAAAGAATGGCCATTCGAATAAGAGGTGTAAATGCCGCTGATAGACGAATGGCTTCTCGGTTTGCGTCTCGGTATTCATTGCTCAATGCTTCAACTCGCTTCATTTCTCGCTCTTCAGCGGTGAACGATTGAATGGTCGACATGCCTGATAAATCGTTTTCAAGAAGCGCATTCATTTTTCCAGCGGTGTTTCTCACTTTCTCATATCTTGGCTCAAGGCTGCGTTGATAGCGAAATGAACCCCACACGATGAGAGGAATCGGGAGGACAGCGAAGAGTGCCACCTCCCATGAGATCATCAGGAATACTGCCCCAACAACCAACACCGTTGTGCTCACTTGGAGCAAATCATTTGCTCCCTTATCCAAAAACCGTTCAAGTTGGTTGATGTCATCGTTGAGAATAGCGAGAATATCTCCTTTCTGCCGTTCATCAAACCACCCCATGCCCTGTTGTTGGACGTGATCAAACGTATCGAGGCGCAATTCGTGCTGAACGGTCTGCGCTAAATTCCTCCATAAGATGCCGTAAAAGTATTCGAAGAGCGACTCAAGACCCCAGATGAGGAAGGTGAGCACAGAAAGGAAGATGAGTTGATGCCACGGGTCAACCAAGCCATACGACGCAAGCATTGAGTCTTCTTTCAAGACAACAACATCAACAGCCAGCCCGATCAACAATGGGGGGGCAAGGTCCCATATTTTGTTAAAAATAGAGCAGAATGATGCGAGACGAATTGTAGCGCGATGAGGGCTCATGTAAGACAGCAGTCGCCGAAACGGCCCCCCCTCGCTCATGGTATTGCGAACACAGGGGCCTTTGAGAATCCTCCCATTGAAACGTCTCGCCAGCGTAAGTCCTATGCCCTGCCCGCCGTGACATTGGAGCGAGGGCCATGCACGTCGGAGAGACAACAGTACTGGAAAAAGTGCGCAGAGGAACCCATCCAGCGCGCCATGTTACGCTCATTGACCCGGCAAAGCAAAGCCCAGAAACAGCAGCTCAACGCGCCATGCTTGCAGTTGAATCGGGTTCAAGGATGGTTTTTGTTGGCGGGTCTACCGACACTCCAGACAAGATCGTCCATGCAACATGTGAAGCAATCCAAGAAGCATTTGAGTTGAGAATGTTTGCAGCAAGTCAAGACCCCGCAGGTGACGAATCTCAATGGGACGTACCCGTTGTTTTGTTTCCCGGAGGCGCTCATGCACTGTCTCCGGCAGCAGACGCCATTACGTTCATGATGCTCATGAACTCAACCAAACGAGAATTTTTGGTTGGAGAACAGATTCGTGGAGCCCCATACTTGGCCAAATTCGGCGTCGAAGCCCTTCCCACAGGATACGTCGTTTGTGCCCCAGGAGGGCGAGTGGGTGAAGTTGGTGCTGCAGAACTGATACAATCAACGGACGTTGAATTGGTGCATGCTTATGCATTGTGCGCCAAGATGTATGGATTTTCTTTGTTGTACTTGGAAGCGGGCAGCGGAGCATCATCGCCAGTCCACATCGACCTCATCCAAAAAGCGAGAGAGGTTGAGGGATTAACACTCATCGTGGGCGGTGGCTTGCGAACTTCTTCAGACGTTGAAGCCGCAGTTGAGGCAGGAGCTGATTGGGTCGTTACGGGGACTGTGACAGAAGACGCAGCATCAATGGACGAACTTCGCAGCCGATTGCAAAGCCTGGTCGGTGCTTGTTCAAGCAACTGAACGAATCACTCGTTTTCTTCATCAAAAAGCACAGGGTCTCCGGTTCCACCCGGAGATGGAGGCCTTACGCCCTCTACATCCATGCCTTTCTCAAGAACTGTTTCTTTGGTGTTGAGGTCCAACTCATCACCTTCAGCCAAACGAGACATGTCCTCGGTTGACGGCGATTCAATGACGCGCTCTACATCGGGTGCGTTGGCGTAGAGTTCCCGCTTCAATTCACGGCTTTCATGACTTCGGACAAGCGATAGTGAGTCTGCAAAGACGCGGCCGACGACTTCCCGAGTACGCTCGCTTCGACGGGCAGAATGCAACTCATGTTCCATTGAACTTCGCTGGTCTTCCAACTCACGCAATTCGGCAGTTCGGTCTTGGAGTGCAGACTCAAGGTCGGTCATGGTGAGGGTGATCTGCTGCAAACGTTCGTCACGCTCAAACACATCGTTGTGCAGGCGTCGTTCTCGTCGTCGCAGTGATTCATATTCTCGGTTTCGCTCAAGAAGTCGGCGCTTGAGTTCTTCGATTTGTTCAACGAGATAGTCATGCTCTGCCGAAACGGAGCGTGGCCCTTGCATGACGCGCTCCAGTTGCTCCTCAAGTTCTCCAAGACGTCGGTCACGGGCATCCAAAAGTCCCCGAAGGCGGTCCGCAATGTCTCTCAAACGTTGACGCTCTTCCTCAAGCGCTTCGGCAGCGGCTTTCTCAACCTCAAGCTGACGCTTCTTCTCATCAACCTGATTTTTGAGGAGGCGAACCTCTTCAGCGGTAACTGATGTCAAACCAGCGTCTGCAGCCCTTTCAAGCGCCTCTACCATTTGGGAAATACGCCCTTCCATTTCACCGATGACGGCGTCCTGTTGAGTCGTAAGGTCTCGCAGTTGAGATACCTCATGTTCCATAGAGGACCGTTCTTGTTGCGAAAGAGAAGATTGTTGGGACGATAATTCCTTCTTTGTATCGTCTAACACGCGCTCAATGTGAATGATTTTTGCGTCCGCTTCTCGCAGTGCTTGCTCAGATTCAGCCAATTTTGCGAGTTCAGGTGCAACTTGGTCATGCCGTTCGGCTAAATCCAATTCAACGACACGCAGTCGTTGCTTCACAGTAACGAGTTCATCGTTCCGTTTTGCGAGTTCATCCCAAGCGATGAGTACCTCGTCCACGAGTTGCTCAATTGGATACCCTTTCAGCATTCCCTCAAGGGCTGCCCGCTCGTCGTTGGTCGAGGTTCCAACTCGACGAATTCCACCAGGAGATGAAGCATCTACCGTCATACGGTTGCTCATCGCGGATTAACCACACTTGAACCTTCCCGCCACGACAGGGCTGGGCAGTGCTGATTTGAGACCCTTTGAAGAGTGCCGAATCAGTTGATGGACGTGTACATGTCATCGGGCATTTCGCTGGCGAGTTTCAAAGCACCTGCGGCCACGGAGTTGATGGGGTCTTCAACGCACCAGACTCGAACATCTCCGATGTCGGAGATTTCTGAGGCGATTCGCTCGGCACATCCATCGATGAGTGAGCCTCCACCAGAGAGAATGATGTTGTTTCGGAGTATGGGTTGGTATTCTGGGTCAGCACCTGCAACGTTGCGCTTGATAGCGTTTCCAATTTTTGGAATAATGAGTTCGCAAGCTTCTTGAATCAAATCGCCGATGTCAACAACTTGTCGCTTTCCATCCACGGACAGTTCAACGGTGACTTCACGGACGTCGCCGCCCACGTAGGAGGATGCTTCCTTCCACTTTCGGACCATGTCCTTGGTGACTTGGGCTCCAGTGTACTTCTTGCGGATGAGCGTCATGAGTTCCAAATCCAACCAGTCTCCGGCTTCAGTGATGGTGACTTGGTCTTCGTCGGTAGGGAATGTACCGTAGACACGAGCGATGTCAGTTGTTCCAGCGCCGATGTCAACAACGATCGAGCCTGCGATTTCGTCAATTCCATACGCTGTTGCAAACGGTTCTGTAACGACCATGATGGCGTTAACTTGTCCACGTAGGGTTGCTACCAGGTTGGACTTGTCTGTGAAGGAAACGTGGCTTGGAGAGCAGATGACTCCAAGAACTTCGTCAAATTCTTCTGGGTCAACGGTTTCTAGAAGATGAGAAACAAAGGCCTTTGCTGCTGCGAGGTTGGCTTCATCGTCTTGTGTCACGCCTGCTGCCATAGGGCGGTAAAGGTTGCAAGCGAGTTTGTTCTTGAGGGCGTCATCTCCAAAGAGAACATCACGGCCCAGGAAATTGCGTGCAACAGGGTCCTTTGGACGACCGACGACGGTCTCAATGGTGTGCATTTTTCCAGCGCTTGAAGCAATGGTTGATTGATAGGTTCCTAGGTCAATTCCAACATATAGGCGGTCGCTCATTTTTGTTCACCTTCCGACTTGCGGACATACCTGCGAGTATGCCACCAACCTTCAAGGTTCACCTTGTGAAATCGACGGTAATGGAGACGGATAGCGGCGTGGATTGAAGAGCAGGCAACCGTTTATTCTTCTTGTTCCCGTAAATCGTCTCTACCTTTTTCTATTTCTACAAATGGTGCCGGTGTCTTCCCTTTTGCTTCTTCCTTCCGCACTCGTTTTGACCACCAAAAACTGAAGATTGCAGCGAGCAACGCGCCAACAAAAGTCCATTGCATCAGGGGTGGAGATGATTTGGTGGTAATTAACAACGGTTCGTTAGGGCCGTCATCACGCATTCCAGATTTGTCCAGTGTGATGTTATTCGTCGTGTTGATGATGACTCGTTCTTGAGAAGCTGCCGGAGAAGCGTTGGTGGTTTCAACGAAAACTTGGAGGACAAAATCACCGTTTTCCAGATACTGCAGTGGTAAATCAGCGGGATTGCTCCAAACACACGACATGGTCCGGTTGGCTTCATGTTGAAACACACAATCTGTAATGGTGTAATTTGAATTGTTTGAGTACACCAACTGCGCTCCGGTACGGTACCCATCTCCATCCGCATCGTTCACCTTCCATTCGACCGAGAAATTTTCAATCCAAACCGTCCCGTTTTCAGGAACGTTGGTGATTTGGATGAAAGGCGGCTCATCAAGAGGGTAGCATCCGTTTGACATGACGGCCCAAGAATCGTCTTCAGTATAGCATTCATCTTCGTTATCAAGAACACCGTCTCCGTCGGAGTCATCAATACAACCATCGTTGTTTGCATCATAGCCTGTAGCATTCAGTTCAGGACAATCATCATAGGGGCTGACAACACCATCTCCGTCCTCATCATCGAGGCACCCGTCTCCGTCAACATCGTTTCCAAGCGCATTTTCATTTGGACAAAGGTCGTCCATATTTGTCACGCCATCACCGTCTCCATCGAGATGGTCATCTCCATCTCTGTCCACGCCTTGGACGACCAAGCCAAAACCAACCCGGTCTCCATCGAGCCCTACTGTTCCAGCCTCCCCGCCGGGCGCAACATAGCGCGCTACAACTTCCACGTCAAAGTACGAGTACTGTTCGAGCAGCTCTTTTGGAAGGTTCACCCCAAACGTCGTCTCGTTGCTTCCAGGAAATGCATTGAGGTCATCAAAATCTGCTATGCTTCCATTGAATTCTGTCGGTGTTCCGTCAGCATGCAAACGGTCTGGAATGACAACGGTGCCGTCGGGGAACGTTATCCTCAGTTGCAGGTCGTCAACTGCAGTGGGTTCAGGTTGGGCGGGATAAGCCAAACGAATCGCGACATCTGTGCTATTGAGGGGGGAGAAACGTTGTTGAAATCGTTCACCGGTCTTGAGAAACGGACCGGCTGCACCAGCCCCGTCCCATGTAATTTCTGAGAATCCTGAGAGGTTGCTCTGCTGCCCTCCATAGGATTCCATCCAATCCACGGGATTGGAATTGATGAGGCGATAACTGTCGTGAACCCACACGTCGTCAATTGGAGCGACTTCTCCTTCACCGTTAAGGGCCGATGGATCAAACACCTCGCTAAGGTTCAGCCGCCCCCACCCATCGTTTGGATTATGCAGTTGATAGCCACCGTTCCCGCCGCTTCGTTCGTCTTGACTGAGCGGCGTTGCTGCCAGCGCCAGAGTTGCACGCATGAGAGAGCCCGACGGAGTAAATCCAGGGCCTAGCAGTAGTGTTGTGTTGTTTGGCGTGACTTCAACCCAAGAGGGCTGTAGGGTAGAAAGTGGAACTGCGTGCAATGGTTCGAAGGAACCGGTTAGCCAACCGTCTTGGTACATCTGTTGCAAAACGCCTGCGGCGCCAGCGGCAGCAGGTGTTGCCATGCTCGTTCCTGAAGATGAGCGAAGGTTGTTGTTGTTCGAAGACCAGTCGCCGTCGGCTCCAGCTGATTGTATACTTCCCCCAGTTGCGAGCATGAACACCCCATCAGTCCCGGCTTCTGTAGGGCCGTACGAAGAAGAACCCCATACGATTGCATCTGTGGCCTTTGTGGTTGCACTGATCGAGACGACATTGCGCCCGTTTGCAGGTTCAAGAATCCCTGCGCCGGAATTACCCGGGGCGATGAACGAAATGGACCAAGGCATGGCTTTAGCAAACCCGTCAAACGTTGCTGTTCTTTGAGTGTAAGCGGTGGTAGCATCACCCCACGAATTCGAGTGGATGTACGCGCCTTGAGCGGAAGATTCGTAGAGCAAATCATCGACGTTCGGAGGAACCCACCCGTCCGAAGAAACGATGTCTTGCATCAGAAGTTTTGCACCGTGTGCCAGGGCCGAACCGTTGGCTGGTATTGTACCACCTCGGTCGCTTGAGACATCAAAACACACCAAACTTCCTGCGACATGGGTTCCATGTCGGTAGTCTTCGTGGCCGGGGGTATCGTTTTCATCAAGGGTCGTGTTGAGAAGCAACACCTTCCGATGTTGGTCTCCAAAGAGTCCTACGGCAGGGTAATCAGCAGAGGGTTCTGCATGTACACTCGCAGGTTCCGTAGCATTACGAAAGCAAGCATGGTCGGCATCGAGGCCGCTGTCAGCCAATCCAAGTGTGACGCCGCTTCCGTTCAAACCGAGGCCCCAGAAAGGATGCTCAGTGAGCTGACCGTGTTCGTGAATTGATGCACTTTGTCCGTTTCGAGCTTCTGTAGTTAGCACCGGTTCAATCCACAAAACACCTTCAATCTTCAACGCTGCTTCGATGAAAAGCATGTCTTGAACTTGGACATTGACGAAGGTGGGAATAGGGAGGAGCGGGCCTACATTGCGGTCGGCCAATTGGCCACCGTGTGCAGATAATGAGTCGGCTATGTTCAATTTCACATCAATTGGAAGTCGCGGTTCGTACACAAGACGAACCCAGTCCCCAACCCGTGCATTCTGACCATCAACGCCTGCTTTCCAGACAGCGTCATTCAACGAATGTACGTCATAATCCTCGGGGACATTGGTAGTGTACGGTACCCACGCAAGAAGTGATTTTTGGTCCACAACACGAAGCGGCGTCAATCCATTTTCAGTCAAGGTCGTCCATCCATCGGAATCCCAAACCCCGCTCTCAAGCACAATCAGCCGCTCGTTACCCATCGCGGCATCAGTAACATCAGGTTCCACCGGGAGGGTATACATTCCCGAAACCAGCGGTAGGAAGGCCAGAACAATCATTGCCCAAGCCTTCGCCATGATACCCCCAACATCCCTTTTTGTCTCAATCTTGCGGTTGTTCGTTCGCTCAATTCGCGCCAGCGCGTTTAAGGATGGATGGCGGGTCGGTCGGTCCGATGAAGGCCTATCGAGTGACAGGGACGGCACCTTTTGGTAGCCAACGACAAGAGTTTTCTTACGACTTTACCGCAGAAAATGCTGAACAAGCAACCGACAAAACATATTCCATTCTTGGCTCACGTCATCGTGCTAAGCGACGAACCATCGCCATTGCAGATGTTTCCGAAATTGATCCAAGAACTTCTTCCGAGCCCCACGTTCTTCATGCTTTCCGTGAGCAAATCGCTGCTCAAGGCGGACCTATTTCTGCCGTCAGCGAAGAAGAGTGAACCCTCCGGTCGTCGCCTTCTTCAACTCCTAACGAATGGGAGGGTTGAGCCCGATGGTAGACCGAACCCAATTGCAGCGTATGGCTAGGGATGTTGAGGCACTGCGAAAGCGCCTTGATGAAATCCATCTGCGCATGGAACAAGTGGATGCAGTTTTGTCCGAGCACAAGATTACAGCGGCTTCTCTCGAGGCACTGATGGCCCATGAAGACCCCAACAATGCGTCAAGCCACGTTTCAATTGGCTCAGGAGTAAGCCTTCACTACCGGCACCAAGGAAGCGAAGAAGGCATCGCACTCGTTGATTTAGGAGCAGGTGTTTTCGGCGAACGGCACTGGTCGGACGCTCACGCGATCACACTTGAGCGCGAGAGTGACATCCAACATCTGCGCGATGAATTGCAAGGCCAGGCAGAACAAACAGAAACCAATCTCGCCCAAGTAGCGCAGGCATTCAATACGGCTGCGGAACAGCTCAAATCTCTGACTGCCGCACCTGCAGAATCCAACCCCCTTCCACAACAACCTGTAAACGAACCCGAACCGGAGCCGGCCAAACCTGCCCGGAGAGGACGAAAACGGGGAATGTTCGGTAACGATTTGACATTGGATGACTGAGGCGATTGAATGGGCTTATTTGATAAATTTCGTAGCCGAGTTCGTGAAGTTGCAAGCGATGTCGACGAACAAGCACTCTCGACTGATGCCGACTCGGCGGAAGCCAAGGAACTCCTTCATACCGCAACTAATGCAGCCAAGCCGTCCGAGGATTGGGAGGACTTGGAAGCAATTGAAGCAGTTGAACAAGAGGCCCAAGCAACACCAGAGCCTGACAACGAATGGGACGAATGGGACGACGACGAACCAACGGCCCCCATCGTGCTTACAAAGAAAGAGCGAAAATTCCTTGAGCGCCAAGAGAAGGAGCGAAAGAAGAAAGCGGCTAAGCTTGCTAAGGAAATGAAGAAACGAGGGGCAGTCGATGTCGCTCGCCCAAGAGGTTCCAAGGTCGACTTGACCATGATGCGGACCACAACAGGACGCCAACTCGTCAAAGTCAAACAGGCCCCAAAAGGGTCCTCAAAAACGGCGAAACTGGAAACAGAAGCTGGTACCGTCCTCGACATTGAACTTGGAGGCGGTGTTGTCGCTGAAGGAGGCCGAATTATCAAGCCAAGCGAAGCTCTGGACAACCTCCTTGAAGAATTGGAATGGGTCCTTCTTGAATCCGATATATCTCAACATGCAACCAACGCGCTCATCTCCAGCCTCCGCACAGCACTTGTTGGCTCTCGTTTGAGAAAGGGTGCCGAACTGCCAAAGGTTCTCGAAGCCGCACTCAAACGAGCGCTCCATGGACTTTTGGAAGCAGGATATTGGGATTTTGATGCATCCGTCAAAGGGTTCCTGGACGCAGGCGATTCCCCAGTTGTCATCATGATGGTTGGTGTTAACGGAACAGGTAAGACAACGACCGCCGCTAAAATCGCCCAACGTCTGCTCAAAAACAACATCAGTGTGATCGCAGCAGCAGGCGACACTTTCAGGGCTGGAGCCATCCAACAATTGGAATCCCACTGCGAGAACCTCGGTATTCGCTGCATCTCAAGTCAGCGAGGAGGCGATTCTGCAGCCATTGCACGCGACGCCATTGACTCTGCAAAAGCACGTGGCATCGACGTTGTCTTGGTCGATACAGCCGGGCGAATGCAGAACAAAACCAATCTCATGAACGAACTTAACAAAGTCCGCAAAGTAACCAATCCTCACCTCACGCTCTTTGTTGGCGACTCACTGGCAGGAAACGATGCCGTTGAGCAGGCTAAGATGTTCCAAGAAATCATGCGTTTCGATGGAGCAGTTCTAACCAAAATGGACACCGATGCAAAGGGCGGTGCCGGCCTTTCAATCGCCTACGCAACCGGCCGACCGATTGTCTTCGCAGGAACCGGTCAGGGCTACGATGATTTGCTTCAGTTTGAACCACAATGGCTACTGGACCAATTGTTTGAGTGAGCGCAGAGGACAAAAACCCCCAGCACCTCGTCGGGCCATGGCGGATATGTTTGCAGACGAAGACTCAGCCCGATTTTTCCAAATCGTTCAGATGTTACAACGTTCAACCATGCTTCACATGGGCTATTTGCCCGACCAAGACCACGCCTTTCACTACAACCTTCTGGAGGCCAAGGAAGGAATAGAGGTTCTGAGAATGTTTCAGAAAAAGACAGAGGGTAATTTGACGACTCAAGAAACACAAATGCTCCGAACGGTGATCAGCGATTTGCAAATGCATTTCACCAAAGCACCGCAACTTCATCGCAAGCGGCAGGAAGAACAAGCACAAAGCGAAGTCATTCGAGAAACATTCAACCAACCTCAAGACGGCCCAGTTGAAGATTTGTCAACATCAGCCTCTGAGGAAGAAGAATAGCGGTTGTTTGATGTGGAAGAACTCTGTGCGATGCTTTGATTGCTATGGGCCTTGTTACCGATGTTAACGATGACGCAGCACCAACCGTCCTCATTGTTGACAACAATCCGATGGCGTCAATGCGCCTCACCAACCTCTTCAAGGCCAAGAATTTCAACATCGAAGTTTGTGAAGATGGCGATAAAGCAGTAGATGAATACATTCGCCTTGACCCTGAATTGGTCGTTCTGTCCCTTGACCTTCCCTCCCTTGACGGACATCTTGCAGCGCTGGAAATGCGGGAACATGGTGGCGAACAACGGATTGTTTTCGTTGCTTCAAGTCGTATGGCTGAACTCGCCCGTAATGCCGCATTTTCTGCAGGAGCCGTTGCCTGGCTGCAAAAACCAATTTCCAGCGAAACGCTTGAAGCATCTTGGGACAACATCATTGGGCGCATCCCCGAAGCTCCTGGACTGGAAGATTTGGATGACCTTTACCCTGAAGACCGAGTCAAGGTAGAGGTCGATGAGGGCGCCTTACTGCCCGAACTCCCACTGCCATTGCCCGGTGCATTACTTCCCGAACTTCCACTCCCTGAGATTCTCGTTGCCAGTACAGCATCTCCAGTAAAAAAGAAGAGTTGGAAGAAACGAAGCATCTTTTTCCTTCTCTTAGTTTCTATTGCAGCAGGGGCGGGATATTATCTCGGATATCTGCCTGTTTAACCAAAGAGTTCTGACAGTTTGTCAAATCATTGAACCAAGTTCTTGAAGACCCCTTGGTCAATGTAGAGGTATGAATGGGAGTTGGCTGGTACGCATTCTCTTTATCGGGGCTCTGGCTTTGATTTGTTTCGGGGCGGCGTCCTTTGAAGGACAAGATCAAACGTTAGGGGCTGATGAAGAGATTGATGAATTCTCGCCAGAATCAGCGCCACTTGCGGAACGTGATGATGCGGGTGACAATAAGTTGGAGGACTCCGATGAACCAACAATGGATGAAGACCAAGAAACCGATCAAAACGGCAGGCTCTTTATTGGGTTTGGCAGCGGAATTATTGTACTTCTTTTTGCCGGGGCCGGCGCGTTTGAAGTAGTGAAAATCGCTCTATTAATGGCCTTTTTAACACCCCTCCTCGCAAGAAAGTCCAGAAACGATGAACTGAACAGAGGCAGAATACTTGGTTACATTGAAGCCAATACTGGTATTCATTTTTCAGCCCTACGTGACGCTTTGCGATTGGCCAACGGGGTGACGGCTCACCACCTTCAAACATTGGAACTCCAACACCAAATTGTTTCTTGGAGGGATGGTAAGTTGAGAAGGTACGCCTCAGCCAATCTTCCCGTAAGCCAGAGAAATTCTGTTACATCCATAGTCTCAGGTTCGCGTCTTGCCATACTTGAAGTGCTCTCAGATGCCGGCCAACTTGGCCTTCCCAACCCCGAAATAGGAAAGCGCTTGGAACTTTCAAGGCAACTCATTTCTTATCATTTGAAGCAATTAAATCAAGCAGAACTCATTGAAAAAACCACGCCGAAACGACGTTCACCTTGGCGTCTCACTGCACAAGGAACCGAATCACTTGTTCAAGGAGAAAAAATCCATTGAGCGTAAAATCACTTTACCAATTCATTCATAGCCCATTGGATTGTAGTGGTTTTATGAACAGGCATAAAGCGCTTGCAATCTCCATCATCACTCTGTTTCTATGTTCTGGGTGTCTGGGCATGGTTGAACCAGATGTTGAAGTCCCAGAGGTGACGCTCCCCGACAATTGGTCTGAAATCCCAGCACGAAGCATTGGCTCACCACAGTTGGTAGGATACGATGATTGTGAGGACCTGGAACAGTCTTTGAAATTCTCCATCGAAGAGGAATATCGGATACAACTCCTGCAAGCCGCAGCCGAGGAGTATTACTACGGCGGAGGCATGTGGGAGGACGATATGGAAATGGTCGCTGACTCTGCAAGCGATACAGACGGCGGCAACTCAGCCCAACCTCGGGCCACAAAACAGTTGGTCGAAGGAGAGGATTATTCCGGAACCAACAATCAAGAAGAAGGTGTTGATGAAGCCGACTTTGTCAAAACCGATGGCTACAATATTTACTACCTGCAAGGTCAAAAGTTGCACATCTTTGGTGTCCCTGAATTTGGTCAACTCTCTGACCTTTCAAACACAACCGTTGAAGGAACTCCTCAGGCCATGATGCTGGATGGCGATGAATTGGTCGTCATTTCAACCCTCAGCCCGTGGAGCCTTTCACGGAGCAGCCCTGTAATTGATGAAATGGGATGGGATGGGGAATACGGCAATTGGAGGACCTCGAGCCTTACGAAATTCACGGTTTATGACGTCGCCAACCGCAGTGAACCGGACATTGAACGCGAGTTGTACATTGAAGGGACATACATCACGGCCAGGGAAGTTAACGCGACGGTACGGACTGTGAGCCATGCATGGATGGATGTGCAAGGTCTCCAAACATGGCTCGATCTCCCTAATGGCTATTGGAATTTGGATTATGAGGACCCATTGCGTACAGAAATCCGTCAGAAAGTTGCATGGGATACGATTGAAAACAATCGCAACGCTCTCACCACGCTCACACTGGAAGACCTTCTTCCTCAAGTGTATGAATACAGCAATGGTGTCGTGACGACCCATTCAATGACCGACGGAGAATGTGCAGATTTTGTCGCCCCCAAGGAAGGATTTAATCGTGGGATATCCAGTATTTTCTCCTTAGACCTGACATCTGATACCTTCGATTTTGAAGTGGACCACATTGTGGGAACTTACCCACAAGTTTACGCCTCACAAGACCTCCTTGTCTTGGCCGAAAGTGCCTTTGATTGGTGGTGGTTTTGGGGCAACGACGAAGCCAACGAAATGACCAACCTCCACACGTTTGACATCAGTGGGGAGACAACAGTCTACACCGGTTCAGGACGCGTTAACGGAACGGTCGTCAATCAATTCGCCCTCTCAGAGTATGAAGGCGTTCTACGCGTAGCTACCACTGCAGGTCAGTGGGCGCGCTGGTGGATGGAAGATCCAGAACCCATGTCATCACAACTCGTGACGTTGGTGCGCTCAATGGACCCCGAAACCGAAGAACAAATTCTCGTAGAAGCCGGACGAGTTGACGGAATCGCTCCCGGCGAACGCATTTGGAGTGCACGATTTGATGGAGACCGAGCTTACATTGTAACCTTTGAACAAATTGACCCACTTTGGGTAATCGACGTCTCCGATGAAACTCAACCCACCATCTTAGGGGAACTCAAAGTCCCCGGAGTTTCTACCTACATTCACCCACTCTCTCGCGACCACCTCCTCACCATTGGAATGGGTCCAGCCAATGAAGACGGCACTGGGCTTGATTGGTCGGGAACTCAAATCTCCCTGTTCAACATTACAGACCCCGCAACTCCTTCACGAGATGCGGCACTCAGGCTCTCCCCTGTCAATAGCAACGAAAGCGACTATGTATGGTCGTGGTCAGAGGCGACCTACGAGTCCAAGGCCTTCCAGTATTGGGCTCCAAAGGAACTCCTTGCGATTCCATTATCGACCTACCGTTACTTGGATTACGAAGTGAATGGACGCTATTACTGGTCGTATGATTACGTTTCCAAACTGATTCTCGTCAATGTAAATGAAACCACGGGCAACCTCAGTGTTTACGGCACGGTTGACCATTCCGACCTGTATACCCAGGGCGAAAATAATCGGTGGTGGAATGAATACAACATCCGCCGTTCAATTTTCATGGGAGACTATGTCTATGCGATTTCTTCTGCAGGAATTACAGCTACCAACCTCACTACGTTAGAGGAATCAGCGAGAATACAAATATTGCAAGACAGCCGATCCTCAGATGAGGTATTTGTGAACGAGGACGATTCTACCTCCAGCGACGAGGAAGGCGAAGGGGAATCTCCCTCGCCGGCCGGTTGAAGCGCACCATCCTCATGAAGAAGAACATCAACGCGGGACCATGGCGGTCGTACAACCTTTATTCTGTAGCCGCTGCGGAGGTGAGGCGATGACAACGGCCGTGGCACGTTTTGTCTTGAACCGGCCAGAATTTTTCCCAGGAATGCTAACCTTCCCAGGCAAATGCCCTGAATCATTTGAAGTCCGATACAAAGATGAAAACGGCCACCGTTTAAATTCGATTTATCGTTAACCAGCACGCATTATGACGAGTGATTTTCATGGATTTGAATGTAGGTTTGGTCGGCCACGGGCGATGGGGAAAACGTCACCTCGAGACCCTCATTCGGCTCAAAAAAGAAGGACTCATCCAGCACATCACATTATGCGACCGAGACCCTAACCAACTCGCCGACCTATCAAATCAAGTTGATTCAACCTTCACTCACTTTGGCGCCATGCTTGATGCTGGAGTTGTGAACTGTATTGCTGTCGTCACGCCGCCCAACTCTCATCTTGAACTGGCTTCAAAGGCATTGGAACGGAACATCCCAGTGTTGATTGAGAAGCCGTTGAGCGATCGTTTGGAACAAGAGCCCCAGTTCCTCAATTCTTTGACCCCGGAGGTAACGCTCGTCACCGGCTTCTTACTTCGCCATCATGAAGGTGTTGAGGCGATGAAACAAGAACTGGATGACGGAGCCATTGGAACATTGCAAGAGCTCCATTATCGTCGGAGGACGAAGCGGGGACGCCCAAAAGGCGCAGATGCGATGAAAACACTGGCGATTCACGGCTTTGACCTATCGCTTTTCTTTGGATTAAAGGACATTGCGAAATCATCACCCGACATCTTTGAACATCAACTTGAACGAATGCTCCTTGATGCGGGTGGAACAGGACAGAAACGCCTGCTCGTCGATGTGTCCTGGGATGCAGACGAGGAACTGCGGGAACTGACTCTAATAGGCAGCAAGGGAAATCTCAGTTTAACGTTCGGAACCACACCAGAGATGCATATCAACCGATCCGGGGTGCTGGAAACAGTTGAACTTACCAATGCCCACCCGCCGCTGTACAACGAATGGGTTTACTTCCTCCAACAGGTGAAATCAAGGACTCCAACGGTCTATCCCCCCATTCAAGACCTACACGCCCTCAATCAATGGTTCCAAGATATGGAGCAGTATTGAACCGCTTCAAAACCATACAAGGTGTTGCGAGTATTCAAGAATCAACAGCACTTCCCCGTCTCTATGGGACTTGCTTTCTCAACCGTCCAACGCATGTTTGCCGCAACTTTGGTTGCTTCACTGGGTGTTTGGTATCTTGAAGGAACCGTCACTGCAGGCATGCAGTCACTCATCGCTCTCTCCGCCCTTACCGGGTTGATTTGGGGATTATCGGAGCGCGAAGTCATGACGTCAACCCTCAACCTGCAAGGAAACGGACCATGGCAGATGCTTGCCGTTGTCGCCAGCATTATTATTTTCGCACAGGTTTCAGTTTCAATGTGGGCCTTTCCAACAGTTGGTGCCTACATTTTGTCACTTGCTTTCGTTGGCTCATTCTGGCTTACGGGTTTTATGATCCAACCAAACGGCAACTGAAACAGTTGTTTCCTGAACAGCCGTATCGTTTGGTCTACCATGCGAAGTGTCAAAGGCAGAAGCCGACGGCCTAAACACGAGTACTATGGCTACATTCGGCGACCACCCAACATTACCCGACGCCCTGGAGGCCCTTCTGGAAGACGACGTCCACACGGTTTTTCTCAAGGCAGAATGCCCACCCCGAGTGAAACGAGGGACAATTGGCCAACTCAAACTCGTCGAGGTTGAAGACAGTGGAACGGATTGGGATACGCTGCGCGTAGAAGCACTCAGCGATGAACTGGCAGAATTGGTCGAAGACAACCGACACCGCAGCGATTGTTTCTTGGAAATTGATCGCAAAGGTTGCAGAGTGATCCAACTTGGCGACCTGCGTATTGCATGTGCTTGGCCTCCATTTTCAGACGCCCGGGAAATTACCGTGGTTCGGCCGGTTGCAAAATTGAGCATTTCCGATTACAATCTCGATGAACGTCTCATCACCCGTTTGAGCAACCACCACCGAGGAGTGTTCATTTGCGGGCGTCCAGGTTCCGGGAAAACGACGCTTGCGCAAGCGATTGCAGAATATCTTGACACCGATGTTGGCGCACTGGTTAAGACGATGGAAGCTCCGAGGGACCTGCAACTCGCCGACCGCATCACACAATATGCTCCACTGGAAGGCGACCTGGAAAAAACAGCAGAGATTCTCTTCCTCGTGAGGCCCGACTTTGTCATTTTTGACGAAGTGCGCCGGGCACGCGATTTCGAGATTTTCTCCGATGTCCGTCTCGCAGGGGTTGGATTGTTGGGGGTAACCCACGCCAATTCAGCATTGGAAGCCATACAACGCCTGATTGGAAAGGTTGAATTGGGCCTCGTTAGCCAAGTACTTGACACCATCATCCACGTTGAAGCGGGAGCAATTCAACAAGTCCTCGAACTGCGGATGACGGTAAAACCCCCAACTGGAATGCAGGAGGAACTTGCTCGCCCAGTGATCGAGGTAATCGAATTCCCAAGCGGAAAAATCACGCATGAAATGTTTGCTTTTGGCTCTGAAATCGCAGTTGTGCCGATTGATGGAACGAAGAAGGGCATGTCGCCTTTGAAAGCGCTCGCCAAGGAACAGATTGCCTCTCACATACGCCAGTGGGTCGGAGTAGACTGTCAGGTTCAGTTCAGCAGCGAAAGTGCCGCAACGGTCTATGCGCCGCAGAACATGATCGCAACACTTGTTGGCCGAGGCGGAGAGAACGTCAAACAACTCCAAGACGAACTGGGGGGAATCCGCTTGAGCATTGAGTCGTTTGATGAAATGCCTGAAACACTTGAACGACCCAACAGTTTTCATTCCAACAAACGGGGCAAAGGAAAGGGCCAATCCGCTTGGGATAATTCTCGCAGAAAAGGCGGGAACAAGGGCAAGAAAAACCGTCGTTGACGAACAAGGTAAAAAGAGGCCACTTCGGGGGCGTTAAAGAAAAATATTGGGACCACCTTTATGAGTGGATAAGCGGGGCTTACAGGATAGAGGATTCCTCATGTCCGTTGAAGAAAGTCCACGAAAAAGCAACGAAAGCGGGGCCATGGCCTTCCTTCTAGAAAACCGCTCATGGTTGAGCGGGGTCTCCTTGATCCTCGTTCTGTACGCCGTTTGGGCCGTCATTGAAGTCCTAACAAACACCTATTTCACGGGAATGCAAATCCCACCGGTCACAGGGACAGAAACCAACATCGACCCTACCGACACACAACGAAACAACAGCGGCTGGGTTATGGCCTCCGGTGCTGTTTCTGGACTGGTTGGACTTGCAGTTCAATACATCTACAAGGGCGCTCCTATGGTTGATTCATCGATGGCCGCTACCGCCGCCATGATTCTCGACCAAGCAACAGCAGGTCGTGTAGATGAAGCAGAATTGATTTCAAAGGCTGAAGAAGCGGCTACCGTCGCAGCAACAGAAGTTGCTAAGGAAACAGCCGAAGACACGGTCATTGAGATGTTGGATCCTGATGCAGGCGTGGATGAAGAATCTGAAGAAGAAGCCGAAGCAGAAGTCGAAGTGGAAGAAGAACCTGAAGCAGAAGCCGAAGTGGAAGAAACAGTTGAAGAAGAAGCTGAGGCAGAAGCCGAAGTGGAAGAAACAGTCGAAGAGGAAGCCGAAGAGGCCCCTGAAGAAGACATGAAGAAATTTTGAGGTGAAGAAAAATGTGGGAACATCGTAGCGTATCAGATAAAACATTCAAAGCAACACAACGCATCTTACCGAGTGAGACATATGTCAAACTCATGGATGAAGTTGAAGCCGTCGTTGCAGACGCAGAAAAGCACAAATTCGACGATGCAACTTTCATGACATACATTCCACGAAAGGGTCCTTGGGAAGAAATTCCTGCCTCGGACCACAGTCGGGCAGATGCACGAACCCGTTATATCGGACCAGCATCGGCTAAACTGTTGAACACAAATCTTGTTCTTGGTTCGTCTTGGATTGACTCGGATCGCTTCAAATTTGAGCGTCGTATTGAGAACATTTCTGATTATCTCAAGCAAAAGACCGTCATCAACGCAAACATGTGGACTCCAAAGCAATTGTTCACCACTCAGACCTTCTTCTTCTGCTCAACCGGCGATGAAGAGCGAATGGGCGGGGCGATTCTTGAGGGCGACACCCGCGGTGAGAACCACCTTCTTCTCGGAGTTAAAGATGGTAAGGAATTTGCTGAATGGGAAGTCATTCTTTGGGGACTTGGACACCGCGGTGTCGTGCCTGACTCAGACCCTCTTGACCGAGTCTACTACCCATCATTGATGCATCGTAACGTGTCATTCAACAACCGCTTGGGATGGATTCGATATTCACCTGCTGGATTTGGAAAGGATGCTTCGGGTTATTTGATGACGCGACCAAACACTTGGATTTGGCCTGCCGTTAACGGAAACCGTGAAACAGCAACCGCCTTCAACCTCCTCGTCAATCTCCCAGACCGTCGTTCCTCGTTCGGCGAAGAAGGGATTTCAGATGTGTACTTGACCACCGGAAAAACTTCTCTCTACACCATGATGGGAATGATGCAATCTTCAACCGTTCGCCAAGCATTTGGCGCTGGTTCAGAAATGGTTCCACTGGAATTCCATTGCATCGAACCTGGACTTGACGAGTGGATTGGAAACTCCAGCGACGAAGACAAGTACAGCCGACTGTTCGAGGTCTGTGCAACTCTTGGTTATATCTTGACCGACCCACAAGTTGGGACTCTCGGAGGAGCTGCCAAGCGCCGCCGCCTCATCATGTACCCAAGCGACCAAGGTAACCTCTTGACCTGTGCTAACGCCAGCCAAGTTGCCGACCACGCCCTCAAATCCAACTACGGCTCAACCGTGTTCACCAAACTTGACCAAGCAGATTTCATGAATCGCGTAACTCGACGTTTCAAGGCCTATGCAGACCTCGTTGCCGCATCAGATGTTGCCAAGGGTTCCCGTTGGATCAGCCAAGCTGAAGTTGACGGCGAGAAGATGATTGGGCCAAACGTTCACTCCATCCTCTCCGTTCGTGGATATGATATTCTGAACATGCAAGAATACCTTGACACCTTCAACGATGTTTCAGCAGCACCAGAACGCTTGATGCGCCGCATCATCCAATCCGTTGCTACCAACGCCTTGAAGACGGTATATCCGGTTGACCTCCTTGGTGAATCTGCAGGACCAGCACCGTTTGAGCACATCTTCAACTCGTCCGATGATAACCCATTGGTCTACTACACCGATGTTCGCTTCTTGGTTCCAACATCCATCGACAAACTTCGCTTCCAGACAGCCTCCCGAGGGGCAGACCGTGGACGTATGCGTGAGGCTTACGCCGCACTTACCAATGCCGACCCGATGACGAGTCTCTCAATTCAAGACCTCTGTCTCCCGTTCCTTGCTGACCTCGGTGAAGATACATGGCAGACCGGTACCGGAATCAACGAAAATGAAATCATCGTTGAAGTCACTATGGCGGTCAACCCAGCCCGTGTTTGGCGTGCATACCTTGACCCAACCATCAAGGAAGTTTTCGACATGCCAAAAGGCGACAAGGGCACAGCGGCTCAACTATGGGGCGACGTCTTCATGACCAACGATGTCCTTCATGACAAGATGGTTAAGGACGGTAACGAACACTACCTCAAATTGTTGAAGATGGCGTACCACTGGTCCCATAACGAGTCACAAAAAGCACACAAACTTGGCAAGCATGCAAAGAAAGCGGCTGCTAAGAAAGCACCTGCCAAGAAAAAGTGAACCATCAAAGGGATAAAGGGTTCAAAAAGTTGAGCCCCCAGGGTCGGTCTAATGGCTCAAGCAAACAATGACGGCAGCGGACGCGCACCGGTTACAATTGTACGGCCAACCACCACCGTGACCAGCGGAGTCGGCGTCACTCAGAAACTTGTTACTGCGGCCGTAGCCTTTGGTGATTTAATGCGCGGAACCTTTGGCCCCCAAGGCCTGGACAAGATGCTCTACAAAACCAACGGAACGACTGCTGTGACCAATGATGGGGCTAAAATCGTTGCAGAACTGCTCGTGAAGCACCCTGCAGCAAAAGCCTTTGTTCAACTCGCTGAAGCGCAAGAACATGCATGCGGTGACGGCGTTACCGGCTGCATGATCTTTGCAAGTGAACTCATGAGAGAAGCCGGCCGGCTGCTTGGCCGTGGCTTGCATCCACTGATTTTGAACGACGGTTACATCAAAGCTGCAGCAGTAACGCGGCAATCCATAGAATCGAATTCATCAGAATGGGACAAGTCGCGCGAACAACTCGTTCATGTGGCCAAGACATCGATGAATGGAACCGCCGCAGACATAGACGGGCCATTCCTCGCCGAATTGGTAGTGGACGGATTGCAAACGGTATCACGGAGCGATGACGGAGTGAATTACGAAGACATTCGGATGTCAAAAAGAACACAGGGCAATCTACAGGATTCGCGCCTTGTGGACGGTTTAATTTTGGACACGGCATTGATTCTTGACCGCTTACCTCGTCGTCTTGATGCAGGAACATTGGTCGCTCTATCGTGTCCTCTGGATTATGAAACATCTTCAAGGGATGCTGACATTGAGGTTGAAACAGCCGATGAATGGATGGCTTTTGTTGATGCCAAGGATGCAATTTTGAAGAAGAAAGTGAAGCAAATATTGGATACCGGCGCTACCGCCGTTTTCTCTGCTGAATCCATAGAACCCAGTATCTTTCACACACTCACCGATGCTGGCTGTTTCGTTCTGGGTGGACTTGAACGAGCAGGCATCGAGGACATTGCCCAAGCATCGGGCGCTTCAATGTGCGACCATCTTGACGACCTTTCGGCAACGGTCCTTGGTAGCTTTGACCTTCTAACGATTGAGACCAGTGAGGGCTTGGACGGCCGCAGGGAACGGCTTTGCATGAGATTTGGAGATTCTGCTGGACTTGCTACCATAGACGTTGGAGGCGGCGATGGCGTCGCAGCCGAAGAAGCGATTCGTGGCCTATACGATGCCCTTCGTTCGACCGCCCAAGTGATGGAAACCCATGCCCTTGTACGTGGAGGCGGGAGTGTAGAGATGGCTGCTGCCCTTGCGGTTAAGGAAGCGGCTGAGCAGGAATCAGGTCGTCAGAGATTGGCCATGGAAGCCTTTGCACGAGCGCTTGAATCTATTCCTTCAACACTTGCTACCAATGCGGGAGTTGACCAATTGGACACGCTTCTTGCGCTGCGCTCTGCACACCGTAACGGAAACAATCAAGCTGGAATCGGCCCCTCTGGCTCCGTTGAAGTGGTTGAAGGTGCATGGGCGCCAACCGATACACTTCTCCATGGAATTGAGGCCGCTACGGAAACCGCCTGTGGGCTACTGCGAGTCGACCAGGTGATTTCTGCTCGTGGAGACTGACCTCTAAATGGGCCAATGTGGTCGTGCGCTATGTTCAAGAGCATTGGACGGGGCCAATACGATAACGGGACTCCTGCATGAACGGTACAGAATCATCCCGACCCCGTGCATTACTGAGCGTGTGGGACAAAACAGGAATCGTTGAATTTGCTACAGGGCTAGCAGAGTTAGGTTTTGAATTGGTTTCCACAGGAGGAACTGCAAAGTTGCTCCGTGAATCAGGGCTCAGCGTTCTTCATGTTTCTGACTTAACCAACCATCCTGAAATTTTTGACGGGAGGGTCAAGTCCCTCCATCCCGCCATCCACGGGCCTCTTCTTGCCCGCCTTCACAAAGAAGACGACCGTACAGAACTTGATCGACTTGGATACTCACCCATTCGCTTGGTGGCGTGCAACCTTTACCCCTTCTCAACCGCTGCCGCTCAAGACCCTCCGATGGATGACAACCCTTTGCTGGAAATGATTGACATTGGCGGCCCAACGATGGTTCGTGCTTCTGCTAAAAACCACCAACATGTTCTCATCGCAACCAATCCAAAGCGATACCACGACCTCCTCAAAGCGATTGGAGCAGTTGAAGACGTCACTGAAGTTGACATGAGCCTGCGCCAAGAACTCGCTCTTGAGGCCTTTCAACACACTGCTGCGTATGATTCTGCAATCGCCAACGAACTTCATCAACGATTCATTGGCGACCCAGCCGCTTTCTCTGATGTTAACGAACAAAGCGAACGCCTTCCTTCGACCATGCTCTCATCCGCCCACATCATGCACACCCTGAGGTACGGAGAAAACGCCCATCAGGCCGCTGGTTTGTACGTCGACCCACTGAATGCAGGCCAACATTCAACGTTGGTGACAGCATTGGTTGAAGGCGGCAAAGCAATGTCTTACAACAACTATTCAGATGCTGATGCAACCCTGCGCCTTTGCCGTTCCCTATCTACAGACGAATGGCCACAAACGCCCCATGCATGTGTTATTGTCAAACACAACAACCCATGCGGCGCAGCACTGGCTGCAACTCAAAAGGAAGCCTTTGACATGGCCTTGGCGAGCGACCCAGAGTCTGCATTCGGATCCATTATCTGCTTCAATGAACCAGTCGAGGCTGAAACGGCGGCTTCAATTGGAAATCTCTTTGTTGAAGTCCTTATGGCTCCAGCGTTTTCACAGGAGGCAAAATCTCTTCTGATGGAAAAGAAAAACCGTCGCCTCCTCACCATTGAATCGCCTCAAAACCGTTTGGCCCCCTTGGAACGAATCCTTGTTCGAAAGCCCGTTGAAGGAGGAATGCTGGTCCAAACCGAAGAACCCCCCATCATTGATTGGGCAGAAGCAAAAACTGTCACTGACCGAGAACCCACTCAGTCGCAAATTGATAGCATGAAATTCGCCGTACGCGTTTGCGAGCAAGTGAAGTCCAATGCCATTGTCATGGTACAAGGAACCGCGACCGTTGGAATCGGCCCAGGCCAAACCAGCAGGGTTGAGGCCGTACGAATCGCCGCACGGCGTGCCGGCGACAAAGCCAAGGATTGCGTCCTCGCATCCGATGCATTTTTCCCGTTCAAAGATGGACTCGAGCAAGCTGCAGAAGCAGGTGCTGCCGTCGTGGTTCAACCCGGTGGTTCAATCCGTGACCAAGAAGTCATTGATGAAGCCAATAACCGCAACATAGCAATGATATTCACAGGACATCGCCTTTTCAGGCATTGACTATTTGTGGAGCGGTGAATTTTTTTGGGACATCTAAACGACGTTGGAATGACATACTTTGAACACCTTATCAGAGCGTTTCGCTTGTCAATTAGATTTGGTTTGAGCTCAATACAACTGATCATTCACGGTATCTTTCCGATGTTGTTCATTGATGCAGGCAAGAAGGCTGCAAAATTGTACGATTCCTTTCAAACCGAGTAATCAGGCAGTTGTGGGCACACGCCATCCAACCCACCATATTCCAAGTACAGCAACAATGGAAATGGTGACTTGGCCAAACCCAGGGTCTCCTGCCTTTGTGACAAGCCAGATGGAAGAAGCAGAAACAAGCCCGATTAAACCACAAATCACTATTTTTGAATGAAATGGAAGGGCCTTTCCAGATCTGTAGTATCCCAGCAAAGGACCTCCAAAGTACCGGTTGGTAATGAGCCAATGAAACAACTTCTGGGACGAACGTCCGTAGCAATAAGCAGCTGCTACGAGCCATGAGGTCGTTGGGAAGCCAGGGAGGAATATACCAATTCCAGCAAACGCAACAAATAAACTGCCGACAGTGATCCAAACTCCACGAATAAAGGCGTTCGCACTCGGTTTATGTTCGGCCAGCACCAATGCAACAACTTCCGCATCTTCTAACAGAGCGTATTTTGAGGCAATCTCTTGTGAAGCCTGGGCTCTAACAAAAGACTTCGTGGCGATTTCAGTCACGGGACCCCTCAACCCTTGCGGCACGCTGAGCCTTCAAAAACCCCTCCGATATGAGCGAAGTAATCAAATGAAGGGGGGTTTTGGGAAAATCATGACAGGAACGCCAGTTGGCGGAAGAGTGGCGACAGCTGCGAATCCACTTCGGTGTGCAGTTTTAATCTCCGGCTCAGGTTCGGGAATGGAAGCAATGGTCAAGGCTCAACAACAACACGACCTTTTCCATACCACCTCAGTCGTCATTTCCAACCGGTCGGAAGCTGGAGGAATTCAACTTGCCAAGAAACTCGGAGTGAAGGTTGAACTTGTCCTGCCTCCAAATGATGCCGAGAACACGAGGACTTCTCATGAAGATTTAATCATGCAAATTCTTCAACAGTATGACATTGAATTTGTGGTTCTTTCTGGCTATATGCGTCTTCTATCCCCTCACATCCTTGAATCATGGGGTGGGCGCATCGTCAATATTCACCCTTCCTATCTTCCCCATTTCCCCGGGGCCCACGCCCACAGAGATGTCCTCGCATCCGGGGCGAGGCTAACGGGTTGTACTGTTCACATGGTTGACGAAGGAATGGACAGTGGAGTCGTCCTTGCGCAGGAAACCGTTCCGGTACTCAGCAGCGATGATGAAAGTTCACTGAGCAACCGAGTCAAGGTTGAGGAGCATCGGCTCTATCCTCGGGTTCTGAGTTGGATTGCTCAGGGCTTCGTTACCATAAAATCCGGGAAAGTTCATCTTGATGTTCCTCAAGTTCCTCAGAACGATTGAAATTAGTGAAACATTGTCCAATGCCCTTCGTGTCAATGGTGGGCAAGAATTCTGTCATGCTACGCATTGAATCAATCTTCAGGGGCAGACCAAACGAATGTGGAATGTACGAGAACAAAGGTTGTCTTCGCCCGTTTGCATCAACCGGAACGCCTCCAAATTGGGCTTGCTCCAACAAAGCAGTGCATGCTTTTTCGTCAAAGAGAAATGCATCACAAGGCACCAACAAGACGTCATCATCAATCCGGTTGAGAGCCCATTCGACAACCTGGTGAATGCCGTTGCAATGCGATGGATCTGCCCATGTTTCGCCCTCAAAAAAGTCAGCCCGTTCGCCCGCCCCACAAAGCACAATGACGCGATGGGCTCCACAACGTAACACGACGTCCTTTAGTCGGGGAATTCCCCCATACATCTGCGACTTATCTTGTCCCATTCGCTGACTTTGTCCGCCTGCTAACAGTAGTACCGTGAACGACATGAGGGTCCCTCAGTGCATGCCGTCAAGACGATTTAAAGCCTCTTCCAATTCTTCAAGTAAACC
>JAQXEX010000025.1 GCA_029250625.1 Candidatus Poseidonia sp. | reverse complement strand
CCAAAGAAGAGCGGTGGTCCCCCCGGTCCAAAGAAGAGCGGTGGTCCCCCTGGTGGTCCAAAGAAGAGCGGTGGTCCTCCTGGTGGTCCAAAGAAGAGCGGTGGTCCTCCTGGCGGTCCAAAGAAGAGCGGTGGTCCTCCTGGCGGTCCAAAACGAGGCCCTCCTCGCTGATAGGGTGAGCCAACATGGCGAACTCAGAATTTGGTGACATTGGCTTTTCGGGGAAGTTACGACCATCACAAATCGCTGCGTCGGATATCATCAAAAAGCAACTTGCTGCTGGTGAAAAGCAACTTCACATCGTGGCCCCTCCAGGTTCCGGGAAAACGATTCTGGGGCTCTATGTGTGGGCTGACCTCGTACGCCGCCCTACCCTTGTTCTTTCTCCGAATTCTGCAATTCAAGCACAATGGGTGGCTCGCACATCTCTGTTTGATTTGGATGGGAGAGATGAAGAGATTGTTCTGTCTTCCGAGACCCCAGGGCTGCTAACATCACTTACCTACCAATCGCTGACAATGGTTCGCACAAAGGGCGAGGATTTGGAAGATGCAGCAACACAATTGTGGATCGAGAAGTTACTTGAAATGGGTGAAGCCATCGATGAAGCTTCTGGACAAGCATGGATTGAAGATTTGAATGCCAAGAATACGTCCTATTATGAAAAGCAGATGAAAGGGTTTCGGAAGAAAGCAAGGGATGCGATGTCGGAAGTCAGCGGTAGCATGTCGTGGCTTAATGCGAATTCACTCAAAGCCATTGAACGGCTAAAAGAAGCGAACATCGGGCTCATTATTCTGGATGAATGCCACCATCTTACGGAACATTGGGGTAAGGTATTGGTTGAACTGAAGCAAGCCTTTGACGATCCGGTCATCCTTGGCTTGACAGCAACTCCTCCGAACGCAGATGCGGTGGAACATGCACAACACTACTCCGACCTTCTTGGAGATGTTGACTATGAGGTTCCAACGCCAGCCTTGGTTCGGGATTCTAACTTAGCTCCTTACCAAGATTTGTGTTACTTTGTACGACCATCCGCCAAAGAATTGGCTTACATCAGCGAGGCTGACAGTTCATTCTTATCGGTTGTTGATGAGATTTCACAGCCTCGTGAGGATACTTCCCGTGCTTTGCCCTTCCCTGATTGGCTGCGCTCAAACCTTGAATCCAGAACCATCCCTGGGCGAGGCGAACTCTCTTGGAAAGAATTTGACAAAACCCTTCCCGATTTCTCTCAAGCAGCCCGTGCTTACCTTCCCCGTATCGGGCACAGTTTGCCTAAAGGCGTTCCGAGGGTTGCAATCGGTGTTAACGACTTCAACGAAGCCTCACCGGAAATCGTACTTTTACGACCACTCTTGGACCGCTATGTTCGCTTTGGTCTCCGTCGTTCACAACATGAAGCAGACCACCAACTGGCTGAACACGTGACCGACCGGCTTCGCTTGCTTGGATATCAAATCACTGAAAGTGGCGCTCGACCCTGTGCTTCGCCCGTCAGTCGAATTCTCGCTTATGCTGCGGAAAAAACATCAGCCGTGTCCGAGATTTTGAAGGTTGAATCTGAATCAATGGGCTCGGCTCTTCGATGTGTGATTGTAACTGATTTTGAGAAGACGTCCTCGACTGCCCTCGTTGAAGGGATTCATGATGACGAGGCGGGTGGCGCTATTGGCGTATTCAAGGCACTGGTGGACTGTGAAGTTGGAGACCAACTTGACCCTGTTTTGATGACAGGCAGCACCCTCTTGATCGACGACGACACGAGTGAGCGATTTCTCAGCAAAGCCCGTCAATGGGTCGCTGAACGAGAACTCAACATTGAATTCAAGGATGAGCCCTTGGGACGATTCCATCACATTCATGGTTCAGGGGCAGACTGGGCGCCCCGGTATTATTCAACGATGGTAACGGAATTCTTCCAAGAGGGATTCACAAAGTGTTTGATCGGAACCCGTGGCTTATTGGGCGAAGGGTGGGATGCATCACGCATCAATGTCCTCATCGACCTGACGACGGTAACGACGAGCATGAGCATCAATCAACTGCGAGGCCGCTCAATGCGTCTTGACAAGACATGGCCGAATAAAGTAGCAAACAATTGGGACATCATTTGTTTGGCTGAAGAATTCATCAAGGGATTTGATGATTATGACCGGTTCAGAAAGAAGCACACCAATCTCTTTGGTGTTTGCGATGATGGTTCTATAGAGAAAGGCGTGGGTCACGTCCACGCTGCTTTTACTGAACTCCAACCCGAAGGAATCAACGAAGGAATGGCTGTACTGAATCAGGAGATGCTTGAGCGATCCCGCCGGCGCCCAGAAACTCGAACAATGTGGGGTATCGGTGAACCCTTTTCAGCAGAATCGAGGAAGTCGTTGGAATTCAAGCCGGGCTCATCAGGAGGTGGTGGTGGACTTGGGTTCCAATTCGGAAAGCATGCAGACCCATGGACTGACGCTTCATTGAACCGTTCCATTATCACCGCAGTAGCGAACGCTATGTGGGACGCAGGACTGCTCCCTCGTGGAAGTAAACTCGGTGGAGGTGAACGGGGTGGAGGTTGGTACCGCTACTTCATTGAAGGATGCACACAAGAGGAATCCGATATGTTCGCTCAAGCACTGAGTGAAGTCTTTGGAGGATTGGAAGATGCCCGATACATCATTGGTCGCAGTTCGGTATTCTTTGATGACACATTCCTGTCATCACTCCTTCCTGAAATGTTGGCGAAGTACCTTCGAAAGGGTCGTAATGAACTTGTCATGTATCTCAGAGTACCTTCATGCCTTGCCGGAAAGAAACAACATGCGAAATGGTTTGAGGCGCAATGGAACGCTCACGTAAGTCCTGGACATGCTGTTTATGTTCACAGTGATGAAGGGAAGCAATTGCTCCAGCAGGCACGGGATGGAGACCTTGTCTCTCATCATTCTCTTCATCTGAAAGATGTTTATCTTTGATTCAGCGTAATCCTGCTGCCTTTAGGGACTCAAGGAGGACTGCTCCAAGTTCAGATGGGTCCTTTGCACAAGCGATTCCAGCCGCTTCAAATGCTTCGAATTTCTCTTCTGCGGTTCCTTTTCCACCTGAGATAATCGCGCCAGCATGTCCCATTCTTTTGCCCGGAGGTGCTGTTGCACCTGCGACAAACCCAACAATGGGCTTCGTGACGTTTTCAGCTGCCCATGCTGCTGCTTCTTGTTCTGCATTTCCTCCGATCTCACCGATCATAACGATAGCAGCAGTTTGTGGGTCGGCTTGGAATGCAGCGAGGCATTCAATGAATCCAGTTCCATTGACGGGGTCTCCACCGATTCCAACACATGTGGATTGGCCTTCGTCGATGCTCATGGTTTGAGCGACCGCTTCATAGGTTAAGGTTCCAGATTTCGATACGATTCCAATTCGACCTTTGGCGTGAATGTGGCCGGGCATGATTCCAATTTTGGCACCGCCACTTTCACCAGGGGTGATGATTCCAGGGCAGTTTGGTCCAATCAAGCGAACACCAGGTCGGTTGTCGACGTAAGCGACGGCTTTGACCATGTCAAGTGTTGGAATGCCTTCTGTGATGCAAACAACCACGCCTTCGCCCTTGACGGTATCGAAAGCATCCGCTGCTTCCATGATGGCTTCTGCAGCAAACGGTGGCGGGACGTAAATGACCGTTGCATTTGCATCGGTTGCTTCAATCGCTTCAAACATTGAATTCCAAACCGGATAGGGTTTGCCCTGCAAATCAACCGTTTGTCCGCCTTTACCGGGGGTGCATCCGCCGACGATGTTGGTTCCGTATTCGACCATTTTGTCTGCGTGGAACATTCCCTGCTTTCCTGTGATTCCTTGTACCAGCACTTTTGCGTCTTCTTCAATCCATATAGCCATCAAGCAACACCTCCAATCAATTCTACAATTCGCTGAGCACCTTCTGCGAGGTCATCAGCGGGATGAATGTTAAGTTCGGATGCGGCTAAGATTGCTTTCCCTTCGTCCACGTTTGTACCTGCGAGTCGGACCACCAACGGTACATCCAACGACAGAGCTTCAGTTGCTGCTATCACGCCTCTTGCGATAATGTCACAACGCATGATTCCACCAAAGATGTTGACGAGAATTCCCTTGACATTCGGGTCTTCCAGAATGATCGAGAACGCAGTCTTGACTTGTTCTTCATTTGCGCCGCCACCCACGTCAAGGAAATTAGCGGGTTCTCCTCCGTAGAGTTTGATGACGTCCATCGTAGCCATGGCCAAACCAGCGCCGTTGACAAGACAACCAATGTTTCCATCGAGTTTGACATAGGAGAGTCCAGTTTCCTTGGCACGAATCTCAACATCTTCTTCTTCTGAGAGGTCACGAAGGTCTTCCCATGTTTTGTGACGGAATTCTGCGTTTTCATCAAAGGAAATCTTTGCGTCCAAGGCGATGATTTGGTCGTCGCCAGTTTTGACGAGGGGATTGATTTCGACCATGGCGCAATCGTTGTTAACGAACATGTTGTACATTGAAGTCAAGGATTTCATGAAGGATTTCAAGGCAGTTCCTTGGAGTCCGAGGTCCAGCCCTAGGTCACGCTTCTGATAGCCGAGGAGGCCTGCATTTGGGTCGACTGAAATTTTGTGAATTTTCTCAGGGGTGTTTTCAGCGACGTGTTCAATGTCCATTCCTCCTTCGGTAGATGCCATGATGAGGACAGCCTTGTTTTCTCGGTCCACCAAAAGAGCGAGATAGTATTCGTGGGCAATGTCACATCCTGCCTCGACGTAGAGGTTGTTGACGACCTTTCCTTCGTCTCCGGTTTGGATGGTGACCAATATGTTTCCAAGGATGTTGGTTGCATAGGTTTGGACTTCATCTTTTGAAAAGGCGATTTTTACGCCTCCGTCCATGACATGTTCACGGTTTTCTGGGTTGTAGAGCGTCCCTTTTCCTCTTCCACCTGCGTGGATTTGAGATTTCACTGCTACGACTTTACTTCCAAGGGTGTCGTAAGCATTCAATGCATCCTCCACCGAGGTGCAGTGTACGCCTTCAAGCACAGGTACGCCGTGTGCTTTGAGTAGGGCTTTTCCTTGATATTCGTGAATGTTCATGATGCTCTCCAAATGCAACCAATGGAAGGCCGTCTTTCAATACTTTGATGGAGTCGTCAGCAGGTGTTGATGGAATATGCCTCGTAATTGACGAATGAAGAACCACTGCTTTTCTCCTTCAATGAAGGCAGCAAGGCCGCGGCCTTCATAGCATAGCGGATGGACGGCAGGCCATGCAGGTCGTAGTTCTCGCCGGAGGTGTTGGTTCCAGGCTCCGTCCATGGACCAACAGTGTTCCAAAGCCACTTTTGCCCATGCTTGACCGTACGCTTCTTGAACATGTGGTAAGTTCTCTACCTGCGGATTTGGTGGATGAAGTCGTTGTTGCAGGAGGCTACAAAGTCAACATGATTGAGGACTATTTCAACGAGCATGAAGTACCTTTTGACGTTCGAATTGTGCCCGAGAACAAACCTTTGGGGACGGGTGGTGCATTGGGCAATTGTCGCGACGTCGTTAGCGGAACTTTTGCCTGCTTTAACGGCGATATCATCTCTTCACTGGACGCATCAGAACTTCTTGACCTGCACAAAAGGAACAAGTCAGTCGGTACACTGGGCCTTTGGGAGGTTGAAGACCCAACTCGTTTTGGAATCGTTGGCGTTGATGACGATCACCGTATCACTCGGTTCAAGGAAAAGCCTCAACCGGATGAAGTGTTTTCAAATCTCATCAATGCTGGCTCGTACATTTTCAATGACGATATTTTCGATTGGATGCCACACGGAAAGCATTCCATTGAGCGTGATGTCTTTCCGAAACTGGCCGAGGAGGGCTTGCTTAGCGGGCAAGATTTCGATGGATATTTCATTGATGCAGGAACTCCTACTGCCTGGAATCAAGGTGCTAAAGCATGCATTGAACATGAACGGTTTAACCACGGTTCCGTCCGTTCATCCAGTTGGTACGAACAAGGAGATTCATCATCCACCGCAACAGTAACCGATTCGGTGATTTCAAAATTGTGCCACTTGGGAACGGGGCGCATTCACCAGAGCAGTTTATTGTCAGGCGTTCATCTTGGCGATGACTGTACCCTCGACGCTTGTCTCATCGGAAAAGACGCCCGTATCGGTGCAAACTGTACGTTGACAGGCGTTGTTGTTGACCATGGTTCCATCATCCCATCAGGAACCGTCTTGAATGGCGGTCAGTGGCCTCTAAGTGAACACCAATGAATCGCTTGGTTTCGTTGATTTAAGTCTCAAACCTCAAATCCTCCACTGTTCACGGAAGAGTATGTCCAAACCGTTGGTTGTTGTAAATTTCAAGACCTATTCCAGTGCTTCAGGCGAGGCCGCAGAACACCTGTTCGAGGCCATGGAACGATTTGGTGAGGGCCCAGCAACCCTCGTTGCAGCCGTATCTGCATTTGATTTGAATACACTCTCAGCCGCTTCATCTTCAGTTGAAGTCTGGTCGCAGCACTTGGATCCAGTAGGACTCGGTGGCTTTACCGGATGGCTTGAACCACAAACCGCACGTTCTCGGGGCGCACAAGGGACTCTCATCAATCATGCAGAACACAAGGTATCGATTGAGCATGTAGCACATCTTCTGGAGATGTTGCCCGAAGGTTTTCCAGTTTGTGCTTGTGCTGCTGATGTTGAAGAAGCCAAGGCACTTGCGGAACTCGGACCAACGTTCATCGCCGTAGAACCTCCGGAACTCATCGGAGGAGATATTTCAGTCACAAGTGCAGACCCAGCAATTGTTAGCGATACAGTGGCTGCAGTAAAAGCCGTCAATCCTGCAGTGAGGGTTCTTTGTGGCGCAGGCGTCAAGAATGGAACGGATGTAGCAACGGCGCTTGAGCTGGGCGCTGAGGGAGTGTTACTCGCCAGCGGAGTGACAAAAGCGAGCGATGTCGACGCCGTTCTCAAAGACCTAATCGCCTACCTTTGAGTTCTTGATTTGTCTCATCTCTTGTTCCTTTTTGGCTTTCTTCAAACCTTTGGATGCTGGACAGGACGGACGATACCTGCATCCGTTGCAATCGCTCTCACGCCTTGCAAGTGGAAGGCTCTCCATCGTCGGGTCAGCAGTCATCCAACGTTTCATCCAATTCATCTCTAACAAATCATGTTGAAGCATCATCCAAGCATCCCTAATGCTGTTGGAATTGGTTTCAACATCTCCTTGGATCCATTCACCTCCGGCCCAGGTGAGGGTTCTGATTCTGTAATCTTCCACTCTATCCGGAAGGCCCCGTTGGTGCATGGCCCAGTGCACCATCAAAGCGTCTTCTAAATCTCGACTTGGTAACGGATGTCCTGATTGAAACCTCAGCCGAAATAGAGTCCATTTGTGCTGGTGATATACCACGATATCGGGAGTTGCATAAAGGTCTAAACCACCGATTTGAATGCTGTTGATTCGCTCAAAAAAAGCCCATCGACGCGGTTCTCTTGCCCATATGGGCTTGAGTAAATCAGTCTGTCTCAGCCGCTTGAGCCGGTGAGAGATTTGAGCGGCAAGACCCTCTATGATGAGAGAATCAGTGCGAATTCGATGCGTCCATACCTGTTCATCCATATGCGCCTTGATTCGTCGCAACGTGTAAGGTTCGGTCCATCTTTTGTTGTTGTAAAGGTCGCTTAATTCTTCCAGCAACGTTCTCCTGGCGGCTCTAATGGCGAGGTCTGATAGTCGATGAGTCGGTTTTCCTCGCCTCGCTGCTGATGCCGAGGAGGATTTTTTGTTGCCGTAGGCTACAGCCCACGCCCGAGGGCATTTGCAAAACAAATCAAAACTGGTCTTACTCCAATGGTCAATATTCGTTGACATATGGCGTCGACCGCCATCAACGGTCATAACACCTGTTCATCAAAAGATTCCAAGTTCCATAGCATTGATGGTGGTGTTCACTCCAACCCAAAGGGCCACAGGAAGCAACACCCATCCCACGAATTGAGCAAATACTTCTCCACCAAACTTCCCAAAGAGGCGAGAGAATGGTCCGCCCCAGGAGGATACAATACGAAGCATGAGGACAACAAAACCACCGGTCAACACAAAGAGCATCATGAGTAGAACTGCCATGAATGCTCCACCGATTCCAAGAAGAGCCGTTGCCCCAATTCCTTGTGGGAAGAGTGACGGGAAACTGAGCCAACCAAACCACCCAAGCCAAACGCCGAGCAATACATCTCGATTGAGGTCAACAGGGTCTCGCCAATTCTGGAAGGCTTTGGGGAAGAGTGAATGCATCAATTTGCCGAGTGCGTCAGCCTCGTAAGGGGAGCCTCGTTTTGCAGTGAAGAAACACATTTCCAGCATCCATACCATCATGACAATGTCAAGGATGAATCTTGCAGTTACGGCTACGGGTAACAATGTCAGAACAAGCGCAGGCAGATTGACGAGCAATATTCCTGCTCCAGATGAGAGGACAATCGAGGCCCAAAGTAGTCCAGGGGGAAGTGGATCTTCAGGGACCGTCCACTCTTCTCGTGGAAGTGCAAGGACCAACAGGAACATACCTGGTCCAATGATAAGTCCAAAGTAAGATGCTGCTGACTTAGGGCCTCCGGTGCCTATGGCGTCCACTGCCTCAACAATGTCCAGCATAGCAGCCGACGATGGTTGAGAGAACGTTACGTGCATGGCGGGGTCCACGATAACAACGGCGTCAGAACGCCCGGTGGGAAGACTCTTGGCGAATTGGCCGTCTTTGTCAAGGTAGATTTCCCAAGATGAATTCAATTGTGATTTGAGGGAAGATACATCGCTCATCTGCGCATTCTCTCCAGTTACGATCTGAATCACCGTCACTCGTTCTCCAAGTTGGTCAATACTTTTGTTCAGTTGAGTGGATTGTGTGAGTCCATTTTCGGAACCGGGAAGGACCACGCCAATCAGAATGGCCTCGTGTCCGTCAAGCATTTCACTCAATCCGACTTCATCACCAGCCAGATTGACCAAAGGCGAATCAATGACCTTTGTCGTCGGTTGGATGACAGCGTCCGCACCCAGATTCGGAATATCGAAGATTGTTGGTAAGGTCAACAACGCCAGCGCTAGTAATGCACCAAGGATCGGCGCTGGTAGCAATAATCCACTGCGAAAGGCATTGACGATGTAGCCAGCAAGTGCGAGGAAGGTTGTGATGGACAGGAAGAGGCCTGCACTTGCAAATCCGGTATCGCCTTCACCGACCTCAAAACGCAGAATACCTTCTGCATGGCAGTCACTGTTCAGGTCTCCAGCAATGGTTCGTAAGCAGAACTGGAGGTTCAAATTTCCAACGGGCAGTTTTTTCGCTCCTGTCCAGGTGTAAACCGAGTCATTTTCTCCAAGGTCCCGAAGCATTCGGATACGCCCAGCACTCGTTTCAACAAGCAATTCTCCATCCCTTGTCGTCTTTTCTCGATTGTCAAGTGGTCCCCAAATTTCCCACTTTTCATCACGAAGGTCATCAAGACCCCAAGGCAAATTATGTCTCAGTTCTACGTGGGCTAAACGTGACTCATCAACAATGATACTGGCTTCAGGCTCGTAAAATAGACCTTCCATGATGATGCCACCGCTGTTGTATTCAAAGCCGCCCCATTGGACCCGAGCCTGCGTTCCGAGGCATTGGTGATGGATGTCCAAACTAAGGCCAATGGTGTCTCCTGGTGAAAGATTCAATGATACGTTCTTCATCTCGCCAGAGAAATTCATAGCGTCATTTTCAGCCACTCTGTCAACGATTTGAGAGACCTCATCCGTGTAAACTTCAGAGCCTCCTACAAATACGGAGTAAAACAGTGTCGTCGTTACTTCCCCAGGCGCAGGAGCCTGTCGAGTACACGATTGAGGGCCAGCTCCACCATCAAGGACCACCGAGAAGTAAACACCCATCATGACGTCTGCTTCAACCGGTTCAACCACAGGAGGGCTTTGAACGGAGAATACTGGAATGGGATTGGGGGTGACTCCAGTGGTGAATCCGCCGACGGCAGAATCCGTCTGCCCTCGTTGGAGGACGGCCGTTTCGGGGTCTGAACCTTCGAGATACAAGCGCTCATGGCTGTTGACTTTCCATTCAACAAAACCTGCTTCAAAGGTCTCATCGTTCTCGGCGAGAACAGAATTGACCATGGATATTGAAAACATCAGGGCAACGGCTGCAAGAACCCATAGCCTTCGCCCCATGGTTAGACCAAAGCGTCTCGGTTCAAGAATCCAGTGGCCTAATGGAAATGCCTCAAAGGGGCATGCCGCTGTAAACCCACATCATCAGCACCCCGCCGGTGATGGCGAGTGCGTTAACCGATCCTTTGGTCAAGTATCCTCTATTTTCAAGCAATGCTCCGAGATAACTGTCAATTTGACAGCCGAGCCATCCAATTACTGCAAGAATACCGCCAAGGCGTAATCCCTCGTTGAGAGCCACATCATCAGTGGTCAACGCCCATGCAGCGAGTGTCAATACGGCTACGACCGACGAACCAACGATGGCCGCAAGTTGTCCATTGGGAGAAAATCCTCCGTTTTCGCCCTGCTGGCAGGGTTTGAAGGTAGTGATCATGCGAACTCTTGTGTCCATGCATCCTATCTCGCTTGCAAAGGTATCCGATGCGGCAACGGCCACTGCAGCTCCGAACATCCAAATCCATGATTCATAATCTTCGCTCAAGTAAGCAAAAACACACATCAAGCCAGGGATTGCTCCGTTGGCCACGACATTGGTCCATCCACGGTGTCCATCATTGGATTCGCACATTCCGAGTTCGGACTTTTCATCAAATCTCCACTTCGTGGCTTTGTGAGAACAGACAAGGAATCCGAGAAGAATTAACAGCCAAGTCCAATGCCCTAAACCGCCTACAATAATTCCCAATACTGCAGCTGCATTTGCACCTTTCTTATCCAGCATTCTCGCTTTTGAAGAAGCATAGAGGAGGCCAACCACGAGAATGGAAGTAACAATCAAGTTACCAGTGTTGAGTCCACTCTCAAAGATATTCATGCTTTCCTCTCCTTGTTGGATGCGGTGAGAACGACCAATCAGTACTCTTGGGACATGCGCATCCCTTTTCAATTCATGACCCAATGATTCATCAAAATGGGCCATCTTGGCTGTTAAGGACAATACTTGGTAGCCATCTCAGGATAAACAGCCACAGAGTGGAGACCATGATGCCCAACCAAGCGAGTTGCAGGAATACAGAGAACAGAGTATCGACGTCGGCAAGGAGTTTACTCACTCCCCACGAAGTACCGTTCCATAGCCCATGGCCTAAAATTGCTGCACCAATGGCTGCCGGGACGGTTTTTGGAAGATTCCAGGAATGCTTTTCTAAACGACCAACAAGTTTCATCATTCGCTCAGAAGGCATATTAGCCCATCCTGTTGTGGTCTCAGGTGTGCCGTTTTTATTGTACAATACCCATTTCGCATTGCTTTTAGCCGTGACGTAAGAAGAGCGATCACTCATCAGCGGAAGGCGGTTTCCTCGGCCGATCCAGCACCCAATGGCGTAGCCAGACAACCCCGTCCATAATGCATGGCCTGGGATGGAACTTATTCCCCGCAGCATGGCGGTGAAGAAGTAAGAAATGCTGCTGTAGTCGCCAACGAGAGCCATTGAAATGTATTGCGCATTTTCAAGCAGAGCAAAGCCAAGTCCGACCGTTGAGCCAACGTAAAAGCCGTGCTTTGGTGAAATAATGAGATGGCTCAACGCGAGAACAGCCAACGCTTTACTCAGCTCCTCACCAACAGGTGCAGAAAGGAAGAGGACGAACCCTTCGCCCCAAGAGCCCGGTTCCATCGCATCGAGTCCAACGAAGTTCAGCAATAGAGGTGATATGAGCGAGTTGATGATGATTGCCGGAATGGTAGAAAGCATGCCTGCGGCCAGAATCCACTCGGCGTTTCTTCGCGAAATATTGATTCCAAGATGACGACTGCTGATGGACCACCATGCAAAAACAGGTGCTGCAAACCCGATCAGCCAAGCAGGTAGGACGACGACCAAAGCAAGCAGGACGCTCAATACATTTGGTCCAAAAACCATCAGGGGAAGCAGGCATATTGAGGAGAGAATGACTCCGCCGAAAAACAAAGCCCAAAGATGAAGCGGTCGAGGCATTTCAAGAGGCGCAGTTGAACGAAACAGATGGTGGCGCACAAGAGTCGGGACTGGTGATTGAATCACACTCCCGCCTACGAGAATGTGTTGATGGACACCTTGTGGATGAGGTTCAGCAGTGATGCTATGTGTTAGCCTTGGACGGCGTAGATAGAAAAAAAGCATGAGAAACGGAGAGAGGCATATGCCGCCAATAAAGGTGTACAACGGTTCAAACGGCCCAAGAGTTCCATTGATGTCCCCGTCGATGAAACCAGCTACGATGAGGACCGATATTTGTGCGATAAAAAAGCAGACAAGTACCAGACCAAGCATGGAGCGAACGGTCTGCCATGGGGTTGATGCCTTCCAAACGGTGAGGTCGGGGGGGATTGGAGTCAGGGGTATGGCCTGAACTTGTATCGTGGGTTGAAATCCTGGTTGAATAGCAACACCTCATGAGTGGGAGTCCCGCTCAGTTCGCCCATCACTCGTCACTGAAAAACAGCATTCGGCAGAAGCATTCATCATTGCAGGATGTGGAACCAAGGGGTTCTCCTTC
>JAQXEX010000024.1 GCA_029250625.1 Candidatus Poseidonia sp. | reverse complement strand
GATTCGTTTTCATATTGAGCGTCATCTGACTTTGAGGAATGCTTGACGGAGGTTTGAACGCTACGCTGACCTGAACTGGAGATCCTGTTGATAACCCAGCCAACGCTCCATCCGGACGTTCTCCTTCCATGACGGGTGCGTCGGATGTTCCACCCCACGCACTGTTGTGCTCACTTCCAGTCATGGTTTGAACGCCAAATCCGTGGCCAAATTCAACACCTCGTGCAGCTGGAATTGACAACATTGCCCGGGCAAGAGCCGGTTCAAGGCCATCAAACCATGGCTCGCCGACACCCAATGGAAGGCCGTTCACCACTAAATCAACACGTGATCCGATGGAATCTCTTTGCTTCCTATACGAAGTGATGAGTTCGGTCATGGTTTGTGCGGCAACAGGGTCGTAGCAACGCATGTGTTGACTTGCTTCACTTTCCAAGGTGAGCGGGCACTCCTCAAGGGGGCGTGCTTCGACGGTTCCTATTGCCCCGACATGTGCGCGAAAGGCAACACCTTTTTTGGCCATCCAGGGGCGAAGCAGGGCCGCAATCGCTACAAGAGGGGCGGTCATTCGTGCACTTGAGGTTCCCCCCCCACGAAGGTCGGCCTTCCCCTCTGTTTTCAACATCATGACCATGTCTTGGTGACCGGGTCGGGGATGGTCGGGAAGGAACCCATAATCCTTTGAGCGAACGTCGCTGTTGTTGATTCTACACTCTACGGTTTCTCCGGTACTGATACCGTTTTCCAAACCAGACAGCCAGAGGACTTCATCCGTTTCTTTGCGCTGACTGCTGTAAGGTCCACCGGGTTTTCGCATGTTCATGGCGGTTTTGAGGCCATTCTCATCAAGAACAATTCCTTTCGGCAAGCCATGCAGCATTGCGCCCACATGAGGGCCGTGGCTTGACCCGTAGAGGGTCAAACGCAATTGTTCACCAAGAGACATTTGCATGATGGCTCAATGTCCCCAGCCGGGGGGCCTTCAAGAAGGTGTTCACGCTCCAGGCGCATCGTCTTGAGAGGATAAAAACGCAGTTTCGATAATTTCTGCGTCCTTGTAGCGGATGCTGTACCACGATTTAATTCGTTCAATGGTTGGTTTTTGTTGGCTTGGAACGACGATGACAAGGGCAGGACCTGAACCGGTTACTCCAGCAGCTCGAGCGCTGTTGACGAAGGAATCGTTGGTCATTTTACGGCCTTCTGCATCACCAAGAACAGCAACCATTCCACGCCCGTTCCAAGTCAATGCGACCAATTCTTGGTTGTTTTGAAGTGCTGAGAGGGCTTGTTGAAATGCGGCTGCATGAGGGGCAAAGTCTTCGAACGTCGGGCGATGCTTCCTTGCACCCCTCAAGACGAGGATAATGGTCCAATCTTCCGGATTAGGGCCATTTCCTTCCAACAATACTCCGGATTGAACCTCTGCTTGAGGGTCGATGAGTTTCCAGCCTGTTGTGGCGCATGCCCAAGCATCGTCAAGCGAGCCGGTCATGGAAACACCTGCGGCAATCTGAGCATGGCCGGAGAGTTCGACAGCCAATTCATCGCTGACCTCAGTTTCGGTCGCCTCCCCAAGGGCACGGAAAGCGGCAATACACAGTGCTGAGGATGATTTCAATCCTTGTTGTTGTGGAATCTTTGAATTCACTCCCCAGTGCAATTGTTCGCGAGTGAAGCCTTCGGGAAGTGCAAGGCCTGCATCCATCCAAACCTGCAGTATTGATGCGAAGAGGTTGTCATGGTCGTGAACATCACGCTTGCTTTTTTTATCCAATAAGCGAACGGTCATTGGGAGGTCCAAAGCGATACTTGCTCCGTAGCCAAGGGCGGCAGCGTGGAGGAGACTGCAAGCACCATGTGCGGTCCCCTTCCCCAAAACTCCCATTTTTTATCTCTCCTCGACACTGCTTCCTATCGCAGTGCCAATATGACGTCCCTCTCCTCCGAGCCAACCGATGACGACGGTATGTCGCGGTAACTCGGTTACAGAGTGGCGAGTTTTGTTTTGGCCGACCAAGCGAACAGTTTCTGCTTGCTGCATAAATACATGGCCTTCATTAGGCTTTTGCTTGTATTGATTCAGCGGTTTGAAATTGATTTTTAGCATCGGACGTTGCTCAATTTTGATTCGACCCAATGTTGCCGGTCGGCTTCCACCGTCTTCGTTGAGAAGCATCACTTTGTCTCCGCTGCTCAGTTCGCTCATGTATTTCGTGGTCCCATCAGCCATCAGTATGTACGAATGTGGTGCACCGGCATTGACTCGAAACGGACGGGTAGGAACGAATGAAGAAGGGATTGTTTCGCTGTGAATCAGTAACATTTGAGATGAACTTGAACCAACAAGGACGCCTTCTCCAACATGAAGCAGTGATGTGAAATCAAGGCAATAGCGATCGCCAACCCCTCCGTCTTCAACACTTTGAATGGAAATAGGTTCCAATTTCATTGATTCGTTCTGACTTGGTTCAACGTGGACTGCACTGGATTCCACTTCAAGTCGTTGTGACTTCGTGACAAGGGCCGCTTCAATGAGCGGCTTCGAGTTTGCAACCACCAAAGCATCTACGCCTTGTTCTAGCGCAAAGCCCGCTCCTTGAGCCTGTTGTGGTGTTGCAATGACTGCTGCAATCTTGGTCGCCGACCCATGACGGGCAGCAATCAAGTTTTCAAGCGGAATCATCGACCATGTTTCACATTCGATGAGCAACCAGTCAGCACTTCCAATGGCGGCCTTTGATTTGTTTTGTGATGTTTCATCTGCAATAACAAAGTATCCGCCTAGGACAGAAGATGGGCCCCGTATCAAGGCTTCATCTACCGAAAATTCGTTATCATGAGTCGGTGTTTCAACCCACAAACGGTCAATTCCTTCCGCTATGACGGGGAGTTCACCGTTTCGCACGTCGACCCAGATTTCCATAAAATCATCTCACAAGCCGTTTGAACTCAGCGCGTGCTCGACATCAGCATTCTCATGCACAATCATCATGAGTGCTCTGGCTAAATCTTCTCGCTGTGGATGCGCAAACACTTGACGCCCCATGCAAATTCCAGATGCGCCAGCGTTCATGGCTTCATGGACCATGGTGACGATTGCACGAGCATCGCCGGTTGAGGGGCCTCCTGCAACGAGAACGGGGATCGGTGCTGCGGAAGAAACCACGGAGAAGCTGTCTTTATCTCCGGTCCAAACCGATTTTGCAGCATCGCACCCCATCTCAAAAGCCAGTCTTACACCATGTGCTTGCCCGCCGGTAGGGTCGTTCTCCATTACATCGAGGTGCTCTCCCCGAGCATAGACCATTCCAAAAGACGGTAATTGTTCGTGATGTGCCTGACGATTGAGTTCTCCCATTCGTTCGATCATTGCTGCTTCATGGCGGCTACCTAAATTGACTTGGCTTGAAACGCCTATGCCCCCTCTGCTGACCGTTTCGTCTGCGTGACCAACCATGACTTTGTTATCGCTGTCTGGGCCTCCGTGACGTGTTGATACCGAGTAGTGTACAACCATCGATGTGTTCGTGCCTTCGCACAAATGAGCGTATTTGCTGACCACTCCTTTTTGTGCTACAATTGCATTGACACCTGCTTTCACCAATGAGGTGATGGTGGCGTTGAGGTCTTGCAACCCTTGTGTTGGATAATCAGACGCGCCGTGGTCAATTGGAATCCAAACTCCACGGCCGCCAGGCAGAAGTGCGTCTAGTCGCGTTGCCTTGTCCATGCTCCTTCGAAGCGCCCCTCATCATCAAAGGTTTGTATGTCGGAGTTCATTCAATTTGGTCGCTGAACCATTCCAAAATTGCTTGTTCGGCACCTTGCAGGTGTTCTTGGTAGGTGGAGCGGGCGATATCCATGTATTCAGCCAGCCCTTGAATGGTGACTTGTTTTGGCTCTTTGTAATATCCGTGTTTTGAAGCAAGGGTGAAACAATCGTTTTGCCTCGGGGTGAGAATCGCTGTAATTTCATCAGTGTTGTTTCGTACATTGTGAACTCGCACTTCGTCTGGCTCCAACACAACCTTACACAACCTGACGAATGTTGAAATTGATTCAGGCAGGCCACGGATGGTGACGGATATTGCTCCATCATCGAATTCGTATGGTGGTAGGATGTGGATGTTCTCAGTATTCGATGCAAGGCAAACCAGAGGATGCCTGTTCCAAATCACAACAGCGTCACTATCTCGTTCGTTCAATTTTTGCTCCACAGAAATAAAATCAAGGCCGTCAAGGTCCGCAACGGATTTTCCTTCCTGATATGTAGGGAGTACTATCTGCCTGACCCCTGATGGTTCAACGGCTAAATGGCCCATAACTTTCAGATTTGACACAATTTCGCCAAGTTCTCTAAATTCAGTGGTAGCGAGAGTTGTTTTGGACCAACTTAACGATACCTCTCGCATATAATACCGGTAGGGTCTTGCCTTCTTATGTCTTCACGCAATATTCATCACAGATCTAACTCATTTTCGGACATCGTATGTTTCAAGTGGTGACTGCGCATGGAGTAAGGTATGCAGCCGACCGATTACCTCCTTACGTTTGCATTGGGCGGAGCCTTTGTGATGGGGCTTCTCTTCATTGTAATGCGCAGGGAAGCACAGGTCAATGTCCAAAGCGGCATGAGTGCAGAAGGGCTTATGCAGCAACATTCCGGTATGGGATTTGGTAAAGCCAAGAAAAATTTGGACCGTAAATTGGCCGCAGTGCAGGACCTCCTTCGACGTCAAAATCATTCTGACCTTGGTTCGGCAGAAGAGCGCTTTGCAAAACGTCGGGAAGAGGAACGAATTGCTGAGGAAGAAGCTCGTCGGCGACGAGAACTTGAAGATGCACAGCGCGAAGATGATGAAGAAGACGAACGCAATCGTCGTGAATTAGAAATGGAACAAAAAGCAGCTCAAAGGGCTGCAGAAGAAGCTCGCCTCGCAGCCGAGCGAGAATCAGCCCGACAGCTTGAACTTGCTAGCGCAGAGTCAGACCGTTTGGAAGAAATTGAAGCCGCCCGTGAACAAGAGGCCCTTAAGTCCCGTGAAGCAGCTCAGCGAGCCATGTCTGAATTGCAAGCACGTTTGGAACGTGAGGGTGCTCAATCTTCCGATGTTCAAGTCTCCTTGATGTGGAACAATTACAACGATTTGGACCTGCACGTCGTCTGTCCTTCCGGCGAGCGTATTCACGGTGGAAACAAGAATTCTGACTGTGGAGGTGAACTGGATGTTGATGCTAACGTCCGTGCAGAAACCCGCAAACCCGTTGAGAACGTGTTCTGGCAAGAGGGAAGCGCTCCGGCAGGTAAGTACCAAGTTTATGTTCACTATTACAAAAAGCACAACAAGCGTCGAAGTAAAGACCCAACGAAATTCCAACTCATTGTCAATGCGGGCAGTGACCTTATGGAATTTAACGGGGACTTGTCCATGGGTGACCCGATCATGCTTGTGGCTGAATTTGTCCTTCCTTCGCTTGAAGAGCGTTCGGCTCGTCGCAGGGAACTTGAACAAGAACTTCTTGCCGCCGGAGGGGAAATCCCTACTGAAATTTCCGAACAAGAAGAAGCACGGCAAGCCGAACTTGCAAATGCTGAAGCCCAACGCTTAGAAGAGATTGAAGCGGCGAAAGAGCAAGAAATGTTGGAGTCCCGTGAAGCAGCTCAGCGAGCCATGTCTGAATTGCAAGCACGTTTGGAACGTGAGGGTGCTCAATCTTCCGATGTTCAAGTCTCCTTGATGTGGA
>JAQXEX010000023.1 GCA_029250625.1 Candidatus Poseidonia sp. | reverse complement strand
ATGGCATAGATTTGGTCGTCAAGAGAGACCCATGAGTAGTATTGCTTACCGCCGCCAACCGGACCGCCAGCCCCGAGATTTGCCGGAAGAAGGAGTTTCTTCAACGCCCCGCCCATCGGCGTGACTACGATACCGGTTCGCATCCATGCAGTGCGTATTCCAGCATCCACTGCAGGTTGTGCAGATTCTTCCCACCGGCGCACGGTGCCTGCAAGGAAATTATCTCCACCCTCCGACGCTTCATCGAGCACTTCATCGCCTCGGTTCCCATAGAATCCGATAGCAGAACCGGAGAGGAATGTCTTTGGCGGTTGGTTCAAGTTTGCGAGGAGCGTTGCTAAATTCCTTGTTGGGACGGTTCTGCTTGTTTCAATAAGTTCCTTGCGTTTTTTGTTCCAACGCTTATCTCCAATTCCGGCTCCTGCGAGATGTATTACAGTGTCAAAGCCATTTAAATCTCCGTCAATAACGGTCCCTTTGACATCATCCCAAACAACAACCGAATCGTTGGATGCATCTGGAGGGAGGCGAGTCGTGGGCCGCACCAGCCGAGTAACGTCGTGTCCAGCAGCTGCCAAAAAAGCGCACAGTTGCATTCCAATCAGCCCTGTTGAGCCACTGACCAACACCTTCTGTCGGGGCATATGGTCAAACATGGCGATTCGCGACAAATCCGATTGAACACGTTGCGTCCGGTAAGCAAACATTTGGTCCATTCGTCCTTTGACGGTGAAGGGAGCAGTCCACCACGTTAGCATGTGGAAAGGGAGTTTCCACTGAACTGTATCGTGGATTTTAGATGAAGTCCCGTCCACAGGGAGGAATCGGTGTTCATGATCCCAAGCACCAAAAGGGCCTTTGACCATCCTGTCATGAAATACTTCACCGTCGACGACATCGTGATGACGGGCGATCCATTGTTGCTTGATGGGGCCGATGCTGACTTTGAATTTGGTTTCCTCGCCGTTTTTGAGAGCACCTGCTTGAATGGGGCTGATTCCTTCCCATTCAGGCATGATTCGTCGAAAGGCTCCTGGACTGTCGTACCACTGCCACACTCGTTCAACGGGCATCTCAAAATCACCGATGTGTTCGTAGGTCGGCATCGGAAATCGTCCTTCATTGGTGAGCGGTGTAAAGTGAGGGGCCAGACCCCAACACGGTTTGTTGGGTCTGTCCTTGACTGTATTTTTCGATGTAGGCTTTGGTTTTGAATTTGCGCATGGTTGAGGCGCTGGTCATGCACCTGATTTTCCCGAAGACTTCCCGTTCGGTCCAGCCACGGTCAAACTTGCCCAATACCCATCCGATACCGGTGTAGGAATTTGGATCTCGTCCATCAAGGGCCCATCGGTCATTGAGAGCGATCATCCATCGCATGGCGGTTTCAGGGTCCGGGGACCATTCCAGTATTTTCTTGCCCCAAAGCATCCGCAAGTAATTGTGAATAATACCTTCCTGCCTCAATTGTTGTTGGGCTGCATTCCACAGTGGGTCGTGGGTTTGGGCTTCTTCAAACTGCTCAAGGGTGTAGACATAGGGGCGTTCATCGGTAGAGTGCTCAGCCAATGTGGTTTGGGCCCATTGAGGAAGGGATGAGAATTCGGTGTGGTCCAGAATCATCGCGCAATGAATGAACCCGATGTCTCTCCAAGTGATGATTTGGTCAAGAAAGGCTTCTACAGGTTCAGGAAGACCCCACCAACCGTTCCTTCGTCCGTCGTTTGGAGGCGTGACCATTGAAACATCCCACCGATACGCAGTAAAAATTTCGTTGATGATTTGATGGACGCCAATGTGACCAAAATGAAGCCATGGGGAAATACCACTGGCTCCTCTTTCTTGCGGCTGGTTGCGCATTTCATTGTAATTGACCAGCCGCTTGCTCAAGAATTCCTTCCACCGTCGACGAGCTTCAACGCTGCCTCCTTTTTTGGTGAGAACTGGAGGGACTGTGTGGTCAATGTTGAGTTTGGAGAGGGCGTTTTTGCCGATGTCACCACCCTCAGCAACTCGCCAGAGGTACTCGTAGGGGGTGAGGGGAGTGTTGCTTTTTGCAAAAATGTCCTCGATCAACGTTGCTTCAATCATGGGGAGGTCTTTGGCGTTGTCCAGTGGGTTGGCAAGCGGGAATTCATACATGTGTTCAAGAATGGTTTTGTGCAAGTGACGACGAAGCGAATATGCCGTGGTAAAATCGCGGCCTTGGGCACGCATGGCCATGAAGCCGTTTGAATCTACAACGTGAAGTTCGCAGGTATTGAATTGCAAAGCGGTCTCAAGAACATGCCGGGGATAATAGGTTGGGAAGTCGTCAATCACGCAAGCAGTTGCTTGTTGTAACCAGACCTCAAGTAGACCAGAAGCTTCCTTTGAAGCAGTTTCTACATAGGGAATGTATGTAACTCCTGTTTGGGCGAAGGCTGCTCTGTTGTCAATCATTCCTTGGAGGACAAAGGTCGAGATGCGGTCGTTGGCCCAACGGTGATTGAGTGCAAGGCATTCAATTACGATGAGAGGCTGTTGGTGTTGGTTGGCTAAGTCCACTGCATGCTCAAGGGCATGGTTCCAGTGAGCACGACGGGCAGATGTCATCCAATAGACGACAAATTTGCCGTTAGGATTGAGCGCTCCGTGTACGTTGATCCTTCCTGGAGCGATCACAGCGTAGCCCCCTGGTTGGCAGCGAGATTTCGGTTTGTTCTATACACAGCATAGGGGGTGTCTCTGACCGTTAGACCGTTGGTTGCTTCCATTGTTTTTCGTTGGCTCAAACCGTCGATTGCAAGTTGTTGCATGGTCTCAGAGACCCAGTTCAACTGATTGAGTTCCGTGATGGAATACCATCCTGCTGCAGATATTTCATCGGATTGATCCATGACTGAAGAGGTTGTGCTTGCGACATCGTAACACAAGAACACCGCAGGGTCATCTCGCTTGAGCGCCGTGCGTACCGCAGCGAGTCCAATGACGACCCCCTTATGGTTGGTTTCTTCATCGAGCTCCCGAAGGACTGCCTGTTCGGGACTCTCTCCTGATTCGACGTGGCCTTTGGGAAGACCCCAGCAACCAGAGTAGCGGCCCCGTGCCTCTTGTACGAGTAAAATTCTGTTGTCTTGGACAACCCTCGCTGCGACTCCCAAGTCACACATTAGTCGCCCCATGATTCAACATCTTGGTCACTCACTATATCAAGAGCCGTTTAGCCCCTTGGGCGGATTTGAACAGGGGTTTATATGTAAAATTGCGGATTTTTGTATCATGCACGGAACAAGCGCACAACCAATTGTAACAGAACCCGAAGCGGATGCAATTCTCCCTACAGAACACGGTGAATTCCGAATACGAGCCTTCAAAGATCCCAGCGACGGCAAGGAACACTCCATCCTCTATGTAGGCGACATCTCTCAAGGAACACCACTCGTTCGCATGCACTCAGAATGTTTGACAGGGGACGCCTTTGGCTCGCTCCGATGTGATTGCGGCCCACAACTTCAAGCTTCTATGAAGGCAGTCCAAGAAGCCGGAAGCGGAGCCATCGTCTACTTGCGCCAAGAAGGAAGAGGAATCGGCCTCTACTCCAAGATGCAGGCATATGCTCTACAAGACGTTGGTTTCGACACACTCGATGCTAATCTGGCGCTCGGCCTGCCCGGTGACGGACGAACCTACGACTTCGCAGCGGAAATGCTCTATTCCATGGGCGTCACCTCGGTGGAACTGATTACCAACAACCCCGACAAGAAGGCACAACTCATGGATCACGGCATCGAAGTCAAGTCCCGAGTACCCATCATCGTAGGGCACTGCGCACAGAACCGTTCATACCTGCGAACAAAGGCGGCTCGAATGGGCCACATACTACCGGTCTGAGGAATTTGCATGAAAATAAATCTCGTTGGCCAAGATGCCCCACAGTTTAAACTGGAAACCGATACTGGAGAAGTCTTTGACAGCAGCTCCCTCAACGGAACATGGCGAGTCGTTTTCTTCTATTCAAGACACAACTCCCCCACATGCAAGCGAGGGTGCTTGACCTTCAAAGAACAACACGACCTGTTTCAATCCGCAGGATGCTCGATCGTCGGAATCGGCCCGGGTACGGTTGAAGAACAAGCATCGTTCAAACTCGAACTCGGAGATTTACCCTTCCCGTTACTCGCTGACCCTGAACGAATTGTCGGGATGATGTACAATGTGCCAATGCACCTGGGCCAGTTCCCAGCCAAGTCGTCGTTCCTCATCGGACCCGACAATACCATTCGCTATGTCTACGATTGGTTGTTCAGACCGCGCCGTCACGTCGCAAAGATTCTTGGCGATATCTCTACGGTAACCGGAGGCGAATGAAATGTGGGAAGAACTCCTCCTCGAGGCAGGCCTCAACGAACGTGAGGTCCGCTCAATACTCATCCTTGGATCTCGGCCAAAAATGAAGGCCTCCGAACTTGCAAAGGAACTCAACACCACTCGGCTGGACGCATACAACAGCCTCTCAAGACTCCAAGAAATGGGCATCGTAACGGCTACAGCCGACCGCCCAATGCTCTTTTCAAGTCTACGAGTTAACGAAGCAATGGAACACATCATCCAATCCAGAAAGCAACAACTCGACCGGTTGGTTGGAGGTTTTGAAGACCTTTCCCAAGGCATCACAGAAACAGACGCTTCGTACGAGAAGCAACGACGGGACATTGACGACCCACGGTTTGCGGTGCTCAAAGAACGAACACACATCTACAACAGACTTCAAAAGATGGCTAATGAATCTGAAGAGCGACTGATTCTCCTCCTCGGGCAATTCGGAATCCTTCACCTCTGCCGCAACCCAGATGCCCTGGAAGCAGTAAACACAGCAGCCGTTCGTGGTGTTGTCGTGCAAATCATTACACATCTTGACAGGCGCACACTCCGATTCTTTGACCAACTGGATACAAGCATTGAGGTCCGTCACTCAGACGAATTGGATTCGCTCGGATTCGTTCAAGACCAGTCCGAAGTCATACAGTATCTGAACATTGAAGACAATCCAGTAGGTCGTGGAAAAGAAGATGCGGCTCTCATCATTGAGTCGTCACCTTTCTCACAGGCCCATCTGCATCTCATTGATGCGATTTGGGAGGCAGCTGTTCCCTTGGAAACTGCCCGTGCTCGATTCACTGAAAATCAAATCAATGATCCACTACGCCTGACCATTGGCGAAGGCTCGTTCTTGAAGAATGTCTCAGTGGCCTTGGGCTTTGACGGAGAATTTCCGGAAGAAGACACACCGTTTGACCCTGATGCCTTTTTCGCTGCAGGGCAAGAAGTCAACGAAGCTCGAAAGCGGCTCACAGAAGGAAAACTCTCAAACCTCAAAGTATTGGGTATCGACCTAGGCAGAATGCTTCGTCAAATCGGAAACCGTGTTGGCCGAGAAATCGCCTTCTCCCTCCGCTCTATAGAAAATGATATCGAGTTTCTTGATGAGATGATGGACTGGTGGGAGCACGCCGGATTGGGCATGTTGCAATACGATGTTGATCCACAATTCCATGTCATTGTCGGCCTTAACCACCCGCCTGTGTCTGATGTTGATGCGCTGCCCATGTGGGAAATGGACGATGGGATCATCGAAGGTGCTCTCTCAACTCGGTTCACGAAGGATGCAAATGTCGTCATTCAACGCACAGAAGGAAAAGGAACATCGGACAACCTGTGGCACTACCTCATTCATCGGCATGAATTGAAAGCCGTTGAGTTGGTTGACTGAAACGAAGGTGAACGGCAATGAAACTCTTGACGTTCCTCAGGTTCTTTCGCCAGCTAAAGGGCAAAAAGCCAGTGGATGTTGACGCTATACAATCCATGGGATTGCTAGCGGTAAAACTCGGCCAAATTTTCGCCCTACGGCCTGACCTCATTGACCCTGACCGCTGCATTGAACTCCAACAGTTGTACAGCAGAGGTGCGACCATCCCAACAGAAGATTCGCAACATCTACTCCAACAGTTTGCTCCTGCAGGATTTATGGACAATTTCAAAAGTTTGGAAAAGGAACCTTTTGCTGCCGCTAGCATCGGGCAAATCCATCGTGGTGTTCTCAACGATGGCTCTAAAGTCGTCGTGAAGATCATCAAAGCAGATTTTGAAGCATCGTTTAAACGGGACGTCAGGCGAATGAAACGATGGATTACCATCGGGCTCTTCTTCCGTCGTAAACTCAGAAAGGTGGGAAATCCAATTGGACTCTTGGCTCACATTGAAGATTACACCCTTCGTGAGTTAAACCTTACAAATGAGATCTCAGGCAGAAATGAATTGATCTCCAAAGCAGATGAGATCGAGAAGAACTTCCCGATGCCGAAACTTCGTTTCCCAAAAATGTGGGATGAACTCTCCAATCGCCACGTTCTCGTCATGGAAGAAATCGTTCATCCTACTTTGGAGCAACATTTGGAAGAAGGTACGCTCAGCTGGCCTGATATGCTCGAATTGTTCCGTATCCATGGTGCGTTTATGTTCGGAATCGGCACGTTCCATGGCGACCTTCATCCAGGGAATGCGATGATGGACGACGAGGGCAACTTCATCTTCATTGATACTGGGGCCATTTGCAACGCTCCAGACCACGTTCGAAATGCGTTGTTTGGATTCTTCTATTTCCTCGCTAAAGGGGAACTGCGTCACGCTTACGATGCCATGCTTACTATGGCAGACGTTCAACCCACAGGGAAAACGCTTCAAACTTATTACGATTCAATGAACAGCCTTTACGACGGATTCGTCGGCACCTCAGTCAGTGAAGTGTCCCTCACCGAGCAGATGATGAAGACGGTCAAGGCCGCTGTTCTGGCCGGATGTTCCTTCGGCGAAGAAGCATTTCCGATCATACGTTCCCTCATGTACATGGACGGAATGGTGCTCAAAGGGCATCCTGAAGTTGACCTCATCAGTTCAATGGGCCCCTATCTCGATGAATTCTCAGTTTTGATTGACCCTCATTCAATTATCAAGTGACCTGTTTGCAGTGAGAATTGATATTTTTCGGCTTCAAAAATTTGCGGCTAAAAACCTGCCTTTATATGTCCAATCGGGTCCACATAAACTATGAGCACAAGTGCACGACCGAAAGTGGCTATTATTGGAGCAGGACCTGGAGGTCTGGCATCATCCCTATTGCTTGCAAAATCCGGCGTAGATGTTACCGTTTTTGAACGATCTAAGGCTGTCGGTGGCCGGAATAAGGTGTTTGAGCGAGATGGTTACAAATTCGACCTCGGACCAACATTCTTTCACTATCCTGAAGTCATTGAAGACATTTTCAAAGCCATTGGAATGGATGCTCATGAAGAGCTAAAACTGAACAAACTTGACATGAATTACCGCCTCATCTTCGGACAAGGTGGTCAACTTGATTGCACGAGCGATCTCGCTGAGATGACCGAGCGAATTCGAACACTTTCTGGCGACAGCAATGCAGAGGCATTCAAGCGCTACGTTGAGGACAACAGCAACAAACTCAACAAATCCAAAGCATGCCTCCAAGAGCCATGGTACGGGCCAACAGACCTGCTCTCAAAGCGTGCGTTCCGAGTTGCGAGTGTACTCCGCCCACAACGAAGCGTCGCTGGCGACCTGATGAAACTCTTTGACGACGACCGCCTCATGCTTGCTATGTCATTCCAAACCAAGTATCTGGGAATGTCACCCTTCAATTGCCCCAGCCTGTTCACCATGCTGGCGTTCCTGGAATACGAATATGGAATATTCCACCCGATGGGTGGACTCGGCAGCGTTAGTGAACGCATGGCGAGCATAGCACGTGACCTTGGCGTAACCTTCCGCATGGAAGAGGAAGTCGAGAAAGTGATTATGGACGGGAAAACCATCAAGGGCGTTACCACCAAAGAAGGAGACTTCCTGGCTGACCGAGTCATCATGAACGCAGACTTCGCTAACGGAATGACGCAACTGTTCCCCGACAAGTCTCGAAAGAAGTGGAACAACAAAAAGCTGGACAAGAAGAAGTACTCCTGTTCCACCTTCATGCTCTATCTCGGAGTTAACAAAACATTTGACGACCTTCCACACCATCAAATCTACGCTTCGGCTAATTACGAATCAAATCTTGAGGACATAGAGAACCATCACCGAATCACATGGGACGACCCCTCTGTCTATGTTCAGAACGCCTGTGTCACAGATCCTGACCTGGCTCCAGAAGGATGCTCGACCATCTATGCACTCGTCCCGGTATCCCACATCCACGACAACATCAACTGGGAAGATGAAAAGGACGCATACCGAGACCGAATCATTGACCAAATTGAAGCCAAACTTGGCTTTGAAAACATTCGCGAGCACATTCAGACCGAACTCGTCATTACCCCAGAAGACTGGGGTGACCACTGTTACCGTGGCGCAGTATTCAACCTCGCTCACGGCCTTGACCAAATGCTATGGCGTCGACCAAAGAACCAATTTGATGAAATCGCAAACTTGTACCTTGTCGGTGGTGGAACACACCCTGGAAGCGGACTGCCAGTCATCTATGAGTCGGCTCGCATCAGCAGTAAATTGCTTCTTGACAGCCTCGGGGTCATCCCGGACTGGAATGGAGTCGACACGTGGTTTGAGAGCAGAAAGCGCTCAAAGCAAGGACGAAACGCACTCAAACAAAAGCGGAAGGAAAACCTTCCCGGAACACCAACGAGCGCTTGAGGGATCACCATGAAGCAGTTGCTGGTAGACAATGCGTACGGTTACTGCGAAGCAGTCTGTCGCGAAGCATCCACAACCTTCTTCTCATCATTTTCCGCTCTGCAGTACGACAAGAGAAGAGCCGTTCATGCTGTCTACGCCCTTTGCCGTTGGGTGGACGACATTGTTGATGGTGACGAAGAGCCCTCCATTTTGGAAACAAACTCACTGCGTGAAGCTACTGATGCACGCCAACACATCATCAGCGAGATTCATGATGGGAAGGAACCAACGCTTCCCGACGATGAGCACCGCCGCCGCCTGATGGCCCTGGTTGACATCAGAATCAAAATCAAAAAGGCGAAGGAGCACGAGATTACATCCAGTGACCATCCGATCTTTATTGCATTACAAGATGTATTCGGAAGGTTTCCAATCAAAATTCATGACTTTGAAACAGTGCTCGAAGGAATGGAAGACGACCTCTATCCCGTGCAAAACAAAACCTGGGATGAATTGCGCTCGTACTGTTACAAGGTTGCGTCAGCTGTTGGCCTCATCTTGATTGAAATCTATGGCTATGAAGACAGAGCAGCCCAACTCCACGCCGTTGACCTCGGAATCCAAATGCAATTGATCAACGTATTGCGAGACATCAACGAGGACATGGAGCGTGGACGAGTTTACCTCCCCCTTGACATTCTTGCGTCTCACGGTATCTCCATTGAAGACCTGCAACGGCCCAATGTTGCTAAATCACCATCATGGAAAGGTTTCATCATTGAATATGTTGAGATGATCAAGCGCCATCGTGAATCCGCAAACCATCTGTTTGGGTACCTAGATGCACGAGCCCGAGTGCAACCCCAAATCATGTCCGACGCTTACCAATCCATACTCAATGAGATCGTCCGTCGGTCCGGAGACGTCTTCAGTCAACCCGTTCGACTATCACTTTGGCGAAAGATTCTGCTCGGTGCGAGACTTAACATGCGTAAGGTCAAAGCACGTCTGTTTACTTCGTGAGGACAACCTTCCGTACACCGGAAGAAACACGCCAGCGTTTTGATGGAGTTCAATCAACTTTCAAACGCCTACCGAACCAAAATCCTACCGTGTTCACCACAAGGTCTGAGAGTTTATTCTCCAAAGGCTCTACTGCGAATGAAGCCCAAGTTTGACCGTCAATGACCCATTCAAAGCACTCCCAGGCAATGGAGAGCGCAAAGAACACGGTCCAATTGAGGTTCGTCCAACGGCCAGCGGTGAACCAAATCGCAAAATGGGACAATGACCAAAGGTTCAGCAGCGCCATTCACTCACAACGTTGAGGGGCCGCCAGCAGTGATCTCGGGAAGCAACATCAAGTCACCGTACAATGCTGGCCCGTAAACATAGGTCCCTACGATTCCAAGTTCACCGTTGACATTGTGTGCGAGCGCAATCCAAGGGCGGCCCTCATCATCCAATTCGACGTCAATGAAATCTCCAAACCCGCCACAGCGAACGTTTCCACAATCATCAGTAGAGTCCAATGGGTCTTCTGGAGCATTGACGGCTACTGAGGTGATGAGCGGATTATCGGCGAACGCATCGGTCATGACCGACATATAGCCGGACCAGCCGCCGTTATCGACGTTCTCCCCAATGTACCCGACAACAACACGCCCTTCATCTCCGGCGAAAATCGTAGGGAATCCCGTTTCTGTCACTTCCGGTGGCGCAACCATCATGGGTTCAGACCATGTGTCGCCTTGGTCCCTTGAATAAGCCATCCAAGGCATATGATCTACACTGATCCAAGATGCGAAGAGATTTCCAGCTTCATCGGTCGCTACAGCGACTTCATGGCTGTGCCATCCGTCCTGCATTGGAACTTCGGTGGTAATGGTATGCTCCGTCCATGAATACCCACCGTCAATACTTCGGTACACTGCCGGTCCATCACACGATGGGTTGCCGCGATAAATGGCTCCATCGTTGGAACCTGCGAGGTGACCGTGCAAGCCTGAACATTGAGCGGTTCCTGTTGGGTATCCTGGACGCTGAATATCCCAGGTGTGCGCCCCATCAAGCGAGCGAGAACATTGCGGCCCAGCGGCTGAGTTTCCGGTATTGATGCAGAACACAAAGATCGTGTCGTAGAGCGCTATGCCGTCAACATCGGGCATGGAAGCAATGGACTGGTGGTCTTGGGGGCTGTAGTATCCTTCTGCAGAGAAGGGAATGGACCATGTTTCGCCGTCATCATCGGAGTATTCTACGAACATGGCAGTCAAAGCGTGCATGTCGAATTTGACAATACGGTCGGTCCACTTGTCAACGTAAATGTAAGGGTCATTGGATGAAGGGACTTGACCGACTTCAATCGGCAAGATCGGATTAAAGGGCCCCATATTGTTCCACGTTTGCCCTTGGTCCATTGAACTGTAGACCATGGTTCCAGAGCCTGCGCCTCCAAAAGAGGCGAAATGAATGCCCCCGGTTGAAGTCACACCGATGGTTGGCTCAAAGGTCGTGTCACCAATCCCATAATAGGTGCCCAGAGCAGGAAAAGGAGTGGAATTACCGGTTAAATTTTCGAAGCCAAGCGATGCATTGGTGGCATTGATTCCACCGGGGTAGTGATACCATGTGGTTGTACTTGGAAGCGAGTCAAAGGGAGTTGGCTCCTCTGTTGATTTGCTCACTTCGTTCTCACCGAAGCAACCCGATAACGAGAGGGTTACAACCATGAGAGAGAGAAACAGTGCTCTTGCTTGCATAGTAAAGCCGAACCGTCATTGGGCTAATGACCTTCCGCATGGACTGATATCAAACCAATGGCGAAAGTTCACCGTTTTCTTCAAAGAGGCTTGGTCCTTTTGCGAGATAATACATGCCTCCCATGCTCGCTCGTGAGTCGGCAGGTGTTGGAGCATCCATGGACGCACACTCTGCGATACAACCGTCTGCGAAAGCCACGTAAACGCGGCCTTCTCGATCGATGTGAAGGTCATTGAAGTCCAAGAGGTTACGGTTGGAACCGCCTTGATCACTGCGACAATCACCGCTGTTAAGGCACATAGCACCTACTTGTACGGGGTCTTGAGTGACCCGCATGGTGTGGAAGGTTGGATTTTCATCCAAAGCGTTGAGGCTGTAAGTGATGTAGAGGTGGTAATGGACGCCATTTGGAGCATAATGTCCGTTTCCGGTCCAATTGTTCCCATCAATGTCGGTCGTACCAAGAAGAGAAGCATTCTCACTGCCGAGGTACGTTATAGCGATGCGCCCCGGGTCTCCTGCATCGGTTTGAGGGAAGGTGGTTGAAATGACTTCAACCGGGCTGATGCGTAGACTCTCTTGTTCCCAAGACTCCCCCGAATCGATGCTTCGGGACATGTAAATGCCCTGGTCTGCACCAGTCCATACGTGGTATGCATTGGATTCTGTATCGGTTGCGACCTCGGAATTCTTACGTGGGTTTGGTGTTTTTGCATCGGTTCCCATCGTTTTCTCGTCCCAACTGAAGCCGTTGTCTTTCGAGACAAGAACGGTTGGAGTTTCAACACGTGGCGTGACGTAAACAGTTCCATCTGGCGCTGTTGTGATGGCTCCATGCAACCCACCGTTGGACGAAGCCAATCCGTAAATCTGGCCGCCTGTTTCAAATGTTGCTCCACCATCGTAACTCGTGAAACAGAAGATGCCTACGCCCTTGTTGTAACAGAAGTAAACGGCTTGTTCATAGAAGGTGCTTGTGATTCCTCCAATCGCCCCGTAGCCTGAAGAAGTCCACGGACCAGTGGCCAATTTGATGTGGTCATTCAAGGGAGTCGTTCCTGAATCGTGTGGGTTTCCAAGCCATGATTCCCCATCGTTATCTGACCATCCAATCCAAGTGGATTCAAGGCCCATCATGTGGATGTTGAAGATACGGTCCGTCACAGGGTCGACCCATCCATATGGGTCGCTGGTAAACGGGGCTTGGGTGATGTCCGCGGAATTTTCCCACGACTGGCCGCCGTCACAGGAACGCATTGGTTTTTCCATGGCGATGAAGAAGATACAGCCACTGGAAGTAATTCCAAGACTTGGTTCGGGGCCGTCTTCTCCGACATCGCTGAAGAAGAATTCCATATCCAATAGAGGTTCATTCACAGCCATTCCCGACTTGTTGGTCACGAAAGTCCCGTTGCTGTTTGATTCAACCTCTGGGGCAACGACTTCATCGGTTTGGTCGCCAAAACAACCGGATAGAGAAACCGTAGCGACGATGAGAGCCAAGAACACTGCTTTTGCCTGCATGTTCCAACCCAACCACTCGGGTAATAATGACCTTCCGCTTCAATGTTAAGACAAATCAAGGCGCTGAGATGAAATTTAATATTCAATGGCACGCATGTAAATGGCTTCGTATGCCTCTGCGTTGTCCTCGTAAGTGTACTTCTCCAGCACACGTTCTCTACCGAGTTGTGCTTGTTGCGTTCGGGCATCCGGTTGATTGAGAGATTCGATGACGCTTCGCGCCAAATCATCAGTGTCGCCACAGTTGAACAGGCCTCCAACCGTCGAGTCGATCATCTCCGTCAAGGGGGGTTGATTCACTGTAATTACCGGTGTTCCACTCGCCAGGGCTTCGAGGGGGATAAGGCCTTGAACTTCGTAATATGAGGGATAAATGACCAAATCTGCTGAACGGAAGTGCAAGGCAAGGCGGTCAAAATTCATACCCGGTTGAATCGATACCGCATGGCTGATACCCAAGCGTTTGGCTTGCCGCATCAATGTCTTACGCATGTGCCCCCTGCCGATGATGACCAATTTCGCACCAGGGTGCGCTTTGAGAATTTCAGGCATGGCCCGCAAAAGGGTTCGATGGCCTTGACGAGCGACCAGTTTCCCAACTGCGAGCAAGAGAGGGGTTTCTGTATCTGCCTTCCCGATAAGGGCAGCTTCATCGGCAGCATCGTAGGTGGTTCGAATGGCCTCGTAGGCCAGTTGATCTTCTTCATCGTCATGATTGACTGGCCGAAACACTTTGTGGTCAACACCGTAGGGAACAGTCTCACAATTCCAATCCCCTGGAGGCCGATACCACTGTTCAAATTCATGTTTGGTTGACTCCGAAATCGCCACACTCACGGTTGAACTCGTAATGCCTGCCTGTTCGTACTTTGCATAATGCTTCGCAGTGAGAAGAAGAGCCAAATCATTGGGCGTCTTCCAAGCTGCTGATTCGTGATGACGTGCTGCGAGTTTCATCCCTTCTCGCTCACCGATCCAACTCCCATTGAGTGCTGAAACAACGGGGGCGATGTTGTCCTCAACCCATTCATATTCACGTTCGTTCCAACTCACCAACGGAAGAAGTGCATGGACAATATCTACCGGCTTTTCGAGGTGCAGTCGGCGAAGAGAGGTCAAAGCATGTGTTCCATATGAGCGGGTAAACGCCATGGGTGCCTTGAGCCAAGGGACATGGAGAACACTGACTCCGGGTTGCCGAGGTGTTCGCTTTTGATGCGTTCTCGTGATGACTGTGACATCATGACCTCGCTCAGCGAGATGGCCCGCCAGATGAAATACAACCGAGCCAATACCACCCAAATGTGGAGGATATTCGCCTGAGACCATGGCGATGTGCATCAAGATAACTAAGACGAACGGGCATTTGAATGTCATTGAAGATGTGCCTGCTTCTGTTGAAAAATAAGACAAACCTTTCAAGTCCACCCCACCGGTGGAAGCATCATGGCCGATGTCTTGCCCGTGACCGTGACGGTTATCCTACCTACTCGTAACGAGGAAGAAGCTCTAGGACCGACCATTGATGCAATCCCTCGCGGATGGTGTAAAGATTTAGAGATCATGATCGTGGATGGAAACTCATCCGACCGAACACGTGAAATTGCTTTAGAAAAAGGAATCCGTGTTCATCTTGAAGAGCGGAAAGGATACGGGCGCGCTTACAGAACTGGGTTTGATGTTGCATCAAACGACATCATCGTCACCATGGACGCAGACTGTACCTACCCTGCCGAACTGGTTCCGGAACTGGTCAAGCGCCTCATTGATGATGAGTTGGAATTCATTACTTGTGACCGATTATCCATGGCAGAAGACGGCTCTATGTCCGGGCTTCACGGATTTGGGAATTGGATGCTATCGTTTACTGCCCGCCTCTTGTTTGGATACGGCGTCAAAGACTCCCAATCCGGCATGTGGGTCTTCAAAAAATCTATTTTCGAAGATGAAAAACTTCGCCCAACCAACGACGGAATGCCTCTGAGTGAAGAAATGAAAATTATCACGCGCCGTCATCTAGGTAAGAAGAAAGCCGTCGAAATCTCAGTCCCTTACCGCCCTCGCGTTGGTGATGCTGAAATCCATACTTGGGGAGACGGATGGAAGAACTTGAAGTTCCTCTTTTCCCGCAGGCTCGGTTTGAACAAGACCTTGACTCCATGGGGTGGACGAGATGAAAACCCAGATTCAACCAAAGGCGATCTTCCTGAGCAAAAGAAGTGAACTTCAGAGCAGACCGTCGAGTTCAGTTTGAACCTCTTCAGTGCCGTCCATGATGTTGTCTTCCAGTGGGCCTTCCTTTGTTTCAGTGGTCTTCTCAGGGGCTCTAAACGCATCCCAAGAAGCAATGAGGTCGATATCCGCCATGGCTCGGCGACGGCGCATAGCGATGAATGCAAGGAGGGAGAATCCACCAAAGAGGCCTCCGGCACCAAGGGCGAAGAAGAGGACTCTCTGGTCATCTTCGAACGCTTCCACTGATAATGTTCTCGTGAAAACATCAATGTTGGCGTTTTGCCCGTCGCCGTCTCGGGCAACCAATTTCAAACTTGGACTTCCTGTTTCTTCAGGTCGCCATTGAAGAACTCCTTCCCAAACACCGTCGCCATCGTCATCGGTAAGGTTGATTTCCCATTGCTGAATGTTGTGCGTCAATTTTGCCTTGACATCCTTCGTAGTACCGTCGGCATCATCAAGGCGGATTGAGATGTTCAGTTGGGAGAGTTCCCCCGCCACAAAGGTCGTGTCGGATAGGGTCAAGGAGTCACGGTCAAAAGACGGAAGACTGGATTGAATCGTGATGTTCACGTGTTCTTCAACCCAATTTCCTTGAGAGTCCTCGATGTAGAGGGACAGGTGGTATTCGCCGGGGGCCAAGTTGGTAATTTCATCGATTGAACTCGTTGAAATCACCTGTGGGAAACTGCTTTGATCCGACCAAAGGCGCCATTCCCGGACGACCAAATCGTTGTCAGCATCAAACGAGGACTCTTCCAACACCACAACGCCTCCAGGCAAGATTGATTCCCGGTTTCCCGGAGAGATAAGCCGCATGGTTGGCCCTGACTCGTTGATGGTAAGGGTAAACGTCTCATCACGGGACATTCCAGTGTCGTCTGTCAGCGTGACTGTGAGTACGTGAGAACCCGCTCGAAGCATCAATGCATGGCTTTCACTTGAAGGGACATCCACTAGAATTGGGTCGTCTTCAAGGGAAGTCCTGAGGGTCAAAACGAAATCATCGTTATCGTAATCTATGCTTTGAGAGAAATCAAACATCAGTATGGCTGAAGAAGAGTGACTTGAACCATCGACAGGACTCACCAACCCGAGAACAGGAGCAGATGGAACGATGTCCAAGGTTAATGTTGAGGTGACGGGAGCATGTATTCCATCATCCAAACTCAACGTGATGGTATGGATTCCAGTGCTCAATCGTGATTCAAACATCAACCAGTCCTCACCCTCAGGGGTGAGACGGCCATCAAGGTCGCTGGTCCATGTAACCACTAAAAATTCTGAACCGCCGTACGGTGAGAACGGAGCACAATGCCACGTTCCTTCTTCGGGGAAAGTATCGCATGCAGCATCAAAGTCACCCGAGCCGTTGGCCGAAAACTCGATCAACTCGGATGAATCGAAGGTCGTCAACGACGGCAGGGCGATGGTTGCGATTGGGAGCGAGTTATCTACGGTGACTAGAACTGATGATGATACGGTTTGATTGACATGTTCTGCTCGGTCATCGGTGACTTCCATCGTGATGGTATGGACGCCGCGAGAAAGGTATCCTGACCAAACTGCAGAACTGTTTGTGAGCTCTGCCAAGACCCCGTCAAGGCTGGAGCGGTACGTTACGCTCATGGCGTCGTTTTCGGGGTCAGACGTTGCACTACCGTCCAATGTAACAAGATACTCGCTCTCATTTCCTTGCCTTTGAACCTCAAATATCGGCTCAGGAAGTTCGTTGTACAGAATGACTGGGACTGTGTAGGTGACGTTGTTGCCCACGGCATCAAAAGCCATGACCGTTAACGTAGCGGAAGCTGGCGGGTCTTCGGTGGTGTAATCAAAGGTGTAAGTGAGTTCCTCAGGACACACCCACTGGTTGCCCCAAGCGGCGCCTTCACCGTTGAAATCAATGACGCAGGCGAAATCATCGCCTTCAGGGTCATACGTGCCCGTGGTGTTGATGACCAGGGTGCCGGTTTGCGGCATGATGAGTTCGCTCCACGGGTTGAGGGCGGGTTCGAAATCAACGACGAGAATTGGAGCAAGGTTAACCAGCTCAATCGTCCTGCTTTCAGAGACACATTGCCCTGTCTCATCGCACAATTCCAAAGTGATGAGGTGGATGCCGTCTGAAAGGGTACAGCCCCAAACTGCGGGGTCTAAATTAACAGTGAAGGCCAATCCTTCACTTGGATGTCCAGTGGAGAGCCCGGGCCCGTTGCAGGACGACAGAATGTCACCATCGAGGCTGCTCGTCCAAGAGAAGGTCAGGTCATCATCATCAAGGTCCCAAGAATCACTGGCGTTGAACACGACTTCCCCTTGAGAGGGATAAATTGCTTCATCCAGCGGTGATTCCCACATCAAGAACGGCGCTTGATTATCCAAGGGCAGTAGACAATTCACAAATCTGTTCTGATCAAGGGTGGCGCTGGTCGAATTCGTGATGCTATCGTAGGCGCACTGAATGGTGACTGAATTATGAGGTGATGCTCCCGAAGAAGTCCACTGCTGGCCGATGAAATCGGAAAGGAACACGTAGCCTAAATCGTTGGTATACTGCTGTACAGATGGTTCATAGTCGGTAAAACTTGCATCAACGTTTGCATTTGGAATCCCATTTGTGAAGTTGTTTACAACCCATATTGTAAGGTCCCAAGCCACATCTACGGTCGCTGCCCCCGAAAAGGAGGCCAAGTTCAGGTCAATGTTAACCGGTTGATGAAGATGAAGATCTGATGTATCATCAAGTTGAATCATTGTAGCCCCGGATTCATCTTCAAGGCCGGACCAGTTGACTTGACTGTTTTCCAGTTGAACAAAGCCCGAACAAGCGGAGGTGATGGTGTTCCCTTGCCCACCAAGGTTTGGATGATTTGTCAACTTCAGGCAGGATGTTCCTGAAAAATCACTGTGTGAAATGATGGATGGGAAGTTTCCGTTATTATCACCGCTCCATTCCAATCCGGTATGGTTTCCAGCAAAGGACATTCCCTCGATGTGTGCAGCGGTTCTCAAGAGTTCAACTGCTGGCTGTCCAGGACTTTCCGCTGTAATGTTCGCTTGGAGAATGTTGACGCGCCCAGTTGCGCCTGCGGGCATGGTATCCTCGTTATCGATGGTAAGAGCGGGAACATCCACGCTGTTTCCATAGAGCGTGATTCCCTCAAGCCACAAATCCACTGAGTTTTCAGCCAAGATACCGGCACCGGTTGAACCCGAAACCATGCAGTTCCTGCATCGGACGTCCCCCGATTCGGATTCCAAGTCGTTGGATTCTTGATAATACAAGCCCGCTTGGTTTTGAGCCAGTGGATTGGTTGCTGCATCGCCACCGTTATTGGCCGCAGTGAGGTTCTCGAAGGTCACATACCTCGCGTCATGAACCTGTGCACCGGACTGCTCGTTGTCGTTCAGTTGGAGTCCGTTAACGACCACTGTGGCTCTGTCAATCAATAGACCGTGCTTTGTATTGTTGTGTAAATTCCAATCAAACCCTTGCATGGCGCCTCCAGAGGATGAGGAGATGCCCGGGCCAACCGAGCCTGAGATTTCCATGCCCTCAAAGTTGGGTGCGAAAAAGGAAGACCTGACAGCGAGACCAGCTTCATGTGGCCCCTCACCAGGATCGCCTGAATCACGAATCGTGAGGTTTCGGAAGGTGGTCGTATCGTCAACGAAGTACAAACGTACGCCAACGGTCGTTGAATCTTCAATGAGGGTGTTGTCAAACCATGCACCGGTTGCATTGACTTCGAGTGCAGCATATCCGATGTTAGCCGTCGTGGCTCCACTTGTCCCGGTACCTCTGATGGTCAAATTGGTGAAATCTGCCGTTTCATAATTGGTGTAATTGGTGTGATTGTTTTTGTCAACATAGACGCCTCGGTACATTGAATTTGTAATTGTTGCGTCGCGGACGACAGCACGAGTGTAACCGCCGTCATCGATGTGACGAATGACCATCCCCGTGTCTGATTTGTCAATGGAAACATTGGTGAGAAGTGGCTGACTATCTTCTACCCAAATCCCTGCAGCCATAGCCCAGCTCGACCCCGAACAATTGTCTACAGTGATGCCCTGTATGAGTCCGCCTGATGCGCCCCAGATGTTCACACCACGGGTCAAAACATCAGTGAAAACCGCACGGGTGACAATGGGGGTTGAACCCGCTCCGATTGATAGACCAATACCGTAGCGCCAGTCGCCTTGGAAGGCCAAATCCCGGCCAGCTTCATTGACGAATAGATCGGTGATTCTCGGGGCAGCATTGTTGAACATGTCAACACCAACACGATCAGGATTGACCACAGTCAAATTCTCAATGACCGGATTAGAACTGTAAATGGTCACCCCGTAAATGGAATCCTCAATCGTCACATTTTGCAGAAGAGAGCCACGACCTGAGGAAGAGGAATTGAATTGAATCCCCTCGTGGTCTGATAGTCCGCTTGCTTCAAGAATTACGGGGCAACTTTGAGTCCCCAATATGGTCAGCCGTCCATCCACAACAATTCGCACGCCGCCATCCATCTGGACGACGGTGCAGGCCTGAATCACCAACTCATCTGAAACGGGAACGGTATACGTGTTCGTGAGAACCTGCGTACCCGACCAAGTGACTTGAGCCCGAGCCCCGGTATTCTGAACAATTGGGTCAACCGATTCTGATTCATTGAGCGGGTAGATTGCTGTCAACAACGGCAGAAGGAAGAGAAGTGTGACAAAAATTACCCGCGAGGCTGGACGAGGGGGCACTGTCATATCGTTCAATCACTTGCTTTACCCTTTCAATGGTTCGCTGCTTTGTATCGGGAGAGGAAATGCATCAAGAGGAAGCCATAAATCCCGACTTTCATTCCAACATACATGCCTGAGGCATTTATTCTGTTCAAAACCGAACCCACGCATGAGCGTGAAGTGTACCTCTCGCTCACTGGACATGAAGACGTCGCAGAAGTTCACGCACTCTACGGTGAGTTTGACCTCTTGGTTCGTATTACTGCTCCAAATTCAAAACGTCTTTCTGACCTTGTCATGAATACATTTCGTAAAATCGAAGGCGTCAAGGAAACACAAACGCTGATTGCAGTTGAAGGATGAGTGATGAAATGGCTATTGGATTCGTATTGATTACCACCCTTCCTGGCGAAGAGGATAACGTTCGTAATGCGCTTGATAACATCGATTTAGTGACCAACAGGTGGATGCTTTTTGGTGAATATGACATCATCGCCCGCGTACAAGCTGATGAGGAGTTTGCACTTACCCGATGCATTGTAGAAGACATCCGTTCCCTTTCTGGAATTGCCGACACGAAGACGCTGATTGGAGCTGAACTCTAATCACAACAGCCGATGCATTCGTTTGACGAGAGTACGGCTGGCTGAATGACAACCTGCTGAACGAAAGCAACGACTTGCTTCACGCATTGACATTAGCGACTGTTCTGACGTTAATTTTGAGTGCAAATACCACCATCGCCCTGCATAACGCTGCTGAGCAATTCCTTTGGACTGAAGCGCATCTGGTTGCGGAACATCCTCAAACATAACGTGCGCCCTCTCGGAATCATGAGCCCATAGAAACTCAGTGAGGGTCAATCGTAAAGCTGCTTTGTGGAAGGTTGTGGGTTGGCGTTGAATGACCTCTTCCGCCTCGGTAATGATCGGTTCGAGATGGTCCGATGAATGGAAACGTAAGGATGCCTTCAATTTGAGCAGACGAACGAAGGGGTCATGCTCATCACTGATCGATGCTAATGCATCGCGAAGTTCGTGTGCCCGCTGAGCATCTTCTTCTAACAAAGCCACGGCGTGCTGAATCATGGAGAGACTCACCATCATTGCAGCGCGTAATTCTTGGCGTTGGGGCAGTTTGACATCTTGAAGAAGGGAGTGAATCGTTGAAGTGGCCTTTTCTGATGGTTCGTCAAACAAACGGTCTTCGAGATGTTGTACGGCTGCTGAGAGTAACGTGCGCGCTGCCTCCACATCGTTTCCTTGTGCAAGAACCGCCTCCAACAACTGTTGGGATTCTGCCTCATCGCCTTCAAGAATTGCTTTTTGATAAGCCAATTCGCTTCGCAGACTTTCGTTTGAAATCGCTTCAAGGTGAACCTGTGCTCGGTCAATTTCATGACGGTGCAGGGCGACTTTACCCGCCCAATAGTGAAGCATCTCGTCTTCTGGTTTCTGCTCAACGGCTCGGTTCAAAATGACCGCGATTGCTGCGCCTTGCGCAGGAAGAAGGTGTTCGACTTGGCTCTCAATTTGCGATTTGAACCCTGGGTCATCAAGAGCAAGTTGGTGATACAATCGGAGAATTTGTGAATCGGGGGTATCTTCGCACAAGAGCCAGTGGTTCAAGGATGTTTGATGGAGTTCATTGAGGCGGTCTTTGGAGAACATCGTACGACGAACGTTTCGGACAAGGTGTTGAATCTCAAGTTTCGTGTTATCCTGTTCCCATCGTAAAAGGGCGTGGACGTCTAAATCGGAGATTTCGTCCTGATGAGGGATCTCTTTTGCAGCAAGCGGTCGGGGGAAGAGCACGTAGTGATCTAAGGCGGCGAGTTCATCGTCTCCAAGGTTCTGCAGAATCGTTTGCTCAACAAAATTTTGAATGTCTTCTCCGGCCTCTGGAAGCGGTGTTCCTTCCGTGTACAATTGGAGAGCCATCGGATGGCCGCCCAGTGCTTTTGCAATTGAAAGGCGGTGCTCCAAGTCCAAATGCTCTCCTAACAATTTGGTTGCCTCTTCAGGGTCAAGAGCCGACAGTTGACGGTACTCAAATTCAACATCAAACGGCAACGGAGTCCGACCAACAAGAAGAAGCGTCGTGTTGCTGTCGCAATGAAATGATTGAATCATGTCCTTGATGTTCATTGCGTGCCTTGGTGAAATCAGATGGACATCATCAATCACGAACATACGCTTCTTGTTAGCGGCCTCAAGAAGTGATTCCAATGCTTCTGTATCGTGAGGAAGTGGTTTAACGGTTGGAAACCACTGTTGAATGATATCCCTCATGTCTGAGAATTCATTCACAATCGCTGAATGTACGGATGTACCTCTAACCGAGGCTCGGCTTGTCAGTGCTTGAGCGACGGTCGTCTTTCCGATACCCGATAGGCCTCCAAGTAAAACGGGCTGCTGTTGGCCAAACAGAGATTCCAATTCAAGAATCGCCTCCTCCCGACCGATGAGTTCGACGTGCAAATGGGTCTCCTTTGGCGCACCTTGACCTTCGTCAACAGCGATGTCTTCGGGGTGCTCCAACAGCCATAGGCGTCCTTTTTCGGAGGCGTGATATACCTGCCTTCGGCGAGAACCTCCCCCGATGACATGAGCAACTCGAACGGTAATCAATTGTTCAGATTCCAACAGATGGAGAGGTCGGTTTAACCCTGACCGCACAATACCCATCGCTTCAGCAAGACCGGGGAGGGAAAGGTCGCGAGGGACATCCCAGGCTTGATCCAAGGCCTCGGGGAAGGTACCGAGGTATCGGAGTAACTTTTCCTGTGGACGACTGAGCATATCTCTTCCATAATGCACTTCCTGCTCCTCCTTCATCAATCATCCCATTGGTTGCGTGAACCCTTCTATTCACAGGGTTGCCCTTTTGAGTCACCGTCTGCAAGAGGGCTTCATGCCCGTCGACCTCAGTTCGGCTGACCTCCCCAAGGAGGCGGGTGTTTATCTTTTCAAAACCAAAGAAGGGAGGGTCCTCTATGTGGGGAAAGCGACACGTCTTAACGAGCGAATACGCTCCTATTTTGCATCCAACCCTGACCGGCAGATGATTCCGGAACTTGTCGCAAAGGCCGATGATATCGAATGCATCGTAACCCAAACGCCTCAAGCAGCGCTCATTCTCGAACGGCAATTGATTCGGGAGCACATGCCGCGTTACAATTCAATGCTCAAGGATGGGAAATCCTTTCCCTACCTTGTTTTGACCAATCATGAGTTCCCTCGCATCATGTATACGCGTTATCCACCTAAAAATTCCGAACAGTGGGGCCCATTCCCCAATGCAGGTGCAGCAAAGCAAGTCATGCAATTGTTACGACGGCAATTTGGGATCCGCGACTGTAAGGAATTGCTTCCGCAGGGATGCCTTTCCATGCACATTGGATTGTGTGCTGGCCCTTGTGTCTCACCGGAAGGCTACAATGAGAATGTCAAGAACGTCCGCCAAATCCTCAATGGAAACGCTGCTACCCTCACGGACGAATTGGTTGCCTCAATGGAGAAGGCATCTGCCCGTGAAGCCTTCGAAGAAGCGGCAAGATACAGGGATACCATTCGGGCCGTACGGGCTACAACCAGCCAACATGTTGTATCAAGCAAAGTCTACCGCGACTGTGACGCCATAGGCCTCGCCACCCAAGGTGAGCTGGCTGCTGTTGTTGTATTGCATGCTGATGAGGGCATGGTTCAGGGCCAAGAAGCGTGGCCTGTGGTCTATGGAGGAGACATTGGTGAAACCATTTCAATGTTCATTTCAGAACATTATGCCCACCGAAGGCCACCCCGACTCCTTCTGAGCCCCGTGCCGATTTTCGACGGACTCCAATCGTGGTTAAATCAGCGAAGAGGAAGTACGGTTGAAGTGCGTACACCTCAGCGAGGCGACCTTGAAAATTTGGCAACACTGGCTCGCCAGAACGCCGAGATCCAACTGCAACGTATGGCTACGAAAACAAGCGGCTCTCTTGAACAAAGAGCCGCAGATGACGGGGCGGCAGTCTTGGGTTTGGACCAACTGAATCACCTGGTTTGTTTTGACATGGCTCAACTTCTTGGAAGTGAACGAGTCGGAGCGAGCGTGGTCATGAGAAACGGTCGACCCGCCAAGGATGAGTATCGGAAATATGTGGTTAAAGGAGACGCCATCGATGATTTGCGAATGATGAAAGAAGTCGTCGTGAGGTGGGCGAAGCGGCAAGAAGAATGGCCTGACCTCTTGCTTATCGACGGTGGAGAAACTCACCTCAGCACCATCACAAAAGCGTTGGAAGAGCACGGTTGGGCCGGACGATTTCCTGTAGCCGCCTTGGCCAAACGCGAGGAGACCGTTTATCGAGACGACCACGAGCCATTGATCCTTGACCGGCAAGGAAGGGTGATGGTTCATGCGAGAGACGAAGCCCATCGCTTCGTCAACACCTTCCATCGTAAGCGGCGAAGCCGGAACCGGCTGGCGGATCCTCTGGAAGCCGTTGAGGGATTGGGGGCCAAAAAGTTGCAAACTCTTCTACGACATTTTGGCGGAAGAAAAGGCATTGAACACGCAGCGGTCAGTGAATTGTTAACCGTCCCAGGCATTGGCCCATCTCTGGCCCAACGAATCTATGATTCAATGCACTGAGGTTCAGTAATCGTCAATTGAAGCCATGTCCTCAATGGACTCTCCGCGCCGTAATCCTGGGCTTGAAAACCCAACCAAGTCAGAAAATTCATTGTCCCCAAGTTGAGCCTTGTTGATGTTGCCTTCCCGCCGCTTCAAGCGATCTTTCTTGGCCTTCTTCTTCCTGCGACGACGTCGGATAAAGAGAACCAAAAGGAGAAGGACGATGGTGGGATAAATCCAAAATTGTAGCAAGAAGTACATCCAACTGATATGGATACTGAATGAGATATCATCTCGGAATTCGCCGGGTGGAACCACGTAAGTTATGGTTTGACGACCTCCATCTTCAGTGACCCTGAGATTGCCTGATGTTGAATCCCAATCCTGAATTTCTACACCCCACGGAAGCGAGAAAGAAATCGGACCGGCAAGATTGAGGTCGTATTCTTCTTCAACGGTTGCGTTGACATCTCCCGTGCTGAATTCGTAAGGGTAGGTAATACCCTTCATGCTTACAACCGAATTGGTCAACCCGGTGGTCAGAGCATTGGCTGCCCATTCCATAGGTTGGATGAAGGTCGTCGAAAGGGCATCTGTAACCACACTTAGGCCGAGTCCAGTGGGGTCTTGATTCTGTATTTTTTCTGTATCAAGGTCAACGCCGATGGTGAACGTAACCTTTGGGATGGACACTTTCAACGTGATTGGCTCTTCATCTGAAATGGTCTCATCCGGAGCATCTATGCCAGAAATCTGGGTTTCAATTTCAAATGCACTCAAGTCCATTTTTTCAATACCTTCTTCTGACTCAAGCTCTGTTCCAGTACGATGCATGAGTTCGGTCACGGATTCACCAAATTGAACGGTGAAGTCCTTCATACCCTGTCGAGTAGCCACCATCTCAATTACGTCCCCATCCAATTCAAATGTATGATTCAAGGGGTCATCCATTCTGCTGGATAAGTCAATGACGAGACGAAGAAGGTCAGAAGGAATCGCTTCCATGGTGATTTTTGTATCGCCATTTTGCGGAAGGTCATCGATTGGGATTCCAATTCGGTAAATGCTAATCTCTGCATCTAAAGCAAAGGTGAAACTGACGGATTGGCTCCATTCATTCAAATTAAATTTCTCCCAATCCAAGCTGATTTGACTGTTAATGCAGGTGGACTGGTTTGCATAACAGATAACGTCATCTTGTTCGTTCTTAATCTCGCTCTCCCATGAGTAGGAAGGTCCTGTTCCAGTAAAGGAAATATCCGTGTCCTGTGTCCCTTCAATGGTCTTTGTCAATATGATTTTTGAACTTCCATCAAGGGTTGTAATCCATGAGGGAACGAGAATTTCAACCGTGAGTTCCGATGGTGGAAGGTTGCTCGGAACGATATCGTCAAGGTAAGTTGAATCAAGCACTGTCTCAAGGGTGATTCCAGAATTCATTAACCGCTCCAAATCGTTTTGCTGTACTCCATCAAGGAAGTCATCTATCATCTCATTGGTGTTGTATTCCTGGAGAATGCTGATGAGGTTCATGTTCTCGATTGGTGCACTCGTCGTTTGAAGGTATACCGGATACGTAGCGTCCATTGCGACCGTCCCTTCGAGACAATAATTCAGGTCTTGTCCGGCTTGTAGTGGTTCAGTACACCCTGTAGAATGGCTGTAGTTGAGCCCCCCTGGCTGTTCAAAGTTGCCTGTTCCGTCGGATTCAGAAACCCATTCCAGGTCACTCATGGTGATCTCGCCAACGCCAGCGACCGTGGAGCCGATACCTTCCACGATATCCCCGATTGGGAATTGGTCGGTAAACTGCGTTAAGTCAACGATGCCGTTATGATATGCAAGACGGATTCCATCGGAAGTGATCATCGGAATGCTCGCATCTGAAGAGACTTCAAACATGTTGACCCCCCAATCTGAGAGCGTCGCCTCATCCAGATAATACAAGCCTGCGACAAAGTCAATGGTGGCTGCATCTTCATCTCGCAAATCCAAAACGAGATTTAAGTCAAGGGCTTTTGACCCTTCTTCCACCCACACTGTGGGGGTTTCCGATGAATTTCGGTGTCCCATTTTCATTTCAACTGTTTGAAGCAAATCCGTGTCTACTTCTTGAGCATCGAGGTGGTCCATGGACCATTCCGCAGCCCAGTAACTTGGGGGTCCATTGCGGGCGACGCGTGACCCGTCATCGTCAACTGATAAGACGGTAGAGTATGCTGGAGGGTTGATGATGAAGTCGGCTTTGTGTCCCGGTTGAGTCGTTAACTCAAATCCGGTGTTGATTTCTGCACCCATCGTCAAAAGTCCTTTGTACGTACGCTCAAGTTCTAAATCCTCATTTCCAGCCAGATTGAAATTTGAGGACTCCAATTCCACTGAAGCAACGGCAGTAAAACACAATGGGGGTTCAAACACGTTGTCTTGACTTGCACCTTCTGCAGCTGAGTCGGTTAATTCATCGGTGGAGCATTCGGTGACTGTGCCTGCATTTGTATATTGATTGACGTAATTTGTGCTGAGGCTGGTTACCGTACCAAACCCGCTTGTCAGGGCGTCTTCGATGGCATCATTCACTTCATTTTTCAGTTTTTGACCCACCGTTGGGGTTCCACTTCCACCTGTTTCTGTGTTAAACATTTCACGGATTAAATCTGCAGGTGCTCCGTCGTTAGAATCGAGTCCATCGGTATTTTCAAGCGTGTTTCCTACAATCGTCCCTGAACCAAGACCGAGAGAATCTCGTTCGAATTCACGAACGGCCCAAGTCAACTCAAGTTCGATGCTCGAGGTTGAAACCAAATCGAAAACATACATTCCTTCAACCCAATCCTGTCGGTTTGGAGTCATGTCTTCGGCGTGGTCGTATTCGTCGCACTCTCCGCCAAGAGAACTGCAGGATTGCATGCCAGCAGCACTTGCAAGAGGCGCCCAAACCTGGAGGAAAAGAAATCCAACGATGAGGGTTGGAATGAGAGGATTGGACCGATTCTTATTCAAGCGTGGTGCGGACATCGTCCTTGCTAAGAACGGGAACTTGAAAGCAGTTCCCCTCATGCCCTTACCATGAACCATGGGGATAACGGGCATCCATTCCTTGCAGTTCATCGTCTTCAAGGAGAGCGCATTCATGCACTTCTCAAATCAAATAACGTCTTGCATTCACACATCTCGCCGGTTGAACATGAAGGCGATTTCATCGCTTTCCCTCTCCTGGATGTTGACTTCTCTGCCTCGTTGAAGAATGACATCTCTGCAATCACCAATCTTCCCGTACACGTGATCAAGCGTATCCCTCATGTGATGGATGAAGTTGACCCACATACCCGACTTCAAAGCGTGGTGAAGGATTGGTTAACCCGCTTGGTCTCACAAAAACAATCACCTGAGATCCAGCCATTCATTGACGCACTTCCTAAGAAATGGGAACGTCTTGGAGAACTTGTGCTCTTTCCATCAGGCAGTTTCAGTCAAGAGATTTGGACAGCATTCTCCTCCGAAGACCGAAGTGAACTTTGGCGTGATATCGCTTCCGTCTTGAACGTCACAAGTATTGGGATCCAATCGCCCGTCGCAAACGATGCTGTTCGTTCATCTCAAGCCACCGTTCTTCGCGGCACTTCGCTTGTGAAGTTCATCGATCACGGGATTCACTATGAGTTTGATGCCGCCAAAGTCATGTTTTCCTCCGGTAACGTGACCGAACGTCGTCGTATCGGAGCAATGGACATGAGTGGCGAGACTGTTGTAGATGCATTCGCAGGTGTTGGTTACTATTCATTCCCCATGCTCATCAAGGCAGGGGCCACCCACGTTCATGCGTGCGAAATGAATCCACCATCCATTGACGGACTTGTTCGTGGGGCGGAAGCAAACGGTATTGAGGACAGGATTACCGTACACCAAGGAAACAATCAGGAATCGCTTCCCAAACTCAAAAGAATTGCTGACCGATGCCATCTTGGCTTGCTTCCATCGTCAGAAGCCGCATGGGGCCTGTGTCTCCAGGCTCTGAAATCCGAAGGAGGTTGGTTGCACGTTCACATGAATGTAAAAGAAGAAGAAATCAGCGATTGGAAACGCAAGACGATTGAACAATTCCAATCCCTCAGTGACAGAATGGAACTTGGATTTACAATTCGAGGTGACCACCTTGAACGGGTCAAATGGTACGCTCCCTATGTCCGCCACGTGGTCTATGACATTGAATGTCGACCCGAGAGGTCATGACCATCCGGTTGTTTCATTGAAGGTCGCACTCAAGGTCGCATTCCAAATCTCTCCAATCATGGTTTGATTGGTTCGTTTCCCCACCTCGGTTTGGAACACGTAGCCCTGCTCGTTGATGAAAGCCACATGGGGGATTGACTTCACACCCATTTCGTTCGAAAATTCCGGCATCAGCATGAACGGTCGATTGATGGAACGATTGAGGTTGGTTTCCGTGGTCTCGTGCCAGGTGCTCATGTTGGAAAAGTCAGGGTCATCATCTTGAGAAAAAACCATCATTTTACCTTCTGGAATCACGTGATCGTAGGTATCCAAAGTAGCTTCACAATGCGAACACCATGGTGCTGAGAAATAAGCAATGTAGGGACCTTGCGACATTGATGTTCTGCTCAATTGAGTGCCGTTATGGGAAGTTGCGGCCCATTCAGGGACTGCTTCCGCTTCCACAGCAGGGGGTTCATCAGCAGTATTTTCACCTTCCTCCACAACTGGAGCAGAGGAGATACAACCGGAGAGAATGAGGCAAAGTACCAAACATACTGTGATGCGGTTCGAACCTTCCATTACATCACAACCCATCATCAATCAATTCTGCATCAATTATGATGGCTTCCTTGTACATCCCTAAGGGCTCTTCACTCCGCCCCCGGACAACAACCACGGGGATGGCAGCCAGCAACAGAAGAACAAGAGGGATGGTCACGACCTTCACGACGGTTTCAGCAAATGAACTGCTCTCTAAAACCTCGGAAGGAGGATTGCGAATTGTACCGTCCGGATCAGCCACTCCAATCATTACCATCGAGGTGATCTTGGCCTCATAAACTGGCCTTCCTGCTGAAGAAAATGGATTGTCAACATCGGTTCCAGTGGGTTCGTCTGATGTCGGAGTCTCAGCGATTGCACGGATGTGGGTCATTCCGTCCCGGACAATTCCGAACGTAGCATAGCCTTCATCGTCTCGGTTTTCTGGGTCAAGATTGTGAGCTTCTGTTTCAGCGATGTACCACTGTGCGTCTGCGGAATCTGGGTCTTGACTTCGAGCCATCGCAATGGCACCGTCAACGTGGGAGAGGTTGTCATTGAGTTCAAGTGGTATGGTCTCGCCAGTGCCACCGCTCCCACATGATGGGGCAGTTGCAGGATAAGCTCCAAGAGTTTTGCATGTCGGGTCACCAGATTGTGTCACGAAATCGTTGATCACACGATGGAAAAAGATGCCGTCATACAGTCCCGATTCAACATGTGAAATCATGTTCTCCGTTGTAATGGGGGCCCATTGTTCAAACAATTCAATGATGATGGTCCCATCAGTTTGTCCCGAAAAATGTCCTTCTTGGTAAGTCACTTGAAGTTCAATGACGGCGTTTCCTTTGTAGGATTCCATCATCGGTGAATCCTCCGTTTCTGGACGGTCCTCCCACAGCGTTGGGTCCAAACCGTTGCTTCGCCACAACGGTTCGGATTGCTGTGCCCCAATTGTTGAGGGCAGCAAGACGGTTAGAAACAGTCCGACCATGAGGAGGGACCGTATCACCATCGGGCGAGTCATGGTTGTCGCAGGAGCATCTCCTCCATGAATCGTGCGGGTGAACTGTGAATGGACCGCTACACACAAAAGTCTGAGGTGCTTCTACGGGTCATGGAAGAAGCCTCGACCAACCAAAACATGCTCAAATACGCCCGATGGATGGTGATCCTCGTCATCATAACAACGCTCAGTCAAGCCTCAACCGGCTTGTCATCAAAATACGACTACAATACCGCCGCTAGTCACGCATGGACCGCTCAAATCGGCCTGGTCGCCTGTATCGGATTGGTTGCATTTGTGGTGATGTCCAAGACAGATGATGCCAAACTCAAGGGAATGTCATTCGGTTTGCTGTCTGCATGGGTTCTGCAGTACGGCTTGGGTGAAATGTTTGCTAAGATGCATTGGATTTCCGTCATCCATGGCGTCATCGCTATGGGGATTTTACTTCATGCAATGGGTCTGCTGAGAGCAATCCCCGGCAACAATGCAGAGCCTGCCGTATGAACACGCCTGAGCGTCAGCCTCTTGAGACTGAACTCGGTCGTATGGGCATGAGCGCCGTTCCGCAGACCGTCAGTGTCAGTTTGGCACTTGATGCTGCCCTTGTTGATGCGCCAGGCCATGAAGAGGCTCCATTTGAGCCAGTGGAAGGGAAAGGGCGTCGCCAATTGAACATCTCTGCTGGAGCGACCATCGCTGTTTCCATCGCTGTGCTCATGCTCGCAATGACGCTTGGAACAAACCTCACACAGTCGGCCAAAGAAAACGGTGCTTTTTCTGGCGAATGGTGGGAGACTCCCCTTGAACTTCGCCACACAATGGACTTGCCGATGGATACGATGCGAGCTCAACTCCCCGTGAATGGAACCTACGAGGCACTGCCTTACGAGGAGCATTTCATCGAAGTTGACTTGCCTGCGAGTGAACAAGATGCGGGCTTCCCCGGAGATGCGCTGATGCATGTTGCCCTCTGGCTGCCTGATGTTCCCGAAGGAGAGAAAATTCCAGTGATCATGACCATTCATCCGTACTATGATTTTGGTGGAGAGGGCGTGGCTGGCGATGACTCATCACCCAACACCGTACCTGATGGCGGCGTTGGAAAATGGGTTTACGATACGTTTGTCCCGCACGGGTACGCGCTCGCCCAAGCCTCAACGTTTGGAACCGGTCAATCCACGCACTGCCAAGACGTGAAAGGATTGGGGGAGCAAACTGGAATTCAAGCCGTTGTCGACTGGCTCGGCGAACAGGAATGGTCCAACGGCAACGTTGGCCTCATGGGTAAATCCTACGCTGGAACGACCAATTGGGAAGCAGCGCAACAACCTTCTGAACATCTGAAGACCATCGTTCCCATATCAGGGTCAATCGGCGTCCAAGAGATGTTCTACCGCAACGGCTCTTCAGAGTCAAGAGCCATGCTTTACGACGCTCTTTACGAAGGTGCAACCACCGACGGTACAACCGACGATATGCGCATGTGCAGTGATGACCTCATCGGGCCACTCAACCCGTTTTCTACTTGGGCTGGGGCGGAATTTGGTGGTGCAGAATGGAACGACTATTGGGACGAGCGACGCCACCTTCCTGATGTTCTCGAGAATTATCAAGGAAGTGTGTATTTGGTTTGGGGACTTCAAGATTGGAACGTTGACCCATATCACGCCTTCCCAACTTACCAGCTCCTACGGGATGCAGGCATTAATGCACGAGCAATTTCAGGTCAATGGGCACACAATTATCCCGACCAACCTGACCGACACAGCGAACTGTCGTCTGGCTACGGTCAAGAGGCATATCCGAACATGAGCAGAATGGATTGGGCCGTTGAACTCTTTGCTTGGTTCAACTACTATCTCAAGGATATCGGAGAAGAACCCGAACCCATGGTGCAAATTCAAACCAACGATGGGAAATGGCATGTTGAGGAAACCTGGCCTCCTGAAGACATGACGTGGTGGCCCGTAACGTTAGACAACGCCGATGGTTCAGGAGGAACGGTCAACGCCAACAATCAACGTTCGTTCCAACTTGCGCCTCTTGAGGAAGCGATTCACATCTCAGGTATGCCTACACTCCATCTCTCCGTCGACACGCTGGCCTGCCAGGGCGGCCAAATATTTGCTACAATGTACGGTGACGGCCTCCGATTGGGTCATGCAACGATGGATGTGCGTTATCGTGACGGAGGCCTTGAAGCCAAAACAGCACTGCCGTTCCAATCCTATCTCATGCTCATGGAATTCAATCCAATGGACGTCATGCTGACGGAAGGAACACAGATTGAAATCGTTCTGTCCGAGAGCGGGGAAGACTACCTTCCAAGCCCGTGCTCTCCGGTCGGCCTCAACGTCAATTTTGACGAATCGTCAACCCTTAGCCTGCCGCTGATCGACCGACCTGTGGACGATGAACGGTGGTTCTTAGCGCCACCTTGGTGGGAGCAACAACCGATTCCTGAATGAGGGCTTCCCATGCGAGTTCTCGCCTTTGAAGACATGTACGACATTGAAGCCATGCTCGTTTCTTCAGGCATCGATGTGAGTAATTTAACATTTCAACAGCGATGGAATTCCGACGATGCTCTTGCGCACATTGAATCCTTCAACCCAGATGTGTTGTTGCTTGACCATTTCATGCCTCCAACCAGTGGATATGATGTTTTGAAAGAACTTCTTACATCAAGCGTATCAAGACCTCATGTCATCGTTGCAATGTCGAGTGAACCGTCCAAAAATCGGGCTATGGTTGAACTTGGTGCAGATTTTGGAACCATCAAGTTCACCGTGTCAGAGCTGGAAATTTGGTCCAGTCACTCTTCGTCGTAAGGCTGCCAGTCGGCTTGGCCTTCCTCTCGGTACCACCAATAGCCATCTTCGTCCTCGAACCATTCAACACCGTTTTCATCAATGGAATAATTATCATCGCCTTCGTCCTCATATTCTTCTTCAAGAACTTCTTCGGCAGCATTAGGATTGGCCATTCCAGATTCCTCAGAAATGCGACGCTTTGCATCGTCAACATCCGATTCGGCACCTCCAAACACACGGTTTGTTGTTCGAATCTCTGCTTGATGGTCACCTTGGCGAATCGCATTGTCCGACTCTTGGTAGAAATCTTCGGTCATCTTTTCACGGAATTCGTCGAACTCTTCTTTTCCAAAACTTCCAGTGAATTCGTCACCCTTGGATTTCATGAGGTCGTCGAGGTTAATCCGCTTGCCCATGTTAAGTTCAGGCGCATTAGGCACATCGCCTGAATAAAATGCATCTTCTTCCGTTCCTAGTTTTCCGAATACACGGCCTTCTGGGTCGGCTTCTTCAATGGATTCAATGAGGAGGTCATGTTCTTCTTCATCAATGTCTTCGGCTTCAAACAAATCACCGGTCTGGTCGACCAGTGCTTCGAGTTGTGAAGCGAGCTCCTCCTCTTCTTCGCCGTATTGATCAACCAGTTTTTCAACCTGTTTCAACATCTTTTCGTAAGGGCTACCGGTGATGGCCCCGAGAAACCGACCGAATCCGCCCTTCTTCTTCGCCATGGTGTACCCTTGACACTACCCTTCTTCAAAGATTGTCCTCGTCGGACCCTTGATGATGAACTTCTCCTTGGACGGTTCATGGTCGAGGACTGGTTGGAGGCACTGATGACGTCCTATAACCGTGATTCTTACGAGCAGCGTAGCGGTTACATGGCCCAAATACACTTACCCGGTCCGGTCTTTCAATCGCTCGTGTGGTGGGCCTTGCAGGCACTACCGGACGAGATTTTAGTCGGGATTGACATTGATCCAAACCAACCGCACAAACCTCAGGTTGACGCCTATTTTTCCGGCGATGAAGTTCATGGAAATTTGTTTCAGGGCCAGGGCTACACCATCAGTGAGGCTCACATCGTAAATCGCGGCGATTCCTACTCCGTCCATCACCTCCCAGAGGATTGGACCGATGACATGTTCTCGAGCCAACGCGGCTCAAGAGCGGGGCGATTTACGCATTGGCTCCATACGCATCCAAACGCCCCGGCGATTCCCAGTGGGCCCGATGCTGATGCTGCGCAAGAGACCACTGGAATTGACATGATTTTGGGTCTGCGATTTTCTCCGGAGGGGCCGTTGCCGTGGTTTGATGATGTCGAAGGGACGCGACGCTCAATGAAAGCGGAAGGCGAAAAAAACGCACCACGAAAACGATCGTTCTTCGCTCGCCATCGACTTCCTGTTCTTGGTAAGGCTCCCAGTGGCCATAGCATCCATGAAATTCAACTGATTGGGTTTCACAAATCTGGACACGGTGTTAACGTTGTATTTGTGGATGAGAACGGATGGCCCTATGGATGGGATATGGACACTGAAGGGCTGCAGCCTGTTCAGAAGTGAAATATCCTAAGCGCCTTCCAAGAGCGAGTGGAGTTCAAGCAGACGGTCAGGATTGACCCCAATGTCGCTCTGTCCGAGTCGCGATTGGGAATGAAGTTCAAACTCCGTGCCGCCATTGCTCAATTGTCGCAGTTGGACAACTACGTCGTCAGGAAACCTCCAAAACGGGGTTATAGCAACGGCGTGAATGTAGTACTCCTCGCCTTCAACCGATTCTTCCACAAGGATCCGGAGGTCGTTTTCTACGACCCAATTTGTGAGAGCGGCAAGAGAGGTATTCAGCTCAACATCGTTAGTCAAGTTGAGGGCCGTGTCCATCCGGAAGGTATCTCCACCGCCCAAATGAGCACAATTTTGACTGTTGGATTCACATGAAGGCATGGTTGCAAAGGGGACATCAGGCGCCGCCCCAAAAATCCATGCTTGCACCAAGAGAAGAGGTGAAAGCAATGCGAACACAATCAATGCATTTCGTTTGATTTTTGAAGTGGGCTCAAGGTCTTCTTCAGACTCCAATGGGCAACCCTCCGGAACTCCAATTTCGATGCTCATAATAGGCTGCCATGCACGCTTCTTCATCGGATTCATCAACGAAGGATACCATTCCCGATGCAACGCCACTCGTGACGGGTTCGTTTCGCAATCGCCATGAGAGCAGATCCTCATCCTTGGCATCTTTTCCTTGTCGCACCCAATGGTCTACATTCCATTGACGAGCAGCGTCCCACTGAACTTGAGCTCGCTCCATGAGGTCACTCCACTCACAACCCTCACCGGTAATCGCATTCCATGCATCGAGCATGATGTGGTCGGGTGTAGCACCTTTGGCGAAAGCACACAGAATCATTGAGTCGCGTATTACGATGCTGTGCTGACTCATGACAAGTTCACCCATGAGGTCAACTGCCGAGCGGTCTGGAAGCCCTGTTGGGTCCTTGTAATTCGCACGCATGTGGTTGGCTCCGACATTTGAGGTCATGTAGGCCATGGCGTTTCCACGCTTTCCGCGAGGGTCCCATGCTGGTAAATCGAGGCCCTTACAGTGAGCGGTCAGCCGGGTTGTCGGATGACCCGTTTCATTCTCAATCCATTCGCTCATACCGACTGCTCCCGCAGTAAGCGTCCCAAAGAGGGTCCCGTCCCCGGGAGTTGCATGAGCCAAGAGATGGAGGGCCAATGGTGGCAGTTCTGGAATCCCAAACTTCCACGGGACAACGTCGCCTTCCTTGAACGAACCGAAATCAAAGGGTGCGTGGAAATGGTCCGACCAAGATGTCGGCAGCCATCCTCGTTCCGCTGCTTCACATACAAATGAAAGAGCGGCCCCTGAACTGATGGTATCCATTCCCAATCGGTTGCATGCATCGTTTCCATCCATCACGTCGAGACTTGAGCCGATGCCGAGATTGGACCCCAACATCGCAAGGGTCTCGTATTCAGGACGGTCAACACGATTCATGTGAACCGGCCGACCACGAGTCTTCTTTCCATCAACAACCGGACGGTCAGCAGCCTCACATGCAATAGGGCATGGAGCACAGCAACCTGACTGTTTGGCGTCTGGGAGAGATTCATGCCAGTGTTCGCCAGAAAGTTCGTGAGTTGAGAGTTTGACTTGAACGGGAACAGGAGTTGCTCCTTTTCGGACTGCTTCCGCAGTTTGGCCACCCTCACCGCCTCCGGCTTTGAGCGTCAAGAGGTCGGGCATCTGAGCGTCTGTTGATGCATAATTTGCGGTCGGCATTCGTCCGTTTTCAGCCGCGTAGAGTGGTCCCCGGCTTGTTCCAAAACTGTAGAAGGGGTCACCTGATTTCCGTCGCAGGCCCATTTCACTCCGCTGCTTTTTGACAGCATCTCCGAGGGAAAATTCGTTTGCATAACGGACCATGGAAGACGAATCCGAACTTGCCTTGACGGTGACTGCTTTGAGGCGTTTGAAGCCGAATGAGGCGCCCGTTCCTCCGCGCCCCGCAGCCCGTCTTCCAGCCGTCAATGGCGAAGCAATACGAATTCCGTGTTCACCCGCAGGTCCGATTGAAAGGCATTCGCCGAGTTCATCGAGGTGTTGCTCAACCTCCCAAGTGGTGAGTCCTAGCAAAGGTTCTGCATCGTGAAGAGTCGCTAGTTGGTCATTGATTTCAAGCCGCACCCAGCGTTCGCTGGAACCCGTAATGAAGAGCCCGTCCCATCCTGCCTTTCTGAGGTCATGTCCAATGTTTCCACCAATGTAAGTGTCAATGTAACACTCGGTCAAGGGAGACCGAGTGACAACCACCGCGCGACCTGACGAGCCAATCTTGGATGCCTGATACGGACCCGTCATGAACAAAAGTGGGGTCGTCGGATGGGATGCTGCATCCATTTTCCCGGTCACTGGATGGATCTGAGAGCTCGCTGAATCGTAATCCGTTGTGTCCCACTCAACGAGTAGTTTTGTTGCAAGGGCTTTTCCTCCCATGGATGAAAGGCACCATTCGTGGGGAATGTCTCGCCCTTCACAAGTTCCTTTGGTCAAATCGACCCAAAGGACGCGGCCAGGAAAGCCATCAAACCTCCAGGGGTGTGCCATGATGTGAACTTATCTCGGACTCCTAAAAAGACTCCACTTCATTCTCGGGGAGTTGGAGTCCATCACGCTTGGTTTTCAACCGCAATCAACAGAGTGTCTGATTCTATGGGAACACCCCAGTACACATCGTCGTATGGTGTCACGATGCACATGATGGTAGAACCGTTGGCGAGGTTGGCCGTGTACGTGGTTGTATTGGCGACATAGGTCCCGTTGACAAACCATTCAACGGTTGAATTATCAGTACCGTTTTGTCCGTCATAAAACACATAGTTGAGCGAATACACTGAAGGTGTGGTTGAATTGTTTACAGACAGAGTGACATTGCTCACCGATGGCGTTTGGTTGTCCCATTCCACTTGCGTGATGACAATTCCACTGGGCATGTAAATCGAAAACGGGCTGTTTCCGCCGGGCAGCAAACTCGCAATGCTGTCGTTTCCTCCTCCAAGGGCGAGCGTAAAGCCGTTCCAAACAGCAAGGTGGGCTTCAGTAAAGACGTCCCCCGGGACGGGGTCACCGTAAACGCTCATGTTGGCCCCGAATGTGGACGAACCAAGATAGCTCATTGTGGGGACTCCAGGGTGGCTCCAAAGATACCCTGTTGGGGCATCTTCAACAATTCCTGCTGGCATGTAAATGGCGAAGGGACTTGCCCCGCCTGGGAGTAAATCTGCAATACTGTCGTTTCCACCGCCCGGGAACATCCCGCCAAATCCGTTCCAAACAGCAAGGTGTTGCTCAGTAAATACATCACCTGCGACAGGGTCTCCAAAGACACTCATGTTCGTATTGAAGGTGGTAGCACCCAGGTAAGCCATGGTGTCGATTCCTGATTGAGTCCACAGATAACCCGTGGGTTTGTAGTCAACGATTCCTGCAGGCATGTAAATTGAGAATGGACTGTTTCCCCCTTGGAGCAAACTCTCGATGGAATCGTTTCCACCGCCAGGGAATGTTGCTCCAAAGCCGTTCCAAATTGCAAGATGCTGCTCAGTGAACTCGTCTCCTGCGAGAGGGTCTCCAAATACACTCATGTTTGCGTTAAAGGTCGTTGCACCAAGATACGCCATTGTATCAATTCCAGGCTGGGTCCATACGAACCCGGTGTGATTGCCGTCCGAAGTAGCAGAATTGAGGAGACTTTGGACCCAAGCGTCCATCTCCTCCTGCCACCAATTGGGTGATTCGTCCAATAACTCTGCACAATCGAGATTGGCTTGGCTTGTAGGGTTGTATTCTGAATCGTTTCCGTTTCCATCAGAATAATAGATCACGTGTATGCAATCAACAATGGCTTTATCGTCTCCTTCATATGAAAAATGAACCCCGTAATAATCCTGGAAGCCATAGCCGAACATCATGATGAAGACGACTGCAAGGGTGGCGATGAAGGGTTTGTAGTTATGCCCTCCTGCGACAAATAACCGGGTTGGAAGTTCAGTGAAAACACGGTGCTCCGAATTTGATTCGTCGGTACTTTGTGCCTCATTGTTCATCTTAGAGTCCGAAGAACTCTCTGCTTGAGCCTCTACAATGGAACCCACAACAGTTTCAGAATCAAGCGATACCTGAATCCCCTCACCTTCCTCAGGATTGTGGTACAGGACATCTTCAAGTCGTTCGGTTTCCTCATCATAACGTTCGGTTTGATGGATGATGATACGTTTCGTAATCTCGTCTTTTGTCCCCGATGAAGGAAGGTCGAATTCTTTGGCAATCTCGCTCAGTTCGGACTTCTTGAGGGCCATCAGTTCCTTTTCGGTATACATCACCAAATCACCCCTGTGAGAACTTTCATCACAAACGGAATTCCAATCATGAGATTAACGCCCCAAATCATGGCTTTTTCGTTGCCTGGCCAAGCCCATGAAATGGTTTTCATCTCCTCATCAGGTTCCAAGGCATCGATGAGATGTCGTTCCCATCCTGTTGCAAGAACAAGCCCGCAAAGGACTGCAAGAACAATGTCAGGCACGGGTATAATCACTTCAAGCAGGGTTGTAAAGACTGCAGTTATAGCAACCATCACCATGAGTGCTACAACGCGCAGAATTTTCTGGTCACGCTCGCTTTCAATACTGATGAGTCCAAACTTAACGGCATGCAACAGTGCGATGGTGGGGTAAATTAAGTGAAAACTGAATCCATCGCTGAGCGCCGTGATAATTTCAGCGTTCTCATCCATTGGAAGCCCGAACATATCCCAATTTGCATATCCGCTGACGTAGGCCCAATGTCGGAACATCACCAAGGACCAGATGAAAAGCATGTAGCCGGAGAACACCGTCGCAAGACTCACAGGGTGCTTCTTTCGGATGACCTGCGTAATGTGATAGATTGATCCAACCGCAAAAGAGCACATCATGAACGAAAAGACACCAAGCACAAACGTCATCTCTGCAAGGGTGACCATAGCGTAATTGTACCCTGAGGAAGCAGCAGAATAGTTGACTGTGGGGAACGTCCACCAAGCGTTGCCTGAACCGTCTAGAAATCCGATAGAGCGGAAAATCATGTTGTCCATGACAACCGCAATGGTCCCGAGGGCGAAAAAGCCAGAACGCCGCAAAGCGAGGGAATCCTCGCTCTTGTCCTCAAGGGCTGGTGGAAACAGAAGGAATCTCAATCCAACGCTGAAACAAACTAGACACGCTGCTAAGATCATGCACATGAGTAGCATTGAGTTGTAGTGAGGGTCGGCGCCAGCTGCGACGGCTGAGCGGTCAATGTATGTGCACAGAATGACGAGCAGCCCTAGTGCTCCAATCTGCCAGCCGTTTCTCAAAAATGGAATCGGGACCAAGAGCATCAAAAAGAGGTGGACATAATAGAAGTTCATCGATGAAAAATAACCGGTGAGTTCAACCACGACTCCGCTCACGTCCGGATTGTCAATACCGACTGCTGGAACCAATTCTTGTAACCTGCGTAGAATAAAATACAACAGCAGCCAAATGACCAAGGATGCACCCATTTTGCGATCCCATGTTCGTTCATCCTGGACAGGACGAAGATGAAAATACGAAATGAAGAGAAGGATGAATACGCTCAAAATTAATCCAATGTCATCCAGCAGGTCAAGACCTTCCGCCATAAATTGAAATGATTCCAACGAGTTATAATATTTTTAACGGCAAAGTAACAAATTTATGCTATTTTGAGTCATTTACACAATTGGGTTGGAGTTCATGCTCATCCAATTAACAGAAACAGTACATCTCTAATTTCTTGTCGATTCGTACTTCATGCGATGAAGTCAAAGCAGCTGTGGTCCGATCACTCTGGGGGAATTGGAGGAGCATATCCTCCGACGACTGCTTCTTTGACGATGGTCATGTCTGAATCAACCATCATTTGAACCAATTCTTCAAATGAAGTCCCCGGGACCCAGCCCAGTTCTTTTTCTGCAAGTGAAGGGTCACCAATCAACAAATCAACTTCCGCTGGGCGGAAGAACTTGGGGTTTGTACGAACACGAACGTTGCCGTCTTGGTCTGTAGCGATGGTATCAACGCCCTCTCCAGACCATGTCAAGTTCATTCCGACATGTGAAAATGCAAGTGTGATCATGTCACGGACACTGTGTGTTCGGCCGGTGGCAACGACATAATCTCCTGGCTTGTCTTGTTGGAGCATTCGCCATTGCATCTCGACATAGTCTCCAGCGAATCCCCAGTCACGCTTTGCATCAACGTTTCCAATCCACAAACACTCGTCAAAACCTTGAGCGATTCTGGCCGCAGTCATCGTCACTTTACGGGTCACGAATTCTAGGCCACGGCGTGGGCTTTCGTGATTGAAGAGGATTCCAGTGCAGGCAAACATATTGTACGATTCACGGTAGTTGCGGGTGATTTCGAAGGCGAACACCTTGGCGCATCCATACGGGGAGCGTGGATGGAATGGAGTCATTTCCGTTTGAGGAACATCTCGGACCTTGCCGTATTGTTCAGACGAACCGGCTTGGTAAAATCGGCAGTTCGGAGCGTGCTTTCGAATGGCTTCAAGACAGCGGAGCGCTCCAAGACCGGTTATGTCAGCGGTCATCATTGGAGAGCGCCATGACTCTGGAACGAATGACATGGCTCCAAGGTTGTAAAATTCGTCAGGTTGGGTTTGAGCAACCGCATTGTCGATTGAGTTCTGGTCGGCCAAGTCTCCGTTCAACAGATGAAAGTTTTCGTTTTCCATCAAGTGATTGATGAGGCTTCGTCCAGAGGTGGGTTGAGATACTCGGCGGACCAAACCATGGACCGTATATCCTTTTTCAAGAAGCAATTCAGCCAAATATGACCCGTCTTGTCCGGTGAGACCTGTAATCATAGCCGTCTTTCCGCTCATAACTTCCCGTGAACGCCTCCCTTTTTCAATCGTCGCGTCCTAAGAAAGCCAGAAACAGCGGCTTATGTTCTCAAATGTGGTTAAGTTGAAAGGAAGATGGGCCAAAAACTTGGTCCGTTTGATTGGGCCATATGGCTTCTTAATCGAAGGGAACAACAACCTAAGACAAGGGTTTCAGTTTATGTTTTGCACAAAGATTGAAACGGAAAGTAATCAAAGAAAGTGGCCCAATTCAGGGTTCTTGTTTGAGTCAGCATTCTTGTGAACATTTGCGTTAGTGATGGACCACCATTCCCTGTTTGACCATAATTCCAAATAGCAGACCACGGCAAAGAATCAACATGAGAGTTCGCTTGAGTGTCCGCAATATTCCTCGTTTTGATGAACGAATGGACAGTGGAAATGACGGATGGTTCATTGGGAAAGAATCTCAATCCGCCGAAGTAGCCGATGGCGAAGAGGTCATGTTGTGTACGAGGATTCGACATGCTTAGAGCGTTTTATTGGCGCCTTAATCTTGGTTTTAAGAAAATAAAATCAAAGCGACTTAGGAAGAAACTCGGCCATAATATCAAAGCCATCATCACGAACAGCGAAAACGGTTTATTCGCAGTTGACCCAGAAGACCTTGAAGTAGGTCAAAAGTTACGTTCTGGTGGTTTTGGCATCGAAGAAGTTGAACGTCTAAAGAAATTCATCAATAATAAATCAAAGGTTTTGATTGTTGGAACTCACATTGGCTCATTAGCAATACCACTTTCAAAACATTGTAAGGAAATAACAGCGATTGAAGCAAATCCCAACACCTTCGAATTACTAGAAATCAATCTCCAACTAAACAATGCTGAAAACATAACACCGCACAATATTTTTGCTAATGAAACAAATGAAAAAGTAGAATTTCTACTCAACACAGTCAACTCGGGTGGGAGCAAAAGGAAACCAAAAAAGAGTAATTTCCTGTACGATTATGATAATCCAGAGGTTATCGAATTAGAATCTCATAGAC